>JANMSR010000341.1:0-3947 GCA_031389565.1 Burkholderiales bacterium
AGTTGCCCACCGCGGCGGGCGTGCATTGCGTCGCAATGCGCCGCACGCCCGCCGCCGTGGACAACTCTGCACCGTCTGCAACCCGCCCGCAGTCCACTTATAAATCGGGGAAAGCTGTTCAGACAAACGGGGCCACTTCTCGGTGATGTTCAGCGCGACGCCGTGGACGACGATCGAGCACGGGTAGTTGGTCAGCATCCTGGCCCCGGCCATGTACAGCGGCACGGGCGGTCCGGGCACATTGGAGATGACCACGTTGGCCACCGGCGGCAACTTGTCGGCGACCTTGGCGCGCCGGTACAGCGCGGTGGCGGCTTCCATCAGCCAGGGCACGCCGATCGACGGAAAGTCGGTCGGCAAGATGCTCTTCACACCCGACAAAGTGCTCTTCATCGACTGGGTGGCGGCCCTGATGTGCGCCAGCCGGCGCATCGGATCGGCGATGTGGGTACCCAGGCTCACCAGGGTCATCGAGGCCTGGTTGTCGGCGCTGGTGTTGCCCTTCGCGCGCAACGACACCGGCACCGCGGCGACCATCGATTGGCGCGGCAGCGGGCCGTGTTTGCCGAAATGGCGACGCAGCGCGGTGCTGCACAGCATCAGCACCATGTCGTTGAGCGTGGCACCGTGCAGGCGGCCCAGCGCCTTCAACTCGTGCAGCGGCAGCGAGACGGCAGCAAACGCGCGACCGGCCGTGACCGAGGCATTGAGCCGTGTGCGCGGCGCCAACCCCAGGCTGCCACTGCGCTTCCTGCCGGTGACGAGCTCACTGCGTGCGGCCACCTGGGTGGCCGCCGACGACAACGAGCCGATGGCGCCCGGCAGCGCCCGGATCAAATGCGTGATCTGCTGCACCTCGCTGCCGATGGCGCCGGAGATCATCTCCACCAGTCCGAGCTCGAAGCGCTTGACGCGACCCGAGGTGCGCGCCTCGAGCGGCGGCGGCGTGGGGCTCAGGTCGAGGATCGCGTTGGCCAGCGCCACGGCGGCCTGGCCATCGACCGCGGCGTGGTGCAACTGCGTGTACAGCGCCACGCGCTTGGCACCGCCCTCGCCCGGCGACAGGCCCTCGATGACATGGAACTTCCACAGCGGCCGGCTGCGGTCGAGCAGCTTCGGGTGCAACTGGCCGACCAGGGCTTCGAGCTGCGCCATGTCGCTGCCCTTGCGGCCGAGCTTGACCTCGACGATGTGCTGCTTCAGGTCGGGCACGGCATCGAGCCAAACCGGGTTGGTGATGTTCAGCGGCATCTGCCACAGCCGGCGCCGCAGTGCAGGCGCAATCGGCAGCCGCTCGGCCATGTGCTTGCGCAGCGCGTTGACGAAGCGGCCACGGGCGCCGACGGGCAACTCGAACAGGTGCAGCGCGCCGACATGCATCGGCATCTCGGGCGTTTCGAGGTGCAGGAAGGTGGCGTCGAGGCCGGACAGTCGTTTCATCGGTCGTCCCTGCGCCACTGAGCCCCGGGTCCGCAAGGCTCGTTGGGGGATGCCCCGTCGTGCTTCATCAGGCTCTGGACTGGCACCCGCCAGTCCACTGCCCACGCCCAGCGACATGTCGATCGTCTTGACACTTGCTTCCCGTCCTGTTTCAACCCGGCGAGGTTAAACCATTGGAGGTTCTTACCATGGTACGCAGCACACTGCGCCAGACGGTCGGGCGCTACAGGGTTTGAGCCCTGCCGCGCAGTTTCAATGCTCGGGCCTCGTTGACGAACAAGGCACCGACAACCAGCGCGCCGCCCGCCAGGGCTTCGGCGCCCGGCACCTCGCCGGCGCCGACCCAGGCCAGGAACACGCCGAAGATCACCTCGAGCAGGCCGAGCAGCGAGAGCTCCGGCGCCGGCAGCACCCGCGTCAGGCGCACGACGATCAGGCACGGAATGGCGAGCTGCACCACCCCGAGCAGGGCCAGCCAGGATAGGTCGTGTCCAGTGGCCGAGAACGGCAGCGCCAGCGGCAGCGTCACCGCGGCCGACAGCAATGCGCCGAGCAGCACCGCGGACAGCATCTGCGGCTCTTCAACGCTGGGGTCGGCGGCGTGGCGCTGGTGCAGGTGCTGCAGCAGCGTCCAGTTGGCCGCAGCGGCCAGCGGCACACCGAGCGCGACCAGGGCCCCGGTCATCGACGCGCCCCCGGATTCATGACCCGTCATGACCTGGCGGCCGAACATCCACGCGATGCCGAGCCCGGCCACGCCGATCGCCGCCCAGGTGCGCGCGGGCAGGCGATGGTGCAGGAAGAAGCGCGAGAACAACGCCGTGACCAAGGGCGCGATGGCCATCGTGACCAGCACGGTGGCCACCGTGGTCAGCGTGATCGCGACCATGAAGTTGGTGTACATCACGGCCCAGCAAAGCGCCGAGAACCACAGCGCGATGCCGCCGGTGCGGATGTCGCGCCACAACCCCGCACCGCGCATCACCAGCAGCGCCGCGAACAGCGCCGCGGCGTTGAATGCGCTGCGCCAGAACGTAACCTCGAAGCTGCGCGCCGCGTCGAGCTGGCGCGTGACGACGCCGGCGATGCTCCACATCAGCGTCACAGCGACCATCAGAAAAACGGCGCGGCGGTGGGTCATCGACACCACCGCCGCGGGCAGGCGCGGCGCCGGGCGGCACCGCTAGCGGATCGGATCAGCGCAACGCCGATACCGGTGTCGCTGCGCGCTGCCGCGATCGCGGCACGTCTTTGCGGCGCAGCGCAAACAGCACGCAACCGACGACGAAGAGGCCACCGAACAACACGCCCATACGCAGGTTCGAGAAGATCGCATGCAGCTCGCCGGCGATCGTCTGCGACTCCGCTTCCTTGGCAGCGCGCATCTTGTCGGAGCCATTCAGCAACTCGCGAAAGCGGTCCTTGCCGGCCTTGATGGCCTCGTTGTACTCGACGGTCAATGCGCCGCGCTGCTCGGGCGGCAGGGTGGCCAATTGCGCTTGCGCGGCGTCGGCGCGACTGGCCAGGCGGGTGAACTCGCTGGCGTAGAAGTTCGCCGCGTTCTTCCACGCAGCGATTTGCTTGCGCTCCTCGTCGCTGAATGCCGTGCCGCTGGGCGCAAGCATGCGGTCGGTTAGCGCAAGCAGCTTGGTGTAGGCCTCGTTGTACTCCTTGACGTAGCCGGCGCGCTTGTCGGCCACCGCCGCATAAATGAACATTTCCTTTTCGTAGCGGCGCATCTTTTCGCCCTGCAATTGCAGGTTCGACAGCAGGCCGGCCGCAACGAAGTTCTCCCGCACGGCGTGCTCGACACGCAGTTCGGATGCGGACGTTGCCGACAAAATGCCACCCAGCAGCACGGCCAGCAGCACGGAAATGCCAACGCCTTGTGCGCTGAAGAAGTTCTTCACCTTGTTCATATCGCCACCTTTCCTTCATTGATTCAGGGCACGGTGGATTGTGTCCAATTGTCACAACTGGACATAGGTCAAGTGTCACGCTCGGGCCGCAACTTGCGGCCTCATTGCGCACGGTTGGCCGCGATGACCTGGGCGCGGCAAGCACGCCTGTTGCGCCCGGCATTACGTCACGCGGCCTCGCGCGATGCGCGCTTGCGGTCGTGTTCCTTGAGGTGGCGCTTGCGCAGGCGGATCGACTTCGGCGTGATCTCGACCAGCTCGTCATCCTCGATGAACTCGACGGCGTACTCGAGCGTCAGGTCGATCGCCGGCGTGATCTTGATGGCGTCCTCCTTGCCGCTGACGCGGAAGTTGGTGAGCTGTTTGGCGCGCACCGCGTTGACCACCAGGTCGTTGTCGCGGCTGTGGATGCCGACGAGCATGCCTTCGTACACCGGGTCGCCGGCACGCACGAACATGCGGCCGCGGTCGTCGAGCTTGCCCAGCGCGTAGGTCACGATCTCGCCGTTGTCCTGGCTGATCAGCACGCCGTTCTTGCGCCCGGCGATGTCGCCCTTGAAGGCCTCGTAGCCGTCGAAGATGTTGCTG
>JANMSR010000367.1:0-4607 GCA_031389565.1 Burkholderiales bacterium
TGCACCGATTGCGTCACCGCCTGCAACACCGAGAACGGCCTGGCCACGCCGCAGCGGCCGACCGACGTGCAGTGGATTCGCAAGATCGAGCTGAAAGAAGCCAAGACCGGCCGCACGGCCTCGCTGCCCGTGATGTGCCAACACTGCGCCGACCCGCCCTGCGTCGACGTCTGCCCGACCGGCGCGTCGTTCAAGCGCGCCGACGGCATCGTGATGGTCGATCGCCATACCTGCATCGGCTGCCGCTACTGCGTGATGGCCTGCCCGTACCAGGCGCGCTCCTTCGTGCATGAGGCCGTGACCGAACAGAAACCCGAGGTGCCGCGCGGCAAAGGCACCGTCGAGAGTTGCACCCTGTGCGTGCACCGCATCGACCAGGGCCAGCAGAACACGGCCTGCGCCGAGGCTTGTACGAAGGCCGGCCACAACGCCATCACCTTCGGCAACCTGAACGACCCGGCGAGCGAGATTTCCAAGCGTGTGCGGGCCAGCGCCACGACGCAGTTGCGTGCCGACCTGAAGCTCGACCTCGGCGTGCGCTACCAGGGCTTGTGAAATGGGACCACCCCCGAAGCGGCTTCGCCGCTCCCCCTCAAGGGGGCCACGCCAGCGGCCGGGCAAAGCCCGATCCGCGGCGCGCGCTTGGCAATGCGCGACCATGCATGCGTCGTGGGCCGCGCGAGGCGCTGTGGAGCCATTGAGATGAAAAGCACGCCGCTTTCAGCCCACCGCCACGAGGAACGCCTGTTCTATTTGCTGCTGGCCATCGGCGGCGCGGTCGTGCTGGCCGGCCTCTTGGCCGCGTACAGCATGGAAGAGCAGGGCCACGTGATCACCGGCATGAACAACCAGGTGGTCTGGGGCCTGCCGCATGTATTCGCAATCTTCATGATCGTTGCCGCCTCGGGCGTGCTCAATGTCGCGTCGGTCGGCTCGGTGTTCGGCCAATCGATGTACAAGCAGCGCGCGCCGCTGTCGGCGCTGTTGTGCCTGACCCTGTTGGCCGGCGGCATCATGGTTCTGATGCTCGACCTCGGCCGCCCCGAGCGCTTGATCGTCGCCGCCACGCACTACAACTTCCGCTCCGTGTTCGCCTGGAACGTGTTCCTCTACAGCGGCATGGCGGCGATCGTGGTGGTCTATCTGTGGACGATGTTCGAGCGGCGCTTCAACCATTACACCCAGGCCGCCGGCGTGGCCGCCCTGCTCTGGCGCTTTGTGCTGACCACCGGCACCGGTTCGATCTTCGGCTTTCTGGTCGCCCGACAGGCCTACCAATCGGCCTTGCTGGCGCCGATGTTCATCGTGCTCTCGCTGGGCTGGGGCCTGGCGGTGTTCATGCTCGTGCAATCGACCCTGCTGGTCTGGAACGGCCACGCACTGGAGGATGCGGTGCGCCGTCGCCAGGCGCACCTGCTCGGCATCTTCGTCGCCGCGTCGCTGTACCTGGTGGCGGTCTATCACCTGACCAACCTGTACTTCGCGCGCCAGGGCGCGTTCGAGGCCTTCATCCTTCGTGACGGAGGCGTCTATCCGCTGCTGTTCTGGGCCGGCTATGTGCTGCTGGGCTCGGCCTTGCCGATGGGGCTGCTGTTCCATCCGCGCTTTGCCAGTGAGCGCGCGACCTTGGCCGCGTCGGTGCTGGTGCTGCTCGGCGCCTTTGCCTGGCTCTACGTCTTCATCATCGGCGGGCAGGTGTTCCCGCTCGACATCTTTCCGGGCTACCAGGTCAGCAGCAGCTTCGGCGATGGCGCGATCGCCAGTTACCGTCCGAGCTGGCCCGAACTTCTGCTTGGCCTGGGCGGCATCGCTGCGGCGTTCGTGATGACCACCGTCGGCGTGCGCGTGCTCGACGTCCTGCCCAAGCAGGACGCGGCAACCCACAGCGCGGCAGGGAACTGAGGCCATGCGACTACCCCGCCTGCTGGTCTCTGCGGCGCACAAGTCGTCGGGCAAGACGACGCTGGCCATCGGCCTGTCCCGGGCCCTGGTCGAGCGCGGCCTGGCGGTGCAGACCTTCAAGAAGGGCCCCGACTACATCGACCCGATGTGGCTGGCGCGGGCCAGTGGCCGGCCCTGCTTCAACCTCGATCCGCACCTGATGCACGAGGCCGAGATCGACGCCCTGTTCGCGCGCCACGCGCACAGCGCCGATATCAGCCTGGTCGAAGGCAACAAGGGCCTGTACGACGGCCTGGCGCTGGACGGCAGCAACAGCAATGCGGCCCTGGCGCGCCAGCTCGACATGCCGGTGCTGCTGGTGATCGACGCCCGCGGCATGACACGCGGCATCGCGCCGCTGATCCTCGGCTACCAGGCCTTCGACCCTGCGGTGCGCATTGGCGGCGTAATCCTGAACCAGCTCGGCGGCTCGCGCCACGACGCCAAGCTGCGCGCCGTGATCGAGCACTACACCGACGTGCCCGTGCTCGGCGCCGTGCAGCACGACAGCCGGCTGGCGATGGTCGAGCGCCACCTCGGGCTGACGCCCACGGCCGAAGTCGGCGACACCGATCGACTGCTGCGCGACCTTGCCGACGCGGTGGCGGCGCAGGTGGATCTAGCCCGCGTGCAGGCGCTGGCAGGGTCGGCCGCCGCCATGCCGATGGACGCCATGCCCGCGCCCGCCGCTGCAGCCCACACGCAGCCGGTGCGCATCGGCATCGCGCGCGGCGCGGCCTTCGGTTTTTACTACCCCGACGACCTCGACGCGCTGCGCGCGGCTGGCGCCACCCTGCATTCGTTCGACCCGCTGCGCGATGCCCATCTCCCGCCGCTGGACGGCTTGTTCATCGGTGGCGGATTCCCTGAAGCCTTCATGACGCAGCTCGAGGCCAACAGCGGCTTGCGGGCCGAGATTCGCGCTGCAATCAGCGCCGGGCTGCCCGTGTATGCGGAATGCGGCGGCCTGATGTACCTGGCGCGATCGATCCGCTGGAACGGCCGGGTGGCGCAGATGGTGGGCGCGATCCCCGGCAACGTGGTGATGCACGAGCGGCCCGTCGGCCGCGGTTACGTGCGTCTGGTCGAAAGCGCCGACTTTCCCTGGCCGCCGCGGCCCGGCACCGACGAAGCGAACACCGAGCGTCTGGGCCACGAATTTCACCACTCCGAGCTGATCGATATCGACCCGACGCTGCGCTACGCTTATCAGGTTCGCAGGGGTCACGGTGTCGATGGCCATCGCGACGGCGTGATGGTGAACAACCTGTTGGCCTCGTACACGCACCTGCGGGCCACAGGCGGCAACGAGTGGCCGCTGCGCTTCGTGAATTTCATTCGCAGCCGGCAGCAGCCGCGGCGCTCGCCTGCCGCCACCGCGCCAGCCGCGCTTTCAGTCTGAGGGCGGCCTGATGAAGACTCTTGCCCAGCGAACCGTGAACGTGCGTGGCCACGACATCGCCACCGATTCCGAGGGCTACTTGGCCGACTTGAACGACTGGTCGGAAGACTTCGCGCGTGCACTGGCGCAAGAGGAAGGCCTGGTGCTGACGCTGGAACACTGGGAGGTGATCCGCTTCCTGCGCGAGTATTTCCACGAGCATGGGGTGCAGGCTCAGGTGCGCGTCATGATCCGGCACTTCGAGCCGCTGTGGGGGCCGCAGCGAGGCAACAACCATTACCTGCACGACCTGTTTCCGGTCGGTGGGCCGCAGAAGCAAGGCAACCGGTTCGCCGGGTTGCTGCGCACCAAGGGTGAACACTGAAAAAGGAACTGCAAGATGTTTAGCGTCACAAGCTCCGCCGCGGCGGAGATTCAGGGTGCTGCCGCACGCAGCGACGCCGCCGGCATGGCCTTGCGCGTGGCCGCGCGCCAGAGTGCCGATGGTTCGGTCGAATACGGCATGGGTTTCGATGAAACGCGCGAGGGCGACATGCCGCTCCAGATCCAGGGCGTGAACCTGCTCATCGCGCCATCGAGCCAGCCCATTCTCGAAAGCATCGTGCTCGATTTCGTCGAGCTCGAGCCCGGCAGTTTCAATTTCATCTTCGCCGATCAGGACGCCCCGGGCATCGAGCCCCCGGCCAAGGCCTGCGGCAACGGTGGCTGCAACGGCTGCGCGACCTGAAGCGGCAGCAGGAGAACAGCATGAACTCGTGTGTCGAACTACCCGCGCTGCTCGCTACCTACCGTGCGTCGATGGGTCGGGTCTTCCTGGTCGGCGCCGGCCCCGGCGATCCGGAGCTGCTGACGCTGCGCGCGGCGCGCCTGCTGGCGCAGGCCGACGTGGTGGTCTACGACCATCTGGTCGGCGATGGTGTGCTCGACCTGGTCTCGGCCCGCGCCGAGCGCATCTATGTCGGCAAGGAGCGCAGCAATCACAGCATGGCGCAGGACGACATCAATGCGCTGCTGGTGCGCCAGGCCTGCCTGGGCCGGCAAGTGGTTCGGCTCAAGGGCGGCGACCCATTCGTGTTCGGCCGCGGCGGCGAGGAGTTGCAAGTGCTGGCGGCCGAGGGCATCCCGTTCGAGGTCGTGCCCGGCATCACCGCCGCCTGCGGCGTGGCCAGCTATGCCGGCATCCCGCTGACCCATCGCGACTACGCGCAGTCGTGCCTGTTCGTCACCGGACACCTGAAGGACGGCAGTTGCGATCTCGACTGGG
>JANMSR010000373.1:0-41221 GCA_031389565.1 Burkholderiales bacterium
GTGGCCAACTTGGCGGCCCACCCGGAGTGGGATCCGATTCTGTTCCCCGAGAAGTACAAGCCCAAGGATCCACCGACGCCCCGCCCGGTCAATCCGGTCGGCCGCGCGCCCGGCGCTGCCGCGCCCTAGGGTTTCTCGGGCCGTTGACGTGCCCGCGTCGGGCCATGGCCAGTACCGTTATTGCGGAGGTTGTTATGAGACTGCTGCTGAAGTTCAACCTGGTGTTCGTGCTGGTGTTCGCGCTCGGACTGGCCGCCACGGGCTACGTCTCGTGGAAGTTGCTCGAGCGAAATGCCCGCGACGAGATCGCACAGAACGCCAGGCTGCTGATGGACACCGCACTGGCGACGCGGGCGTACACCTCGGCGCAGGTGAATCCGCTGCTGGAGACGCAGATGAAGTACACCTTCCTGCCGCAATCGGTGCCGGCCTACTCCGCGACGGAGGTCTTCAACGACCTGCGCAAGAAGCACACCGAATACGGCTACAAGGAAGCGGTGCTGAACCCGACCAATCCGCGCAACCGTGCGGTCGACTGGGAAGCTGACGTCATCACGCAATTTCGCGGCAACAAGGACAGCATCGAGTTGATCGGCGACCGCGATACCCCGACCGGGCGCTCGTTCTATGTTGCCCGCCCGATCCGCATCACCAACCCGGCCTGCCTGCGCTGCCACAGCACGGTCGACGCGGCGCCGAAGACCATGCTCGACCGCTACGGCCCGGCCAACGGCTTCGGCTGGACGCTCAACGATGTGATCGCCGCGCAGATCATCTCGGTGCCCACCGAGATTCCGGTGGGTCGCGCCAAGCAGGCGTTCACGGTCTTCATGGGCTCGGTGGCCGCGGTCTTCGTCGCCATCGGCATCGTGCTCAATGCCATGCTCTGGGCCCTGGTCATCCGGCCGATCGGCAAGCTGTCGCAGTTCGCCGACCGCGTCAGCCTCGGCGAACTCGACATCCCGGAGTACAAGCGCCGCTCCCGCGACGAGATCGGCGCGCTGGCGCGCTCGATCGGCCGCATGCGCACGAGCATGGTGCAGGCCATGAAGATGCTCGACGCCTAGGCCCGTCATGCCGATTCCCGAGCGCCTTGGCAAGTACCCGATCACCGGCGTGCTCGGTAAGGGCTCGATGGGCGTCGTCTATCGCGGCTACGACCCGGTCATCAAGCGGCCGGTGGCGATCAAGACAATCCGCAGGGAGTTGATCGACGAGGAGGAGAAGACCGAGGCCATGTCGGGGCGCTTTCGCCGCGAAGCCCAGGCTGCCGGTGCGCTCAACCACCCGGGCATCGTCTCGGTCTACGAGTACGGCGAGGATGGGCAACTTGCTTACATCGCGATGGAGTATGTCCAGGGCGACAGCCTGCGCGAGTACATGGCCCGCGGGGCCAGCTTCGACGAGCACGACAGCGTCAGCATCATGGCCCAGTTGCTCGACGCACTGCAGTTCGCGCACGAGCACAACGTCTGGCATCGCGATATCAAGCCGGCGAACATCCTGGTGATGAGCAACGGTCGCATCAAGCTCACCGATTTCGGCATCGCGCGCATCGAATCGACCGACTTCACGAAGACCAACGTGATCATGGGCACGCCGGGTTTCATCGCCCCCGAGCTCTACCTGGGCCGCGACATCGACCGGCGTGTCGACATCTTCTCGGCCGGCGTCCTGTTTTACCACCTGCTCGCCGGGCGGCCGCCGTTCAGCGGCCGGCCCGAAGCGGTGATGCACGATGTCTGCTACCACGATCCGGTGCCGCCGTCGACGGTCGATGCGCATCGCCGCTGGCCGCAGTACGACGCCGCGGTTGCGCGGGCGCTCGAGAAATTGCCGCCCAAGCGATTCCAAACCGCCACGGCGTTCCGCGCCGCCATCCTGACCGAGTACGCCCAACCGTTGAACAGCACCCTGTCGGACGCCACCATCATTCCGAGCACGCCGCGGCCCTTCGCCGTCGACGCCGGTCCGCCCTCGGTGCCCAGGAGCCTGCCCATTGCGGGCACCAGCACGCCGCCGCCCACCGGCTGGAGTGGGCCGGTGCTGGCCGGCGTCGAAGTCGAGTTGGCGCGCTTCGTCGGTCCGGTGGCCAAGGTTCTGGTACGTCGTGCGGCGCGCACGCACAAGGATGTCCACGCGCTGACCGTCGTCTTGCTCGAGGCCATCGACCTGCCTGAAGACCGCGAAGCCTTTGTCCGCGCGGTGACCGGCTCCAACCTGGCAACGCTGCGTGCACGCGCTTCTGCCGGACCCGAAACGCCGGTGCCCGCCGCGGAAGGTGCGAGGTCGACCCTGACCCCAGCCGACCTGGAACATGCGACGCGGGTGCTCACGCGCTACATCGGCCCGATCGCGCGCGTGGTCGTCAAGCGCGCGGCAGCCGGCGGTGGGACCCGGCGAGACTTCCTCAACCAGGTCGCCCAAAGCCTGGACAGCGACGCGCAACGCGAACGGTTTCTGCGCGAAGCCGTGGTCTCGAGCGGTTGACACCGCCCGCGCCTGTGCACCACCCGTTCGGTATGCGGACCCTCGGTCGCAGGGACAGCGTATGAAGGCCGACGACCGCCACCTGACTCAGGAGCCCGATCCCACGCTGCTGATGCCCGCGCCTGGCGGACAGGCCACCGTGGTCATGAAGCGCGCGTCGGCGCGGTCGCCCACGCCGAGCGCAGGGGTCGAGTTGCAGCGCCTGGTCGCCGGCATCAATCCGCTGCTCGGTGCCGCCGCGACGCTGCTGGCCTTGCTCGAGCAGTTGCGCAGCACCAGCGCGCACGACAACCCGGCTGGCCTGCGCCTGCAGTTGCTCGAACAGATCGACGAATTCGAGACCGTCGCCGGCGCCAGCGGCGTGCCGCGGCCCAAGGTCACCGCAGCGCGCTACCTGCTTTGCACCTTCATCGACGAGGTCATCGCGCAGACGCCGTGGGGCGCAGGCGGCGCCGGGCGCAGCCTGCTGCAGGAGTTCCACGAAGAGTACTCGGGCGGCGAAAAGGCCTTTCAGTTGTTGGAGCGCTTGGGCCAGGACGCGGCGGCCAATGCCGACCTGCTCGAGCTGTTCTACATCTGCCTGCGGCTGGGCTTCGAAGGTCGCTACCTTGGTCTGTCCCATGGCCGGGTCCAGCTCGACGCCATTGCAGCGCGCGTGTTCGAGGTCATCCGCCCGGCGCCGCAGGCCGCCGCCGCGCGCCAGCTCGCAGTCCACAGCCAGGGCGTGGCGACGCAGCGCCATCGCGATGTGGCCGTGCTGCCGCTGTGGGTCTTGGCAGCGCTGACCGCGGGCCTGCTGCTGGGCATGTTCCTGGTTGTCATCGGCCGGCTGGACAAGTTGGCGCAGCCGGTCTTCCGCCAGCTCCACGCCCTGCCGATGGCCTTGCGGGTCGAGCCCGCCGAGGCCGCCACCAAGCCCCGACTCGCACCGCTGTTGCAGGTCGATGTCGGCCGCGGCGCAATCCAGGTCCGTGATGAGGCACTGCGCTCGATCGTCACGCTGCCGAGCGACGCGCTATTCGTGCCGGGCAGCGCGCAACTCGAACCGCAGCAGCTCGAGCTGCTGGGCCATGTGGCCCAGGCTTTGAAGGGCACGTCAGGGCAGATCGCCGTCATCGGCCACACCGACAACGCCGCCGTGAGTTCGCTGCAGTTTCCGTCGACCTGGCATCTCTCGCACGAGCGCGCCCGGGCTGTGATGGCGGTGCTCGCGCAGCAAGGCACCCCGGCGCAGCGCTTGCGCGCCGAGGGCCGTGGCGACATCGAACCGCTGGGTCCGAATGGCAGCGCCGCCGAGCGCGCACGCAACCGGCGCATCGAGATCGAGCTGCGGCTGGCGCGGCCCGACGGTTGACGGCATGAATCGCCTTTCGCTTCCCTGGCTGCGGTCGCTGCTGGCGCTGCTCGGATGGTCGGCGGCGGGCGCGCTCGTGTGGTACGTCGGCCCGCTGATCGCGATCGCCGGCGCGGTACCCCTGGCCGGCGAGCCGGCGCGGTGGGCGGCCCTCGCCGCCTTGGTCGCGTTGGCGACGGCCCGTGCGGTCTGGCGCGCTGCGGCCGCGGCACGCCGCAATCGCCGCTTGATGGAGGGTCTGGTCGCTGGCGCCGCAGCGCCGGCGACGGCACCCGGCGCGACGGAAGTGGCGGTCATCGGCCAACGCTTCGAGCAAGCCGTGAACACCCTGCGCCGCTGGCGCATCGGTGGCCGGAAGCGCGCGTGGCTGGGCGCGCTGTCGGGTCGCCCCTACGTCGACCAACTGCCCTGGTACATCATCATCGGAGCGCCTGGGGCCGGCAAGACCACGGCCCTGGTCAATTCCGGGCTCGATTTTCCGCTCGCGACCACGCTCGGCCAGGCCGTGGTCCAGGGTGTCGGCGGCACGCGCAACTGCGACTGGTGGTTCACCTCCGAGGCCGTCCTGATCGACACCGCCGGGCGCTACACCACGCACGACAGCGATCGCGCCGCCGACCGGGCCGCGTGGTTCGGTTTCCTGGCGCTGCTGGCGCGCTATCGGCCGCGCCGCCCGATCAATGGCGTGCTGCTGACGATCAGCGTCAGCGACCTGTTGAATGCGAGCCCCGCACGGCGCCTGGCCCACGCCGGAGAACTGCGCGAACGCATCGAAGAACTGCACGCCCGACTCGGCATCACCTTCCCGGTCTACATCCTGGTGACCAAGGTCGACCTGCTGGCCGGCTTCATGGAGTTCTTTGCCGACTTCGACAAGGACGAGCGGGCACAGGTCTGGGGCGTGACCTTCCCCTACCAAGCCGACTCGACACGCGACGGCCCGCAACTGCGCATGGCCAGCGACTTCGCAGCCCTGGAGAAACGGCTGAATGACTGCCTGATCGATCAATTGCATGGCGAAAGCGACCGTCAACGTCGCGCCGCGATCTATACCTTCCCGCAGCAATGGCGCGTGCTGCGCCAGGCCTTGTTCGAATTCACGCAGACCATGGTCAGCGGCCTGCGCGCCGAGTTGCGGCCCTGCGTGCGCGGCGTCTATTTCACCAGCGCGACGCAGGAAGGCACGCCGATGGACCGCGCGCTCGGCGGGCTGGTGCGCGCGCTGGGTCTGCCCGGCCGCGTCCTGCCCGCGGCACGCCCGAGCGGCAAGACCTTCTTCATGACCCGACTGCTGCGCGATGTCGTCTTCGCCGAATCGGGGCTGGCGGGCACCAACCTGCGCTGGCGTCGGCGGCGTGCCGTTCTCGAAGCTGGCCTGGCCGGCCTGGCCCTGATCACCATGGCGGCGGCATCCGCGCTGTCGTGGCGCGCCTATGCCGACAATCGCGACACCATCGGCAGGTTCAGCGCCGGCCTGCCGGTGCTCGAGCGCAACGTGGCGGGTGCCAAGGCGGCGCCTGCGACCGACCTGCCCGCGCTGTTGCCGGCGCTCGAATCGCTCAGCCAGTTCGGTCAGCCCCGCGACGCGGACGGGCCGCTCCTGCGGGCTTCGCTGGCCCTGGGCCTGGATCGCAGCGAGATGCTGAGTGCCGCGGCGCACGACGCCTACGACCGTGCCCTGCGCGAAGCCTTCCTGCCGCGCATCGCCGCCCGGCTCGAGGGCCGTTTGCGGGCCGGTGAACGTGACCATGTCGAGTCGATCTACGACGCGCTGAAGGCCTACCTGATGCTGTTCGGCGGCAGGAACTTCGATCGCGCGGCGTTGCGGGCCTACCTGATCGCCGACTGGGATGCAACGCTGCCGCCCAGCGTGAACCCCGATCAGCGCGAGGCCTTGCGGCGCCACCTCGACCGCTTGCTGGCCAGCGGCGAAGTCGGGGCGCCGGCCAACGCCGACCCCCAATTGATCGCGACGGCACGCGGCTTGGTGGCCAGCGTTGCGCTGGCGCAGCGCGCCTACCACCGGCTCAAGCAGGCCGACCTGGGCGCCAGCGCCGTGCCGTTCAGTGCGGAGTCGGCCGCCGGCCCGGCCGCGCGGCGGGTCTTCGTGCGCGCCAGCGGACAGCCGCTCGGCGCCGGCATACCTGCGCTGTACTCGCGCGCGGTCTTCCAGCAGTCGTTGGCTGCGCGCACGCAGGACGTCTTGCGCCAGTTTGCGCGCGAGCAGAGTTGGGTTCTCGGTACGACAGCCCCCAGCGCGGCCGACCCGGTCGCGCAGCAGGCGCTGGTCGGCGAGGTCCAGCGTCTGTATTTGGCCGACTACGCGAAGCGCTGGGAAGACTATGTCGCCGACCTGCGCCTGGCCCCGACGCCCACGCTCGCGGCCAGCGCCGAGCTGGCGCAACTGCTGGCCCGCCCCGATTCGCCGTTGCTGGCGCTGTTGCGCGGGGCGGTACGCGAAGTCTCGATCGGCCCCGACGGCCCCTCGGCCACGTCCGGCGGTGCGGCCGATGACCCGCTGGGGCCGCGGTTTGAGCCGCTGCGGCGCTTCATGGCCGGGCAGTCTCCGGCGCTCGAAGACATGCAGGCCTTGCTTGCCAAGTTGTCAGCCCACCTGGCGTCCGCCGACGACGCCGTCAAGCGCAAGGCCCTGCCGTCAACCAGCGATGTGACGCGGGTGCTGGCCTCGGCTGCCCAGCAGGCCCCCGAGCCCGTGCGCGGCATGCTGTCGCAACTGGCGGCATCGAGCGCGACCCAGGTCTTCGCCGCGCTGCGCGAGCCGTTGGCGCGGCAAATCGCCAGCCAGATCGGCGCGTCCTGTATTCGCGACGTTGCCGGACGTTACCCACTGGTGCGCAGCGGTAGCCAGGAGATCTCGCGCGAAGCGTTCATGCGCACGTTCGGCGCCGGTGGCCTGATCGACGGCTTCTTCCAGCGCCACCTGCTGCCCTATGTCGACACCTCGACCCGCTTGTGGACTTATCAGGGCGCCGGCGTGCAGACTGGCGATGCGCTGCAGCAGTTCCAGCGCGCACAGGCGATCCGGGACGCCTTCTTCCGCGACGGCGGGCGCCAGCTCGGCATGCGCCTGGAGTTCCGCCTGCTCGAAATGGATGCCGGCATCAGCGAGTTCATGCTCGACGTCGACGGCCAGGTGCTGCGTTTTCGGCCCGGCGCGCAGGCGCCGCAGAGCCTGCAGTGGCCAGGCCCCGGCGATGGCGGGCGGGTGCATTTGCAGCTCACGCCGTCAGCCGGCGGCGCAGGACCGGGCCATGTGTTCCAGGGCCCGTGGGCCCTGTTCCGCCTGCTCGACCGTGTGCGCACCGAGGCCGGGTCGACACCGGAGCGCTCGCAACTGCTGTTCGATGTCGAAGGGCGCAAGGCCCGCTTCGAAGTCAAGAGCCCGGCCGCGTTGAACCCGGTGGCGCGCACGGAGCTGGAGCAGTTTCAATGCCCGACGCGACTCTGAGCACCCTCACCGTGCCGGGCTGGTACGGCAAGCTGCCGCACCTCGGCGATTTCGCGTCGCGCCGTCTGCCCGATGGCTTCGTGCGCCGCTGGGACCGCTGGTTGCAACGCGGCCTGGCCAGTGCACGCGGCCAACTCGGCGAGCGCTGGCCGGGCGCCTACCTGGTGGCACCGATCCTGCGTTTCTGGGTCGGGCCGGGCGTGCTCGGCGAGTGCGGCTGGGCCGGACTGGTGATGCCGAGTGTCGATCGTGTCGGCCGGCACTTTCCGCTGACGATCGCGCAACCGGTCGAGCCCCTGGCAGCGGCGCTCGCGGGGCGGGCCTGGTTCCGTGCGCTCGACGCCGCGGCGCGGCAGGTGCTCGATGTCGAGTTCAGCGTCGACGACCTCGAACGGGTCCTGGGCGCGGTGCCGGCGGTCGACCCGCTGGCGGTGGACGAGGCGGCCGAGCAACTGGCCGAACGCGCGCTGCGTCGGTGCAAGGTCGCGGCGCCGTGCAGCCTGTGGTGGCGCGGCGACGCCAACGATGACGCCGACATCCGTTGCTTTGCTGCGCTGCCGCCGGCCAGAGCATTCGCGTCGCTGATCGGGGGGTCGGCATGAGCCCGTCTCTGCGCGGCGTGGCAATCCTGGCGCTGGTCCTGCTGACCCAGGCGCCGACGGTCGCTGCGGCCGAGCGCATGCGCGGCGTGGCGGTCACCGAGGAGCGCATCGCCCTGGTGATCGGCAACGCGGCCTACCGCATCGACCCGCTCGACAACCCGGTCAACGATGCCCGCCTGATCGCGCAATCCTTGAAGCAGTCGGGCTTTGCTGTCTCATTGCAGGAGAACCTCGACCGCCGCGGCCTGGTCAACGCGCTGCGTGATTTCGGCAACCGCCTGGGCGAGAACACCATCGCGCTGCTGTACTACGCCGGCCACGGCCTGCAATTGCGCGACCGCAACTACCTGATCCCCGTCGATGCGGAGATCCGCAGCGAAGACGAAATCCCGATCGCCGGCGTCGACCTCGGCTTCATGCTCGGCCGCATGTCGACGGCGCGCAGCCGCATCAATATCGTCATTCTCGACGCCTGCCGCAACAACCCGTTCGCCGGCAAGGGCGGGCCGAGCGCACAGGGCCTGGCGCAGATGGATGCCCCGGTCGGCACGCTGCTGGCGTATGCCACCGCGCCGGGCAAGCTGGCGGCCGACGGCAGTGGCGCCAACAGCCTGTACGCGACCCAGCTCGCGCGTCACCTGTTGGCGCCCGGCCTGCCGGTCGAGCATGTGTTCAAGCGCGTGCGCGAAGCGGTGGTGCGCGACACGCGTGAGCAGCAGGTGCCCTGGGAGAGCTCGTCGCTGCAGGGCGAGTTCGCCTTTGTGCCTGGCGTCGCCGCACCGCGCGAAGCGGGGGCCGAGATCGAGGCCGCCGGCGAGCTGGCGTTCTGGAGCAGTATCCAGGCCTCGACCCGTGCCGACGAGTACCGCGCCTACCTGCGCCAGTACCCGAACGGACGCTTCGCCGCGCTGGCACAGACGCGCGTTGCTGCCTACAGCGTCGCAGCGCCGGCGCCGCCGCAGCCCGCCGTGGCGGCTGGCCCCGATACCCTGGCCAAAACCTTGCCGCGTGCTGGCGACACCTGGCGCTACCGTGTGCAGGACCAGTTCCGTATTGGCGACCTGTTCCTCACCGCCAAGGTCGACGACGTGTCGGCCGACGGCGTCGCCGAATCCTGGACCACCACCTCCGACGCCAAGCTGCGCACGACCCTGGTGTCGCTCGAGCCCGGCTTCGCGGCACTGCCGGGCTGGACGCTGACGCCGCCCGAGTTCTCGCCCTACCTGCTGGCCGCGGGCGGGCTGCGCCGCGACCGCCCCATTGCCGACCAGCCGCGGCGTGTCGAGCAGGTGGTGGTGCCGCTGCGGGCGAGCCTCGAGGGTGAGGAAGATGTGGTCGTGGCCGCCGGGCGTTTTCGCGCCCTCAAGCTGGTGTTGCGCGGCCAGGCCAACTTGCGCGGCGCGGCACGCTCGGGGGCCGTGAGCACCGAGCATGTGGTCTGGTACGCGCCGGCCGTCAAGCGCATGGTGAAGTACACCGTGTCGACCAGCGTCGGCAATGCGCTGCGCGAGGCGACGACGTTCGAGCTGACCGAGTTCAAACTCAACTAGGGTGTGTTGACATTGAATCACACCCTAGCCGTCCGTCGAACCGAGCGTCTGGTGCGCGCGCATGCACGCCACGACAAACCCTGAACCGATCGCGAAGGCCGCGCAACTCACGCCGCACGGTGCGCCCGCCCGTGCGGCGCACCGCACTGCCCTTCCCCCAATTTCAGGAGCCCCCCATGCCGCAGATTCGCAATTCCAAGCGCCCAGGCCCCGATGCCTACGACCACCTCTGGCTGCTGTTGCCCGTGTTCGTTGCCTTCATCGCGACGATCGTCCTGGTCGCCGGCTGACGATTTCGAGCCTGTGAAAATTTCTTTGAACCGAAATCGACACGGCTGCAACTGAACGGAGGTCTGCGCAAATTGCTCAGGCCCAAGCCCTAAACCACCCCTCTGGAGATCCCCCATGAAATCGTTCAAGTCCCTCGTGCTCATCGCCTCCCTCGCCGCCGCCGGTGCCGCCTTCGCGGACAGCGCCGTGGTGAACCTCAACAACGCCAGCCAGACCCAGATCAACGGCGCGCGCAACACGCAAAACATGGAAGTCGGCGTCGTTGACGGCGGCGCGTTCAGCGGCGGCAGCGTCCGCGTGACGGCAACCAACCTGCGCCAGTCGCAGAATGGCGGCACGCGCAACTCGCAGTCGATGATCCTGGGCAAGATCGACAAGGACGTCAAGCAACACAACGTGACCGTGACTGCGCAAAACGTCTTCCAGTCGCAGGCCGGTGGCAGCTTCAATCGGCAGGCCATCAAGGTCGGCGTGATCGAGTAAGCCGCATCGACATCAGTGACCGCGGCAGCATCCTTGCTGCCGCGGCTTTCCTGCTCGAGTCCACACGAAAGGCACGCGCTTTTCGCCTGGATTCCCCAAGGAGAACCCCATGAACCTGTCTTCACAACGGATAACGAAGGCGCTGATGGGCGCGGCGCTCTTGGCGCTGGTTGGTAGCGCGTTCGCAGCGAATCCAGAACCAATGGACCTGGACGCGGACATCCTGGCCGAGATCGCCAGGCAGAAGGCGCGCAGCACCACGCAGGCGCGCCAGGCCGGCAACGCTGCCAAGCCGGGCAAGGCGAACGACAAACCCGCAGCCGAGTGCGGCGCGATCGCCATCGGCAACGTCGTGGGCGGCGGCCGCATCGGCTTTTCGCCGACCGAGATCAACGTGGTCATCGTCGGCGACGTGATCAACGCCAACAACAAGTGCAAGTAGGTCTGGAGACAGCCATGCGTACCCCCGGTTCACCCAGGTTTGCCCAGCGTGCATTGCCGCTGGCGGTGGCTACCGCGCTGTGTGCCTGCGCGTCGATCGAATCCGCCACCGACACCCGCAAGCAGGTCGTCGATACCGCACAGACCGTCAAGCAAGGCCCGGCGGCCGCGCCCTTCAAGTCGATCACCAACTTCTCCGACGCCCTGCGCTGCATGGACAACACCCTGCTCGACTATGGCGTGCGTGATGTGTCGGTAATCGTCGAAGACATCCTCGACGAGACCAAGAAGGTCAACGCCGGCACCAAGGACATGCTGATCTCGGCGATCTCGGACATGACCAAGCGCAGCCGCGCGATCAAGCCCATCGCCTACGGCAAGGACTCCGGCAACACCATCGGCTTCCTGTTCCAGGCCCAGCAGCGCGACCATTTCGCGGTCGTGCCGCCATTCGGTATCCGCGGCTCGATTTCCCAGTTCGACGACGCGATCGTGCGCAAGACCATCGACGGCGGCATCTCGATCGAGCCCTTCATCAACATCGGCGCCGCCAAGACGGCGACCGCGTCGGTGATCGGGCTGGACCTCAGTGTGCTGGCGACCGGCGATCTGAGCGTGGTGTCCGGCGTGTCTTCGCGCAACTCGGTGATCTTTGTCAAGGAAGGCAAGGGCGTCGACGGCGAGGCCTCGATCAAGAAGTTCGGCATCAACTTCAGCCTGAGCGTGGCGCGGCAAGAAGGCCTGTCGCAGTCCTTGCGAACCCTGGTCGAACTGGCCTCGATCGAACTGGTCGGCCGGCTGGCGCGGGTGCCGTACTGGAGTTGCCTGGGCGCGACGGATGCGGATGCTGCGGTACAGACCGAGATCCAGGACTGGTACGACTCGATGGCCGCCAACCCGGCCGAGCTGATCGAGTACTTTCAGCGCCAGTTGCGCGCCCGGCGGGTCTACTACGGCCGCACGGACGGCGTCGTCAACGACGAATTCAAGGAGGCCGTCGCGCGCTACCGCGAGGCTCTCGGGCACTCGCGCGAACCGAAGTTCACGCTCGAGTTCTTCCAGGCCTACCTGCGCTCCGACCACCGCGCGATGGAGGGCAAGGTGCAGCCGGTGCTTGCCACCGCGCCGGCCGCGGCGCCGGTCGCTGCTTCGGCGCCCGCAACGGCCGCCGCACAGAGCGGCGCCGCGCCGGCCGCCGCTGCCGCGCCGCTGTCGCTTTCGCTCGTGTCGGCGACCAACACGCCGGTGTTCCAGCGCGGCGCGCCGGTCCACCTGCTGATCCAGCCCAATCGCGACGCGCATGTCTATTGCTACCTGCGCGACGAGACCGCCGCCATCCAGCGCATCTACCCGAACCGCTTCGCCAAGGACTCGCTGGTGCCGGCGTCGCGCCGACTCGAGCTGCCGGGCAAGCAGCGCTTTCAGATCGTCGCCAACAGCAAGGGTGTGCGTGAAACGGTGGCCTGTTTCGCGACCGATCGCGACGTGCTGGCCGACCTGCCCGCCGCCGCGGCCGGCTCCGATTTCACGCCGCTGGCGGTGACATCGATCGCCGACGTGAGAGCGGCATTCGCCGGTATCACCCGCAACAAGTTCGCCGAGGGCTACTTCAATGTCGACGTCAAGTAAGGCCGCGCTGAGCGCTGCGGCACTGCTGGCACCGCTGCTCGCCGTGTCGGGCGTGGTCGGCACCGATCCTGGCCGGGCCGGCGCCAAGCCACCGGCGGCCGGCAGTTACACGCTGCGCTGCTGGCAGGAAGGCCGGTTGATCCTGGAAGAACAGCATGTCACGCTGCCGCCCGGCGTCGATGGCGCCAGCACGCGGCTGCAGGTGATCGACCGCAACCAGCAGCCGATCATCGTCGCAGAGACCAAGAACGCGACCTGCCTGGTCAAGGCCCGGCCGCCGGAGCGGGCCAAGAGCGTGCTGCCGTGAGACATCCGGTGTCAACCTGTTCTTCACGGGCCGCCGCGCCGGGCCGCCCCAAGCAAGGCCCGACCTTGGGCCGCGCAGTGGCCCCTTCGTGGCCACGGGAGGGTCGCTCGCCGTACTCGGCGAGCGGGGTGCTGTCATGACCCCGGACGACAATCCGGCCGACGCCCCGCTGCCACTGCGCCGGTCCTTGCGCAGCAAGGGCGTCGTCGCAACGCTCGCGCTGCTGGCCTATGTGCTGGCCTCGGGTCTCTACCTGGCCACCGAGCGCGGCGAGATCCTGGCCAGTATGGAGGCCCTTGATCGCCTGTCGCAGCACGAAAAAGCCGTTGCGTTGGCCGAAGCCAGGGTCCACGGCGCGCTGGCCGACGACGCTCTCAACAGCAGCCCGGCGCGGCCCCCAGCGGCCGGGACCGAGGCGCTCGCGGTGGCGATGCAGTCGATCGACAAGCTGTTCGAGGCGCTCGACGAGTTCGACCCCACCTACGCCTTGCGGGCGCGCGCCATCGACCGCAGCTTCCAGGCGCTGATGGCCCTGCCCGATCGCGCCAACCGGATCGATCTGCACACCTCGCTCGTCCGCACCGCCGACGAGCTGGAGATCCGCCGCCACGGCCTGGCCGAGCAGCGCGAGGCGCTGGCGCTGGGCTACCAGCGCCAGTACGACGCCGTCACGGTCGAGTCGCTGTTGCTGGCAATGGTCGGCATGGCGCTGTTCGGTTCTCTCGCGGCGTGGTTTTTCGCCCGCCTGGCCGGCGACATCCAGCGCCTGGAAATTCATGCCCGCCAGATCGTGCGCGGGGTGCGCGGGGTTGAAATCCGGGTCCGCCGCGACGACGAACTCGGACGCCTGATGCACGCCGTCAATCGCATGGCGCTGGACCTCGACGAGCGCGAGCAGCAGATCGAAGTCGACAACCAGCGCCGCTCGTACCAGGACAAGATGCTCAGCGTCGGCGCGCTGGCCGCCGGCATGGCGCACGAGGTCAACAACCCGTTGGCGGCGATCACCGGCGCGGCGCAGGCCTTGCGCGCCGCGACCGAGCCGCTGACGCCGCAGCAGCTCGACGAGCCGACGCAACTGATCCTGGCCCAGGCCGAGCGTGCGGCGCACGCCGCGCGCCACCTGGCCGACGTGGCGGCGCCCGAAGCCGCCGAGCCCGACTGGATCGATCTGAACGGCATGGTTCGCCGCGTGATCCAGCTCAGCGGCTACGACCGGCGCTACCGCCACTTGCGCTTCGAGACCGACCTGGACCCCTTGCTGCCGGCAGTGCGCACTGCCGGCGATGCGCTGCGGCAGGTCCTGATGCAGATCATGTCGCTGGCCTGCGAAGCGATGGTCGCGGCCGGGCCACAGGGCGCCTGCCTGCAGGTTGCCACGGCGGCTGGCCAGCGGCAGATCACGCTGCAGATCTCGTTCCCGCCGCTGCTCGACTCCAGCCGCCCGGAGGTGCAGCGCGCGCTGCTGATCTGCCGCGCCATCATCGAGCCCCAGGGCGGCCAGCTTGCCTTGGGTCAAGGCGAAGGGCCGCTGCTGCGCTTTAAACTGACCCTGCCCGCCGAACCCGGCGATGAAAAGGGATGATCACGATGGCCGAGCTGAACGTGCTGGTCGTTGACGACGAACCGGCCATCAGGCAGGTGCTGGCCGCGGCGATCGGCAAGGCCGGCTACAGCGTCGAGTCGGCGGCGTCGGCGGCGCAGGCGCTGGCCAAGATGGACGCCACGGCGTTCGACGTCGTGCTCAGCGACATCTTCATGCCGGTGATGGACGGCATCGAGCTGCTCAAGCTGGCGCGCACGCGCGGCCACGCAGCCACCTTCATCATGGTCACCGCCTTCGCTTCGGTCGACTCGGCCATCGACGCCATCAAGGCCGGCGCCTGGGACTACATCACCAAACCGGTCCGCAACGAGGAGATCGTGCACCGGCTCGAACAGATCGACGCCTTGCGCGACCTGCGCGAGGAGAACCGCGCGCTGCGCAGCCTGGTGATGGGCCCCGGCGACAAGACCTACACCTTCAATTCGCAGGCGATGCAGGCCACCGAGCGCCTGGTCAGCCGCGTCGCGCCCACCGACAGCACGGTGCTGATCACCGGCGAAAGCGGCACCGGCAAGGGCGTGGCCGCGCGCCGCGTGCACGAGTTGTCCTCGCGCCGCAACGGCCCCTTCGTCTCGGTCAATTGCGGAGCGATTCCCGAGACCCTGATCGAAAGCGAGTTGTTCGGCCACACCAAGGGCGCATTCACTAGCGCCGACCGCGCGCGCAAGGGCCTGTTCCTGCAGGCCGACCGCGGCACCATCTTCCTCGACGAGATCGGCGAGCTGCCGCTGTCGATGCAGACCAAGATGCTGCACATCCTGGAAGCCAAGGAAGTGCGCGCACTCGGCTCCGAACAAAGCCGCAAGATCGACGTGCGCATCATCGCCGCGACCAACCGAGACCTGCCCACGGCGGTGGCCCAGGGCCGCTTTCGCGAGGACCTGTTCTTTCGCCTGTCGGTGTTCCAGATCCCGATGCCGCCGCTGCGCGATCGGCGCGCCGACATTCCGGGCCTGCTGCGCCACCTGATCGCGCAGCGTCTGGTCCCTTCGGGCAGCACGCAGCCGCTGACGATCGATGCCGAGGCCGAAGATCTGCTCGTCAACTTCACTTGGCCGGGCAATGTACGCCAGCTCGAAAACGTGCTGGCTCGCGCCGCGATCCTCGCCGATGGGGGTTGCATCCACGTCGCCGACCTGCCGCCCGAGGTCACGCGGGGCGCACCCGACGCTGCCGGGGCTGCGCCCGCCACGGGCGAGGAAGGCAGTTTGCGCGAACGCGTGCGGCGCTTCGAGATCTCGCTGATCCGGCGGGCGATCGACGAGGCCGGCAGCGACCGCCGGGTCGCCGCGCAGCGCCTGGGCATCGGCCTGTCGAGCCTGTACCGCAAGCTCGAAGAGTCGCCCGCGGAATCGCCGATCTGAGTCCACTGGCATGGAATTCGCACGCCCAGACACTCTAGTCCGCAATCGGAGGTAGCGAAATGATGAGACGCTGGCTGCAGGGCTGGGTGATCGGGGCGCTGCTGGCATGCGCCAGCGCCGCTGGCGCGGCCCCGGCCGACGACTATCAGCGCGGCCTGCAGGCCTACCAGCGCGGCGACGTCGTGGCCGCGATGTCGGCGCTGGGCGGCGCCGCCAAGGCCGGGCACGCGCCTTCGCAATCGCTGCTGGCATTCATCCTCGACCGCGCCGACTTCATCGAAGACGCGGCGCGCCTGTACCGCGATGCGGCCGCGCAGGACGATCTCGAAGGGCTCGCCGGCTTGGCCAACCTGCATCTCACCGGCCGCGGCGTTGTCAAAGATGAGAAGTTGGCGCTGCAGCATTTCTCAAAAGCGGCGGAGCTGGGACACGCAGCGTCGATAGAAACGCTGGCCAATGCCTACCTGAAGCGGCAGTTGGGCCTCGATCCCGACGGCCGCGACGCCGCCGGCGCACTCACGGCCTGGCGCCGCGCGGCCGAGCGCGGGCACGCGCCGTCGGCCGACGCGCTGTCGCGCGCCTACCAGTCGGGCGGCCAAGGCCTGGCCGCCGACGCCGCACAGGCCACGGCCTGGAAGGCCCGCGCCGCCGAGCTCCGCAAGCAGCAGGCCGCGCCGGCAGCCAAGGCGCCAACGAAATGAGCCGAGGTGCGGCAGCGCTGCCCGGCCTGGCGCTCGCGCTCGCCCTCGCGCTCTGGGCCGGCAACGACGCGGTTGCGGCCGACGTGCTCAAGGGCGGCGAACTCTATCGCCGTCATTGCGCCGCCTGCCACGGGGCCGACGGGCGCCCGGTGCTCGCGGTCGCGCCCGATTTCTCGCGCCCGACGGCCCTGCTCAAGCCCGATCTCACCCTGCTGGCGACGATTCGCAGCGGGCGCGGCGCGATGCCCGGCTACCAGGGGCAACTGCGTGACCGCGAGATCCTCGACATCGTCGCCCACCTGAGAACCATCAAATGAAGCCTACGCTCGGCCACACCCTGCTCGCGCTCGCGCTCGCCTGCGGCCTGTGGGCGCCGGTCCACGCCCAGCGCGTGAAGGACGTCTACGAGGTCGGGCCCACGGTCTACGTGCGTGCGCTGACGGTCGAGCCCGCGCGCGGCTCGATATGGGTCGGCACTTCGGCAGGCGTGCATGAGGTCGATCTGGGCAGCGGCAAGCTGCGCAGCACCTTCACGCGCAAGGAGGGCCTGGCCAACGAATACGTGTTCGCGGTCGGCCTGGATCGCAAGGGCAACAAGTGGTTCGGCACCAATGCCGGCGGCGTGTCGCGCTACAAGGACGGCCAGTGGAAGACCTTCTTTCCGATGCACGGCCTGGCCGACTACTGGATCTACTCGTTCGGGCAGCAGAAGAACGGCGACTTCTGGATTGGCACCTGGGCCGGCGTCAACAAGATCGATGCCAAGACCGGCAAATTCAGCACCTATGTCAAGGAGCTGGTCAACGAGTGGGTCTACGGCATCGCCGTCGATGCACTCGACCGCGTCTGGTTCGGCACGGAAGGCGGCGTGTCGATGCTCGACGGCAAGAAGTGGGTCTCGTGGACGCACAAGGACGGCCTGGGGGCGCCGAACACCGACAACCTGGCGTTCTCGGCCAACACCGGGCTGGGCACGCGCTCGAGGCACGACCTGTCGGTCGGCGCGGACGGCCCGGCGACCTACAACCCGAACTACGTGTTCTCGATCCTGGCGGCTGCCGATGGCAGCATCTGGGCCGGCACCTGGGGCGCCGGCGTCTCGCGCTGGGATGGC
The DNA here is from genome assembly GCA_031389565.1 of Burkholderiales bacterium. GTDB lineage: Bacteria > Pseudomonadota > Gammaproteobacteria > Burkholderiales > Burkholderiaceae_C > CADEEN01. Next base: position 17,402 of record JANMSR010000373.1, read on the forward strand.
AAGGCCTGGACCAATTACACCGTCAAGGACGGCCTGGCCGGCAACATCGTCTACAGCCTGGCGCAGGGCCGCGACGGCGCGCTGTGGTTCGGCACCAGCAACGGCGTCTCGCGCTGGGACGGCAAGGCATTCAAGAACCTCGGCGTCGCCGACGGCCTGCTCGACCGCAACGTCTACGCACTCGCGGTGGCGCCCAACGGCGACGTCTGGGTCGGCACGAAAAAAGGCGTGGCGCGCGTCGCCCGCTGAATGAAGTGAACCACCCCCGAAGCGCCTGCTGCGCCTCCCCCTCGAGGGGGCACCGCTGGCGGACCGGCAAAGCCGGATCCGCGGCGGCCGCTTGGAGAGCCCGCCGGTTCATGCGTCGAGGGTGCCGCTTCAGCGAAGTGGATAACTGAGATCAATTCGCGGGCAACCGCAGCAAGGAGATTCGATGGCCCTCAAACTCACAGTCGCTGGCCTGGTGGTCATCGGCATCGGTGCCGCATTGGCCGGCGCCTACCAACTCGGCCGCAGCAACGCCTCGGCCAATTCCGCCGCGCTGACGGCCCAGGTCGCCGCGCCTGCAGCGTCGGCGGTGCACCCGACCGTGGCCGCGCCGCAGCGCGAGGGCAAGGTCGGCGCCGACGCGACGCAGAAATTCACCCACTTCCGGGTCGGCAACAAAAACGTCAAGCGCATCTTTGCCGACGGCGACACGGTATGGGTCGGCACTTCCGGTGGCGTGGTCCGCTACGACACACGCACCGACGACTACAAACTCTTCGACACCAAGAGCGGCCTGCTGTCCAACGGCGTCTTCTACGTCGGTCGGCTGGACGATCGCATCGTGCTCGGCACCTACGGCGGCGGCATGTCCCTGCTCGATGCGAAGGCCGAAAAATGGGACACCTACAACATCCCCGAAGGCCTCGGCGACGCCTTCGTCTACGACGTGCTCAAGACCAAGAAGGGCGACGTCTGGATCGCCACCTGGTCGGGCGTCAACGTCGTGCGCGGCGGCAACCTGAAGGACCGCTCGAAGTGGGAGTTGCACACCGTCGAGAGCACCAAGGGCGGCCTGCCCAACGACTGGGTCTACGGCCTGGCCGAGGGCAAGGACGGCGAAGTCTGGCTCGCCACCGAGGGGGGCCTGGCCCAGGTCAAGTACGGCAAGTGGCAGAACTGGAACCATGCCAAGGGCCTGGGCGCGGATTACGAACGGGTCAAGAACGCGATCGAATACAAGACCGATCCGTCCAAGGTCTCCGAACACCATGCCCGGCAGAAGGAAGAGATGGGACTGTCCAAGATCGACGTGGCCTACAACCCGAACTACATCGTCGCGCTCGCGGTCGATGCGCAGGGTGTCGTCTGGGCCGGCACCTGGGGCGGCGGGCTGTCGCGTTTCGACGGCAAGGTCTGGCAGCAGTACACCGTGACCGAAGGCCTGCCGGGCAACCATGTCTTCATGCTGCACATCGACCCGAAAGGTACGATGTGGATCGGCACCAACAACGGCCTGGCGAAAATGAACAAAGAGGGTCGCTTCGACGTGCTCACCATGAAGGACGGCCTGTTCAACAACGCGGTGTTCTCGATGGCCACGGCCAAGGACGGCACGCTGTGGGTCGGCAGTTTCGGCGGCGTCGCGCGGATCAAGCCTTCATGACACGCCGGCGGGACGGCCCTTGAACGGACCGACGACGCCATCCCTGCTGCCCGGGTTGACGCGGCAGAGTTCGGCCCTGCTGCTGGAGCGGCTGCTGGCGATCGCCGACGATGCGGTGATCGTGGCCGACGCCGAGCAGCGCATCGTGCTCTTCAACGAGAGCGCCGAGCGCTGCTTCGGCCACCGCGCGGCTGCCGTCCTGGGCCAACCGCTGGCGATGTTGTTGCCCACCGCCTTGCGCGAGCGCCACGTCGAGCACCTGCGTGCCTTCGCGGGCTCGCCCCGGGCGTCGCGCCGGATGGGCGAGCGCAGCGATCTGCGCGGCCTGCACGCCGACGGCAGCCTGTTCGACGCCGAGGCGTCGATCTCGCACGTCGATCTGGAAGGCAGCACCTACTTCACCGCCATCCTGCGCGACGTGAGCGAAGCGCGCCGCGCAGAGCGCGCCCTGGCCGAAAGCGAGGCGCGCTTTCGCGGCCTGGCCGCGGCGGCGCCGGTGGGCATTTTTCAGACCGACCCCCAGGGCCACTGCCTGTACGTCAACGACCGCTGGTGCGAGATCGCCGGCATGTCGAACAACGAAGTGGCGGGCATCGGTTGGCTGCGCGCGGTGCACCCGACTGACCGCCAGAGCGTGCGCGATTTCTGGAACGCCGCGGCAGCCGGGGGCGAGACCTTCAATATGCGCTATCGCTTCCTGCGCCCCGACGGCAGCCAGAGCTGGGTGATGGGCAATGCGGTCGCCAGCCGCGCTGCCGACGGTCGGATCAACGGCTACATCGGCACCGTCACCGACGTCACCGCCAGCCACCAGCAATCGCTGGACCTCGAACGTGCCAAGTCCGAAGCCGAGGCGGCGGCGCGCGCGAAGAGCCTGTTCCTGGCCAACATGAGCCACGAGATCCGCACGCCGCTGAATGCGGTGATCGGCATGACCACCCTGCTGCTGGACACGCCGATGTCGCCGGACCAGCGCGACTTCGCGCGCACGATTCGCTCGAGCGGCGAGTCGCTGCTCGAAATCATCAGCGACATCCTCGACTACTCGAAGGCCGATGTCGGCAAGCTCGAGATCGAACAGCGTGCCTTCGACCTGCGGCGCCTGGTCGAAGACTCGCTCGATCTGGTCACGCCGCGCGCACTGGAGAAGAACCTGAACCTGGCCTACCTGATCGAAGACGGCACGCCGGAGGCGCTCATCGGCGACCCGGCCCGGACGCGACAGATCCTGGTCAACCTGCTGTCCAACGCCGTCAAGTTCACCCACCATGGCGAGGTCTTTGTGGCCGTCGACAGCGAACGCGTCGACGCCCAGACGCAGCGCATCCACTTCGCAGTCAAGGACACCGGCATCGGCATTTCGGCCGAGCACCTGCCGCGCCTGTTCCAGTCGTTCACCCAGGTCGACGCATCGACCACGCGCAAGTACGGCGGCACCGGCTTGGGCCTGGCGATCAGCCGGCGACTGGCGGAGTTGATGGGCGGCGATGTCAGCGCCGAGAGCGAGCTCGGCCACGGCTCGGTGTTCCATGCCACCGTGCTGGCCACGCGAGCACCGGCCGGCGAACCGGCGGAGTTCCTGCAGCGCAACGCGCCGGCCCTGGTCGGCAAACGCATCCTGATCGTCGACGACAACCAGACCAACCGCCGCATCCTGGCCAAGCTGGCGCTGCGCTGGGGGATGGTCCCGTCGGCGCTGCCCTCGGCACTGGAGGCGTTCGACCGCGTGCGCCACGGCGAGGCCTTCGACGTTGCCGTGCTCGACATGAGCATGCCCGATATCGACGGCATGGATTTGGCAACCGAGATCCGGCGCTGGCGCCGGGCCGACGAGTTGCCGATCATCATGCTCACGTCGCTCGGCCAGCGTCAGGCCGGGCCGCCGGCTGACCTGACCGTGTGGCTGTCCAAACCGATCAAGGCCGGCCTGTTGTTCTCGACCCTGGTCGCAGTCATCGATGGCAAAGGCATTGCTGCGGCGGCGCCCGAGGCGCAGCGCCCGCCCGCCGCGCCGGCCACCAAACTTCGCATCCTGGTGGCCGAAGACCATGCCGTCAACCAGCGCGTCATCCTGCGGCTGCTCAAGCACCTGGGCTACGACGCCGACTTGGCCACGGATGGCCGGCAGGCGGTCGACGCGGTGCAACGCCAGCCCTACGACGTGGTGCTGATGGACATCCAGATGCCCAATCTGGACGGCGTGCAGGCCACGCGCGAGATCGTGCAGGCGCGCGGCCCCGATGGGCTGCCGCGCATCATCGCGATGACCGCCAACGCCATGCCGGGCGACCGCGAGACCTACCTCGCTGCCGGCATGGACGGCTACCTGGCCAAGCCGATCGAACTGGATGAATTGGCCGCCGTCCTGGTGCAGGCCAGCGCCCTGGTTCGCCACTCTGCCCGCGCGCGCAGCGCGGCGCCTGCCGGCGAGTCGGTGCTCGACCACCAGCGCCTCGAACACCTGCGCTCGATCCAGGACGACAGCCAACCGAGCCTGGTGCGCGAGCTGATCGACCAGTTCGTCGCCGAGTCCGCCGCGCACATCAAGCGCCTGGACGAGGCCCTGGCCGCGGGCGATGCCACCGGACTGCGCGCGCTGGCGCACCGCTTCCTGTCGTCGACCCAGAACATCGGTGCCGAGCGCATGTCCACGCTGTGCGCCGAACTCGAGCGCGTGGCCAAGCAAGGCCAATTGGCCGCGGCGCCGGCACTGCTGTCGGCGCTGGCCGACGAACGCGTGCGCGTGCACGAAGCGCTGGCCGCGGCGCGCCTGCGCTACTGATGTGGCCCACCCCCGAAGCGCCTGCGGCGCCTCCCCCTTGGATGTCGATTTCAGGGGGCACGCCCGCGGACCGGCGGAGCCGGATCCGCGGCGTTCGCTTGGAAATGCCCTTGACTCGTCCGGCGCAAGCTCGCACGCGATCGACCGCCGCCAAGCGCTGACGCTGCTGGCCGGCGCAGTGCTGTGCGCGCCGGCCGCCGCGACGATGCGCCGCGAGAGCGGCTTCCTGTTCGGCTCGCCGATCGAGTTGCTGTTGCCGAGCGCAGCGCCGCAGTCGCTGGTTGACACGGTGCTCAGCGGCTTGCAGGCCATCAACAACCGCTGGAACGCCTGGAAACCCGGCGACGTGACCGCCTTGAACCAGGCCTTCCGCGAGGGCCGCAGCGCAGCCGCGAGCCCGGCGCTGCGGGCCTTGATCCGCAACGCGGCCTGGCTCGAGCAGCGCTCGCTGGGTTGCTTCAACGCCGGCATCGGTGGCCTGGTCGGCGCTTGGGGTTTTCATGCCGACGAGCTGCGGCCCGGCACACGCCCACCGGCCCGTGCCCTCGCGCGCTGGACCGCGGCGCGGCCGAGCCTGGCGCAGATCGAGGTCCGCGGCGACCAGGTGGCCAGCCGCAATCCGCAGTTGCAGTTCGACTTCGGCGGCATCGCCAAAGGCGCGGCGCTCGACTGGGCGCTCGACCGCCTTGGCGCGCTCGGCAGCCCCGATGCACTGCTCAACCTGGGCGGCAACCTGGCGGCGATGGGACGCGCCGGCGAGCGGCCGTGGGCCATCGGCATCCGCGATCCGGCGGGCCCCGGCCTGCTGGCCACGCTGGAAACCGCGGGCCGCGAGGCCGTCGTCACCTCGGGCAGCTACGAGCGCTTTCGCTGGCTCGACGGCCAACGCTGCACGCACATCCTCGACCCGGGAAGCGGCGCACCCACACCGGAGCTGGTCAGCGTGACCGTGGTCCACCGCTCGGCCACGCTGGCCGACGCCGCGGCCACCGCGCTGCTGGTGGCCGGGCCAAAACGCTGGCCGGTGGTGGCCGAGAGCCTGGGCGTGGACCGCGTGATCGTCGTCGACCGCCACGGCCGCGTCACGGTCACACCGCGCTTGGCGCCGCGGGTCAGCTTGCACGCGGCCGATCTCGCCTGATCGCGCGGCCGGATCGCGCGGCCGGATCGCGGGCAGGATGTCACGGCCAGCGCCAGTGCCGTCTTCAATGCGGGCCTGCGCGCGTCGATATCCCGGCGTCAGGAGACGCGATGGATCACCTCTACCCTGCCTTGTTGGGCCTGTTGCTGGCGGGGCCCGCCAGCGCAGCGCCGGTCGGCGTGCCCTGGCTCTGTAGTCTGTCCGGTGAAGGCCGTGCACGCGCCCACATCGCCGGCAGTGACCGACTTGTTCATCGCGCAAAAGCTCGAGGTCGCCGCGGGCGTCAAGCAGCAGCTCCAGGCCGACGCGCAGCGCCGGCCCGGCCTGCGCCTGCTCGAGGGCCGCTTCATGGTCATCAACCAGGCCATGGCCACGCCCAAGCGCCGTGAGGCCGGCGCGCGCTACCTGCATGAATTCGTCGAGACCATGAAGACGTCGGGCTTCGTCGCCGATGCGCTGGCACGCCATGGCATCGAGGGCGCGGCGGTGGCGCCGCCGGCTGCCGCGCGTTAGGGTCTGCGCCCACTGCGGCCCGCACGGCGAGCGATCAGCCCGAACGCACACGACGCCGGCTTGACCGCGCGCAAACCGCGCCCGAGTCGGCCGCCCTAGCATGGGCGGCTGCATGCTCATCGCGCTGTCATGACCTCCGCTCCCGCGCCGCACCTGGTGTGCCCGGCCGGTTCGCTGCGTGCGCTGCAAGCGGCGGTGGATGCCGGCGCCGACGCGGTCTACATGGGCCTGAAGGACGCCACCAACGCGCGCAACTTCGCCGGCCTGAATTTCGACTTCGAGCAGGCCTGCGAGGGCGTGGCCTATGCCCACCGGCGCGGCCGCCAGGTGCTGATGGCGCTGAACACCTTCGCCGACGCGCGCGACGTCAGCCCCTGGTACCGCGCCGTCGACACCGCGGTGGCGATGGGCGCCGACGCCCTGATCGTGGCCGACACCGCGGTGATGGCCTATTGCCGCGACCACCATCCGCAGTTGCGCCTGCACCTGTCGGTGCAGGCCTCGGCGACCAGCTACGAAGCCATCGAGTTCTACCACCAGCGCTATGGCATCCAGCGCGCGGTGCTACCGCGCGTGCTGACGCTGGCCCAGGTCGGCCAGCTCATACGCCACAGCACGGTCGAGATCGAGGTCTTCGGCTTCGGCAGCCTGTGCGTGATGGTCGAGGGCCGTTGCGCGCTGTCGTCGTATGTCACCGGCCAGTCGCCCAACACCGCCGGCGTGTGCTCGCCGCCGTCGGCCGTGCGCTGGGAGGAGACGCAGAGCGGCGTCGAGGTGCGTCTGAACGGGGTGCTGATCGACTGCTACGCCGCCGACGAGCCGCGCGGCTACCCGACGCTGTGCAAGGGCCGCTTCGAGGTGGCCGGCAGGCGCGACTACGCCATCGAAGAGCCGACCAGCCTGAACACGCTGGCCCTCCTGCCCGAGTTGATCGCGCTCGGCGTCAAGGCGATCAAGATCGAAGGCCGCCAGCGCAGCGCAGCCTATGTCGAACAGGTCACGCGCGTCTGGCGCGCCGCCATCGACGCGGCCTGCGCAACCGGCCAGCGCTTCGCCGTGCAACCGGCCTGGACCGCGACGCTGGCGCGCTTTGCCGAAGGCCAGCAACACACCCTCGGCGCCTACGACCGCCCCTGGCGATAGATGTCTGCCCATCCCAACCCAGCGCGCCTGGCCCTCACCGTCGGCCCGGTGCTCTACCACTGGCCGCGCCAGACGCTGTTCGACTTCTATGCCGGCCTGGCCGATTCGGCGGCCGACACGGTGGTGCTGGGCGAAACGGTGTGCTCGCGCCGCCGGGAAGTCAAGCTCGACGACTGGCTGGCGCTGGCCCGCGAACTGGCTGCGGACGGCAAGGAAGTCGTGCTGGCAACGCAGACCCTGATCGAATCCGTTGCCGACCTGCGCTTGCTGCGTCACCAGGCCGAGCAGCACGACTTCATGCTCGAAGCCGGCGACGCCTCGGCGCTGCAGCAACTGGCCGGCACGGTGCCGTTCGTGCTCGGCCCGCACATCAACATCTACAACCAGCCCGCGCTGGCCGAGCACGCCGCGCTGGGCGCGGTGCGCTGGGTGGCGCCGGCCGAGTTGTCGCTCGACGCAGTGGCGCGGATCAATCCAGCGCAAGCCCCGGTGCACAGCGCGGCCGGCGCGCCGATCGCCACCGAAGTGCTGGCCTTCGGCCGCCTGCCGCTGGCGTTTTCGGCGCGCTGCTTCACCGCCCGTCACCACCACCTGCACAAGGACGACTGCGGCTTGCGCTGCCTCGACGATGCCGACGGCCTGTTGCTGTCGAGCAGCGAGGGCCAGCCCTTCCTCGTGCTCAACGGCACGCAGACGCAGTCGGCGGCCACCCACTGCCTGATCGGCGACGCACCGGCGCTGCACGCGGCGGGGGTTTCGCGCGTGCGCCTGTCGCCGCTGTCGCAGGGCTTCGACCATGTGCTGGCCACTTTCGAGCGGGTGTTCAACCAGGGCGCGAGCGCCACCGACGCCCTGCTCAACCTCGAAGCGATGAACCTGAGTGGCGGTTTGAGCAATGGCTTTGCGCACCGCCGGCCGGGCATGGAGTGGGTGTCCGCATGAACGCGACAGCGCAGGGTCCGCGCGAACCGTCGTGGCCGGCACTGGCTGCGCAAGGCCTGCGCCGGCTGGTGCAGCGGCTGCCGATCGCGCCGCCCTCGTTCCTGCTGGCACGCGTGCTCGACGCCAGCTTGCTGCGCCGGCTGCCGGCCGACGCGCGCGCCGCGCTGGCCCACCGCACGGTCGAGGTCGTGGTCAGCGACCTCGGCCTGCGCGTGCGGCTGCAACTGACCGCCGGCGGCTTTCGTGTCGCCCCCGCTGGCGGCGACACGGCGTTGCGCATCATTGCGCCCGCCGCCAGTTACCGCCGCCTGCTGCGCGGCGAAGAAGACGCCGACCGCCTGTTCTTCGAACGCGCGCTGGTGATGGAAGGCGACACCGAGATGGGCCTGGTGCTGAAGAACACGCTCGACGCAATCGGGCCGTTGTGGCGCTGGCCGCGAGGCCGGGCATGAACCTCGCCGAGCGCCTGCTGCACGCGTTGAAAGAACGCGGCGCCACCGAGATCTTCGGCATCCCCGGCGATTTCGCGCTGCCGCTGTTTCGCGAGATCGAGCGCAGCGCGGTGCTGCCGCTCATCACGCTGTCGCACGAGCCCGCGGTGGGCTTTGCCGCCGACGCAGCGTCGCGCATGCGCGGCGGGCTGGGCGTGGCCGCGGTGACCTATGGCGCCGGCGCCTTCAACCTGGTCAACGCGGTGGCCGGTGCCTATGCCGAGCGCGTGCCGCTGGTGGTGCTGTCGGGCGCCCCGGCCGCGCACGAGGCAGCCAGCGGCTACCTGCTGCACCACCAGGTCAAGACCCTCGACTCGCAGTGGCGCCTGTTCCATGAGCTGACGGTCGACCAGGCCCGCCTGGACGATGCGCGCACCGCGCCCGAGCAGATCGCGCGCGTGCTCGACGCGGCGCTGCGCGAATCGAGGCCGGTGTACCTCGAGATCCCGCGCGACATGCCCGGCGTGGCCTGTGCCGAGGTGCCCGTGACGCCGCCGCACCGGCCCGACGCCGAGGCGCTGGCGGCCTGCGCCGACGAGCTGCTGCTGCGCCTGCGCAGTGCGCGCCAGCCGATGCTGATGGCGGGCGTCGAGATCCGCCGCTACGGCCTCGAGGCGCGGGTGGCCGAACTGGCGCGTCGGCTGGACATCCCGGTGGTCACGAGCTTCATGGGCCGCGGTCTGTTGCACGACACCGACCTGCCCTTGCGCGGCACCTACCTCGGCCTGGCCGGCGACCCGGCGGTCAGCGCCGAGGTCGAAGCCTCCGACGCGCTGCTGCTGTTCGGCGTGATCGTGTCCGACACCAACTTCGCGGTCTCGGCCAAGCGCATCGATCTGCGCCACGCGATCCAGGCCCTCGAAGGCCGGGTCGTGATCGGGCACCATGTCTATCCGGATGTGCCGCTGGCCGCGCTGATCGACGTGCTGCTCGATCGCGTGCCGCTGCCACCGGCGGCGCTGCGCGCGACACTGCCGAGCGCCCCGCTTCCGCCGCTGCTGGCCGACGACGGCGCCGTCACGCCGTCCGACATCGCTGCGGCCGTCAACGACCTGCTGCGCACCCACGGCCCGATGCCGCTGGCCTGCGATGTCGGCGACTGCCTGTTCACCGCGATGGAGATCGCGCCGACCGCGCTGATCGCGCCGGGCTACTACGCAACGATGGGCTACGGCGTGCCCGCCGGCCTGGGCCTGCAGGTGGCCACCGGCCAGCGCCCGCTGGTGCTGGTGGGCGACGGCGCATTCCAGATGACGGGCTGGGAGCTCGGCAACGCCGCGCGCCTGGCGCTCGACCCGATCGTGCTGGTCTTCAACAACGCCGGCTGGGAGATGCTGCGCGCCTTCGAGCCCGGCCAGCGTTTCAACGAACTGGCCCGCTGGGACTTCGCGTCGATGGCCGCCGGCATGGGCGGCGACGGCCATGCCGTGCACACCCGAGCCCAGTTGCGCGCGGCGCTGGCCCAGGCGCACGCCACGCGCGGGCGCTTCCAGTTGCTCGACATCCGCCTGCAACCGGGCCAGCAGTCGCCGACGCTGGCGCGCTACGTCAAGGCCGTGCGGCGCCTGTCGATGCCGGCTGCACCCGCCCGCGCCCTGTAAGGCGCCTCCTACAGCCGATGCGCTGCTGATCCGATGGTGTGCTGCTGCTCGCGCGAGCAGCATCGCTTCATTGAGCGTCCGCGCCCCGCGGGCCGCATCGGAAGGCACGTCATGCACATGCTGGCTCAGCGACATCGGTTGCCGTGGTGGCAACAGGCATTCAGCGCGCTGCGTGCCCCCTTGTGGCAAGCGGTGCTGGCGGTGACGTCCGTCGTCGGGCTGCTGATGGCGTTCCAGCGCGTCGTCGTGGACGGTGTGCGCCAGGCCGAGATGCGGCGCGAAGCCCAAGCCGCACTGGCCGACAGCGTCTGGCGCTGCAACGCCCTGCGCGGTGCGCGCCAACGCGAGGGCTGCCATGCGCAGGTGAAGGCCTCGCTGAACGTAGAAACCGCACTCACTGCCAACCCCGGCGCCATGCCGATGACCGTCGTCGCGGTCGGTCGCTGAGCGGCCGCCGCTGTGATCGTCAAACCAACGGAGCACCCCATGCACCCACTTCCCACCCGACTGATGCGTCCGACCTGGGCGCTGCTGCTTGTGGCGGCTGCGCTGGGTTCGTCACCCGCGCTGGCCGCCGGCAAGCGGGCGCAGCCCGAGGCGCAGGCGCGCTACCAGCACGATCTGGCGCAGTGCAGAAGCCCTGAACGCGCCGCCGATCGGGCCGACTGCCTGCGCGAAGCGCGCGCGGCGTACGCCGAGGCTCAACCGGAACGGGCCGACCCCGACCCCGGCCGTTACCTGCGCAATGCGCTCAAGCGCTGCGAGCCGCTGACTGAACCCGATCGGGGCGATTGCGTGGCCCGCATCCAGGGACAAGGCACTCGCTCGGGCAGCGTTTCCGGTGGCGGCATCTATCGCGAGTTGGTGACGCGCGAGATCGGCTCGCCTGGGGCGGTGCCCGCCGCGCCGGTGGTCCCGGCCAAGTAGTCGAGGCCCGAGACGCAGTCGCTGCGCCGCTGGTTGGCACGAGGAGAGACGAAACCATGAATGCCATCCGAGTGGCGGCGATCTTGCTGGTCCTGGTCGGTGCGCTGCAGTTGCTGCTCGGCAGCGCCGGCGACATCCAGGCCTTGTCTAACGCCGACCCCGAATCGCTCATGCTGACGACCCTGCAGGCGGTCGATCTGTCCGTGTGGTTGGGCGTGAGCGGGATCGTGATCGGCAGCGCCCTGATGCTGGTGGCGCGCAAGAAGGGCTGACGAAAGCAACCCGGTACAGGAAACAAAAACGGCCCCACGGGGCCGTTTTTTCGTGCGCAGCGTCGCGCTCGTCAGGCACGCGGCTCGCCTCGCTCGTTGACCGACACGGTGGCGCCGGGTGGGGTGGTCATTTGCACCCGATGCTCGACGCCGCGGAAGTTGTAGGTCACGTCCCAGTACGCCGGGTGCGCCTGGCCGGGGTTGCTGGTGCAACGCTGCACGTTCTGCGTCGTCACCACCTGCTGGCTCCTGCCGCTGCGACCGCTGTTGCCGCCGATCGCAGCCCCGGCGACGACGCCGACGCCGGTGGCCACATCCTTGCCGGTGCCGCCGCCGACCTGGTGGCCGAGCACGCCGCCGATCACGGCGCCGAGCAACGCCCCCGGTACGTTGGGGCCGCTGCGCTGCTCTTGAACCACCTGTTCGCGTTCGATCCAGCAGCGCTGGCCGGAGTCTTCAACGACGGCGCGGACCGAGGTGATAGTGGCCTCATAGACGCGCTCGTTGTTGCGCCGGCCGTAGTCGTAGACGGCCACCGGGGGCGGCGCATAGCGACCGTCGTCGACACGCGCGTTGCTGTTCACGGTGCGCACCGATGAAACGCGGTCGTTCAGGCCCATCGCCCCCAGCGACGCATACTGGCCCGGCCGCAGGACGACGCAGCGGCCACCGTAGCGGATGTCGTCGCAAACTTCCCAGCGCTCGCCGCGGACCACGACCGACGAGGCGCGGTCATTGAAGCCACTGGCACGGAAGTCGATGATCGGTGCCTCCGCAGTGAACGAGCGGCCCTGGAAGCCTTCCTGTTCGTAGAAGACGACCTGGCTGACCTGGACCGGCGGCGGCGCCGGTGCATAGCGGTCGTCTTCGTAGCGTGCATTGCGGTTGACGGCCCGCACCGACAACACGCCTTCGTTCAAGCCCATCGCGGCCAGCGACGGATACTCGCCGCGGCGCAAGATAACGCAACGGCCGCTGAAGCGCACCTCCTCGCAGACTTCCCAGCGCTCGTTGCGGTTGCCGCGAACCACAACCGACGAGGCGCGGTCATTGAAGCCGCGGCGCTCGAGGTTGTTGATCGGCCGGTTGGTGGTGAAAGACTCGCCTTGGAAGCCGTCATGCTCATAGAAGGTGACTTGCGCAGACGCCTGGGCCGCCATCGCCAACCCGGCGATGGCCAAGGCAATTTTCGATACTGACTTCATGGGGTTCTCCAATAAGGGGCAACGAACACCGTGGCTCGACGCGAGCCGCGGCACTCATACAACGGCGCCAGTGTGCAATCGGGCCGACAGCGCTCACATCGGACGGCAGCGGCATGCAACGTAGTAGAAGTCCTACGACCGGTGTCACGCGCCGGGCCCGCCGCGCCCACGGCGCGTGGCCTACGGTGTAAGAAACATCCGACAAGGCCTTGGCACTGTGTCCGATGGTCCGACCTGCATGCGCAAGGCAATCTCCAGCGGAGTCCCCTCCGCCTTGCGATCGGCCAACATCGACGTGCCTGCCGGTGAGGACCAAGTCACGCGGGACTGGAGCCTGAGGCCGAGGACTCTGAGAAACTGCCATCGTCCATGAACCCGCTCAAGACCTACATCATCGAAGACAGCCCGGTCATCCGCGAGAATCTGATCGCCACGCTCGAAGAGCTGGTCGCGGTCGAGGTGGTTGGCACGGCAGAGGATGAAACGACCGCGATGCAATGGCTGGCGCAGCCTGACCACCCGGTCGACCTGGTGATCGTCGACATCTTCCTCAAGGGCGGGTCGGGCCTGGGCGTGCTCCGGGCGGCGCAGGCCCTGGCGCAGCGGCGCAGGATGGTGGTGCTGAGCAACTACGCCACGCAGGACATGCGGCGCAAGTGCCTGGCGCTCGGTGCCGACCGCGTGTTCGACAAGTCGCACGAGATCGACGCGCTGATCACCTACTGCGCGCACCTGGCTGCCGGCGAGGCCAGCAACAGCGGCCACGGCGCGCTGGTTTGAACCGGGCTACTGAATCAGGCCGTTCTTCAGCGCGTAGTAGGTCAGGTCGCTGTTGGAGGCCAGATGCATCTTCTCCATCACCCGGGTGCGGTAGGTGCTGATCGTCTTCACGCTGAGCGACATGCTCTCGGCCATGTGACCGACGGTTTCGCCTTTGGCCAGCCGCAGGAAGACCTGCAGTTCGCGCTCCGAGAGCTGTTCGTGGGGCAACTGGTCGGCGGCGCCGCCCAGGCCATCGGCCAGGCGTTCGGCCACGCCGGTGGTGATGTACTTGCGGCCGCGGTAGACCGTGCGGATCGCCTTGACGATGTCTTCCGGGTCGCAGTCCTTGTTCAGGTAGCCGCTGGCGCCCTGGCGCAGCAAGGTAGTGGCGTAGTGCTCCTCGGCAAAGCCGCTCAGGATCAGCACCGGCAGATCGGGTGCGCGGGCCTTGATGGCCGCCAGCGCGTCGACACCGCTCTGGTCGGGCATTGCGATGTCCATCACGATCACGTCGACCTCGGTCTTGCGCACGATGTCCAGCGCCTCGCGACCGGTGGCCGCCTCGGCGACGACGGTAAAGTCCGGCTGGTCGGCAAAAAACTGGCGCAAGCCGGCACGCACCATGGCGTGGTCGTCGACGATGGCGATTCGAATCATGGTCTGTGGCGCGCTCCTCGCTGCATGATCCCACAATTTTTTGCAGGCAGGTTCGGCAATGCAGGCGATTAAAGTCATCCGGCGCAACCCCGTCGTCTTCGCGCTCGCCACCCTGGCCGCGGTGGCCATGCTGCTCATCAGCGAAGGATCGTACTGGCAGTCGGTCCAAACGCTGGACGACCTGGGCGAGATGGCCACGGCACGCACGAAAATCTCGCAACTGGAGCGGGGGGTGCTCGACGCCGAGACCGGCCAGCGGGGGTATTTGCTGACCGGTCGCAGCGAGTACCTCCAACCCTACCGGCAAGCGCTGCAGACCGTCGACGAATCGCTCGAGTCGCTGGACCGGCGATACCACGGCGCCACCCAACCCAGCAAGCTGCTCGGGCAGATGAAAGACCTGATGCAGACCCGGTTGTCGATCATCGCGGAGACGATCCGCCTGCACGAGGAAGGCAAGACCCAAGCCGCCATCGGTCTGGTCATGAGCGGCATGGGCACGGAGAAGATGGACACCATCCGCGGGCTCGCAGACGAGCTGCTGACCTATGAGTCGCTGAATGTCGCCAAAGGGCGGGAAAGCGTTTACCAGACCCTGATGGTCAGCCGCATCGGCGTGGCGATGTTGAGCGCCGTGATGCTGCTCAGCCTGTACCTGTACCTGCGGCACGCCGCCACCCTGGAGACGCACGAAGTGCAACTCAAGCGCGTGGCGCAGGTCGAGCGCGAGCACCTGGAAGTCGAGGTCAAGCTGCGCACGGCGCAACTGACCGAACTGACCCAGCACCTGCTCACCGCGCGCGAGGACGAACGCAGCCGCCTGGCGCGCGACCTGCACGACGAACTGGGCGCCCTGCTCACCTCGGCCAAGCTCGACGCGGCGCGCATCAAGTCGCGCCTGGCCGGCACGGCACCCGAGGCGCAGGAGCGCCTGGCGCACCTGGTCGGCACGCTCAACAGCAGCATTGCGCTGGGCCGCCGCATCATCGAAGACCTGCGCCCGTCGACACTGGCCAACCTCGGGCTGGTGTCCGCGCTCGAAATCCTGGCCCGCGAGTTCGCCGAGCGCGCAGGCGTCGAGGTGCACTGTTCGCTGGCGCCGGTGAGGCTGTCGGCGACGGCCGAGCTGGTGGTCTACAGGCTGGTGCAGGAAGCCATCACCAACCTGGCCAAGCATGCCAAGGCGAGCCAGGTCTGGATCAACCTGGCGCCGCGAGACAGCCAGATGCAGGTCTCGGTGCGCGACGATGGTGTGGGCTTCGACACCCGCTCGCCGCCCACGTCGGCCTACGGCCTGCTGGGCATGCGCTTTCGCGTCGAGGCCGAACACGGCGCGTTGGCGGTGGTGTCGTCGCCAGGTCAAGGCACCGTGGTTCAGGTCACGCTGCCCGAGTCGTCGTGAGCACGCCGGGCCGCCCCAAGTGCGAACGCTCCCGCTTGGCGGGATCGCACGCAGTGCGTAGGGTGCACCAATGAACACTGTCGGCAAACTCCTACGCGAGCGCACTCGCTCGCCCGACAGCACTGCGGCAATGGCGCCTATCGCCGCGGCCTGCGCTGGCGGCCAAACTCGGTTCACCGCTGCGCACCGGGTCACATCGCCAATGCAAGCCCGGGCGCTTACCGCCCACCCTGCCAGGAGCCTCGCCATGCTGCACTACGCCGTCGTGTTTTTCGTCATCGCCCTGATCGCTGCCGTGTTCGGTTTCGGTGGCATCGCCGCCAGTGCCGTGGGCATCGGCAAGATCCTGTTCATCGTGTTTGCCATCCTGGCCGTGGCCAGCTTCCTGTACGGGCTCATCAAGAAGAGTTGAGTCCGGCCCCTGGGGCGCCCCAGCCCTGTTCACCCCCCCACCACCCCCCTGAGGAGTCGACGTGATCACCAACAAGCCCTTCGAACAGCCCAACAGCCTTGCCGACCAAGCTTCGCGCTCGGCCGACTCCGCCATCAAGTCCACCCAACGCGTGGCCAATGACGCGCTGGACAGCATCGCCAACGCCGCGCAGGACATGCGCAACGAAGCCACGCCGCTGATCAACCGCGCCAGCGAGCAGGCCAGCGCACTGGCACAGCGCGGCGTGAACGCCGTTCGTGACAGTTCGCAGCAACTGCGCGACCGCGCGTTGCGCGTCACCGACAACACGGTGATGTACATCAAGGACGAGCCGCTCAAGGCGATGCTGATCGCCGCCGCGACCGGTGCGGCCTTGATGGCGCTGGTGGGCCTGCTCGGCCGCTCACGCGATCGCCACTGAGTTGCTCGGGAGTTGCGGCGCCCTGCGCCGCGACTCCAGGCCCATCAGCATGCACCCGCTGTTTCACCTGCTCGTCACCCGGCCGCAACTGCTGGCTGACCACGCCGAGGCCTACACCGAACTGGTGGCGGCCGAGATGCCCCGCGTGTCGAGCGCCTGGACGCGCAAGGCCGTGCTGTTTGGCGTGGCGCTCGGAGGCTTGTTGCTGGGGTTGACGCTCGCGGGCGTGGCGCTGATGTTGTGGGCGGTCAATCCGGCCTTGCAACTTCCCGCCGGCTGGGCCTTGATCGGCGTGCCGCTGGTGCCCCTGGTCGCGGCCTTGGCCTGCCTCATGGCGGCGCGCAGCGGCAGCGAGCGCGAGGCCTTCGAAGTCGTGCGCCAGCAGTTCAAGGCCGACATGGCGATGCTGCGCGAAGCCGCTCGATGAGCGCCGTCCTGCCCACGCCGGCAGATCGACTGGCTGCGTCGCGCGAGCATTTGCGCCACGCCCTGCACGACATTGCCGAGCCACGCCGTCAGCGGGCAGCGTCAGCGTCCGGCGAGGCGTCGTCGACGGCCTGGCTGGACAGCCTGCGGTCGATCCCCGGCGCCGGGATCCTCATCGATACGCTGGAGCGCTGGTGGTCACGCCATCCCCTGCATGTCGGTACGGTGGTGGCGCTGGCCACGGCCAAGGCAGTGGCCACGCCGGTCGCCCGGCGCCATCCGATCGGTCTGGTGCTGGTAGCGCTGGTGCTGGGCGCGCTGTTCGCCTTCAGCCGCCCGTGGCGCTGGGCAGTGAAGCCGGCGTTGTTCGCCGGGCTGCTGCCGCAACTGATGCTCGCCGCGCTGAAGAAGCAGCCGCCACCGTCGCGGCCACCGGATCGACCGCACTTGCCCTGATTTGCCCTGATACCGCTGGCCGGTGCGCCAGCCCGAACGCGCGCGTGCCGACAGCGCATGCGCGTCAGCGACCCTTCTTCGACTTCGTCTTCGGTTGGACCCGCTGTGCCGGCTCGGTGCCTGTCGTTGCGCCGGTGGTGGGCACATCCGGCGGCGGTGTGACCTTTCCGGCCGGCGGCGCCCCTTCGGCGGTGAAGTCGTTTTTCTGCTCGGCCAGGGTCTTGGGCTTGGGTTCGCCCGTGAAAGCGTTTCGAATCATCGCGGGGCCTCGAGGCTGTCGGTTGAATGCTGACGCCGCGCGCTGGCTCAGCGGCGGCACGGTTCGATCGCCTACGACGGCGACAGATCAGACGCGGTGCAACTGCCCGGCCACGACCCTGACGCGATCGCCGACGCGCAGGTCCTCGATGCTCTGGTAGTCGAACTGGCCCATGCTGCCGTTGTCCAGGCGCACGGTGACGCGGAAAATGTCGCTCGCGTTGCGCTTCTGAATGTTGTTGCCGATGATGGCGCCGCCGACCGCGCCGAGGCCGGTCGCCGCAGCGCGCCCGCTACCGCTGCCGATCTGGTTGCCGACCACCGCGCCGATCACCGCGCCGAGCACAGCGCCACCGGCCCCACGCGATGCCGACGACACGACTTCGATGTTGCTGACGTTGCCGAACTGATTCGCGCTACTGACGACGCCGGGCGAACTGACGAAGGGGTCGCTGCGCGGGGGGTTGGATGAGCAGGCCGTGATCAGCGTGAGCGCCGAGACGGAACAAACGAGGGCGAACTTGCGGGTGATCATGGGGGTCCTCTTTGGCTGGTGATGTGGGCTGGCACCTGACGCAGGCGCCTGATGCCCAGTGTCGGCGTCGGCAGCGGCAGCGTGAATCGGCGCAGTGCGGCTCGTCGCGTCGCCCGCGAGGCCTTGTCTGCGTAGGCTCGCACCTACGCGCGCGGCCCGCCCGCGCAGCCGCTGCCTAGAGCCAGTACTCCCAGGCTCGCGCGAACAGCTCCTTCACGCGCAGGTCGAGCGAGCGCTGCTGCCACTGCTCCAGCGTGATCGCGTCCGAGGCGGCCAGGTCGCGCGCGAACATCGCCTGCACCTGGCTGCCGAACTCGGCGCCCAGCACCACCGCGTTCAACTCGTAGTTGTGCAGGAAGCTGCGCCAGTCGAGGTTGGTCGAGCCGACCGTGGCCCATACGCCGTCGATCAACGCGGTCTTGGAATGCAGGATCACGCCGCGCCGCTCGTAGATCTTCACCCCGGCGCGCAGCAGCCGGTCGTAGGAGCGGCGCCCGGCGTGGAACACCAGCCAGAAGTCGGTTTGGCTGGGCAGGATCAGCGTCACGGCGACGCCGCGCCCGGCGGCCGCTTCGAGCGCGACGAGCAACTGCGGGTCGGGGACGAAATAGGCGTTGATGATTTGCACGCTGGTCTCGGCGCTACCGATGGCCGAGAGCAGCGTGGCGTAGATCAGGCTGTAGGCTTCGTCGGGCGAACTGCCGATCGCGCGAACCACCTGCCGACCAGCGCTCTCGAGCCGCGGAAAATAGTTCTTCGCCGCCAGCGGCGGGCCCTTCTGCGCCGCCCAGGTGGCGAGGAAGAGCCTCTGCAACTCGGCCACCACCGGCCCGCGCAACTGTAGGTGGGTGTCGCGCCACTCCGGGCTGCCGTCAGGCCGGGCACGCGAACCGGTGCTGAACGAGCCGCCCGAGTACACGCTGCTGATGTTGATGCCGCCCAGGAACGCCGTGCGGCCGTCGACGATCAGCAGCTTGCGGTGGTCACGCCGGTTCAGCTCCCACTCCTTGCGCGCGACCAGGGGGTTGAGGGGGTTGAACTCGAGCACGCGGATGCCGCTCGCGGCCAACCGGTCGAAGAACGCCGTCGGCGTGCTGCGGGTGCCCACGCTGTCATAGATCAGGTTGACCTGCACGCCCTGCTGCTGCTTGCCGATCAGGGCCTGGGCAAAGCGCTGGCCGACCTCGTCGTCGTCCAGGATGTAGGTCTCCATGTTGATGTGGTCGCGCGCCGCCTGGATCGCCGTGTACATCGCCTGGAAGGTGGCCGGGCCGTCCTGCAGCAAGGTCGCCTGGTTGCCGGTGGTCAGCGGGCTGCCGACGATGGCCTCTTCGAGCGCCAGGTGACGCTCGAAGATGTCGGTCGGCTGGCCGCGGCTCGCCAGGCGTTCGAGGATGGCCTTGCTCTGGGCCGCCGAGAGCGGGCCGCCTGCGCCCTCGAGCTGCACCGCCGGGATCGGGCGCCGCGCCAGGTCGGGCACGATGGTCGGCAGGCTGCTACAGCCGGCCAGCCAGTACAGGCCCGACACGCCGAGCAGGCTGAGCAGGCACAGCGCCAGCCAGTGGCGCATGAACTTCGGCCGGCGCAGCTGCGACATGTCGGCCGCCCTGGCCTCAGCGCCGCGCGCTGACGCGCCAGATCACGTTGCCCACGTCGTCGGCCACCAGCAACGCGCCCTGCTTGTCGAGCGCCACGCCGACCGGCCGGCCATGAGCGTTGCCATTGCCGTCGAGAAAGCCCGTCAGCACATCGACCGGCGTGCCCGACGGCTTGCCACCGGCGAAGGGCACGAACACCACCTTGTAGCCGCTGAGCGGGCGCCGGTTCCACGAGCCGTGCTCACCGATGAACATGCCGCTGGCAAACGCGGCGGGCAGCGTGGTGCCGGCCGAAGACGCCAGCCCCAGCGGCGCCACATGCGGCCCCAGCGCATAGTCGGGTGCGATCGCCTTGGCCACCAGTTCGGGTTGCGGCGGCTTGACCCGCGCATCGACATGCTGCCCGTAGTAACTGTAGGGCCAGCCGTAGAAGGCACCGTCGCGCACCGAGGTCAGGTAGTCTGGCACCAGGTCGCTGCCGAGTTCGTCGCGCTCGTTGACCACGGTCCACAACACAGGTGCACCGGCCGCGCTCGGCGACGCCCAGGCCAGGCCATTCGGGTTGCGCAGGCCCGACGCAAAGATGCGGTGCGCGCCGCTCTTGGCGTCGACCTCCCAGATCGCGGCGCGCCCGACCTCGGCTTCCATGCCGCGTTCGGCGACGTTGCTGTTGGAGCCCACGGTGACGTAGAGCTTGCTGCCGTCGGCGTTGGCGATCAGGTTCTTGGTCCAGTGGTGGTTGATCGGCCCGCCCGGCAGCGCGGCCACGCGCAGGCCGGGCGCCGCGATGCGAGTGTCGCCCGACACGTAGGGAAATCGCAGCACCGCGTCGGACGCGGCCACGTACAGGTCATTGCCCACCAGGGCCATGCCGAAGGGCGAATTCAGGCCTTCGAGCAGTACCGAGCGCAGGTCGGCGACGCCGTCGCCATCGCTGTCGCGCAGCAGCGTGATGCGGTTGGCGCTCGGCACGGCCGCGCCGGCGCGCTTCATCATCATGCCCATCACCCAACCCTTGATGCCCTTGCCGTCGTCGGGTTTCGGCGGGGCATTGGTTTCGGCCACCAGCACGTCGCCGTTGGGCAGCACCAGCAACCAGCGCGGATGGTCCAGACCGCTGGCGAACGCCGCCACCTGCAGACCCGCCGCCGCCTGGGGCACGGCGCCACTCGGCCAGCCTTGGGCCGGCGCGATGTTGACTGTCGGGATCAGCCGCTGCTGCGGGGGTGGCAATTCGGGCTGCGGCCCGGTGCCGGCCGAGACCGGCAGCGTGGCCATCTCGCCGCAAGCGGCGAGCATCGAGACGGCCACACCGACCAACGCGGCGCCGGCCCGCGTGCGCCGCAACGCCACGCGGACGCGCTGCATCAAATTCGTCCCATCAACAGCAGCACGATGATCACCACGACCACCAGGCCGACGCCACCACTGGGCCCGTAGCCCCAGCTCTTGCTGTGGCCCCAGCTCGGGAGGACGCCGACCAGGATCAGGATCAGAATGATCAACAGAATGGTGCCCAAGCTCATGGCGCGCTCCTTTCAGTGGGTTGATCAGCGAACGCGGTTCTCACTTGGACGGTCCAGACGCCGGGGGCGGCACCACGATCACTGTGGTGCTGTCGCCGGGCCTGCCGGTGGCGCCTGGGTTCCCAGGCATGCCCGGATCGCCCTTGGGTCCTGGCACGGCCACAGGCACCGGCACCGGGACGGCAACAGGTGTGCTCGGCGTAGTGACGACTGTGGGTCGATCACAAGCGGCCAGGCTCAGAGCGGCCAGCACGGCCAAGAGGGGTGTCGAATGTTTCATGGGGATTCCTTGGCAAGTAAAAGGACGTTGCGCGCGGAACTGCGCGCAACCGCGAACAGACCGGTGCAGTCGGGGTCGCCGACCGAGGCACCCGACCAGGGTAGACGCCTGCGCCGTGCCGGTCAGTGCGATGGCGAACAGACCAGGCGACTTTCGACGCGGGCTTTTTGGGGCCTGACGCGAAGCGGCAGGTTTGGGGGCGCTCAGAACTGGCCGCGCAGGTACACCGTCGGCCCGCCGCGGCGCAGCTTCAACGACAGCCTGTAGCCCGACTCCAATTGCAGGCCGAGGGCGCCCTGCGCGAGCCCGAAGTTCGACTTGGCCGGCATCCACTCCAATCCGACCCTGGTGCCCATGTCGACGCCGTGGTCGGCGCGGCCGCCGTGTGAAACCCAGACGCGATAGTTGAGACCCGCAGGCTCCTGGGTCGTGCGTCCGGCCAGTCGGAGCAGGGGCGCATTTTCCCGATCGGAGCGCCACTGCGCCGAAGCCTGAGCCGTCACTTCGCCGTGCAAGCCCAGCAGCAGCAGCCCGACACCAAGCGCACCAAGCGCGCCAAGCGCGGCGAGCCCTGAGGGCGCGTGCCGATGCGATGGGTGATGCGGGGTGGATGACATGCCGATCCGCAGAACAAGCGGAACCTGTCTCGACAATGCCCTGCCGGGCCGGCGCGGTCTGTCAGCCGGCCCTGATGTCGGTGTAGGACAAGCGCGGGACAGCCGAGCGGGCCGTCGACAGCGCCGCCCGGCGCAGCGAGGCCGGCTACAGCAAGGCGGCCTGGCGCAGCGGCACGTTCGCGCAATCGCCAAAGTAGGCGTGGCCGAGCCCGTGCGTGCGGGCATGAACCATGGCGCTGTCAGCCTGGCTGAGCCATGCCGCGGTGCCGGCGCAAGTAGCGGCACCCGTGGCGATGCCGATGCTGGGGCGCACGCAAAACGCGTGCGCGCCGATCTGCAACGGCGCCGACAGCAGATCGAACAATTTGCAGGCCAGCCGGCTCAAGGCCTCGCGGTCCGGCGCGTCGATCAGCAGGCAGGCGAATTCGTCCAGGCCGAAGTGGCTGACCAGGTCTTCGGCGCGCACGGCCCGCGCGAGCCGGGCGCCCACGGCCCAGAGCAGTTCGTCGCCGACCGCGCAGCGCGGGCTGCTGTCGATGCCGTTGACGCCCTCGAGTCCCAGGTAAAAGACCGCGACTGCGTGCTGCTTGGATGCGGCGTTGCGCAGGGCGTGATCCAGGCGTTGGACAAACACCTCGCGGCTGGGCAGTGAGGTCAGGCTGTCGTGCAGGGCCAGGTGGCGTGCGTAGAGCTGTTCGTCGCGGGTGCCGGCGAATTCATCCAGCGCGTACGCCAGTGCGGCCTGCGCCTCGATGCGTTGCCGGCGGCAGCCTCCGATTTCCTGCTGCAGCGTCGCGCTGAGCTGATCCAGGGCCGCCACGCATTCGACGACTTCGGCCGCGCCCGGCGCCTGCCTGAGCCGGTCGGTCACGGCGCGCAACAGGTCGTGCCAGTCGCCGATCGCCATGTCGGTGGCCACCGAAGGCATCGTCGCGTGCGTGATAGTCGTCGCCGGCACTGCGCGCGGCGGACGCCTCGGCTGCAAGGGCAGCGCCGGTGAGAGTCGCATCATGTTCACGTCCTCCGTCGCGAAGTGGAAGTGTTCAGCCCCGCCGCAGCGAACGGGGTAACGGGTGGCAACAACCCTGCGCGCAACAGACCGATACGATCACGCCCGCCGCGCGGTACGGGGCGCACTCTATGTGCGGCCTGGTGCAGCGCTTGTGTCAAAAGACATGGCGGGACAATTCCCAACACCAGTTGCACAGAGTCGCTTGTCGCCATGCCCGAAGTGCCTTGCCGTGAATGCCCGCTGAGGGCGCTGCCCCTGTTCGTCGCCCACAGCGCTGAAGAACTCGAGCTGGTGCAGTCGCTCAAGCGACGAGAGCTGCGCATGCCCGCCGGCCAGACGCTGATCCACGAAGGCCAGACCGATGTCCTGCTCTACACCCTGCTCGACGGCTGGGCCTTTCGCTTCAAGACCCTGCGCGACGGGCGCCGTCAGATCCTGAGCTTCCTGCTTCCGGGTGACTTCATCGGCGTGCAGCAGAAAATGGGCGATGCGGCCGCGAAAGACGCTGCGCAAGCTCGAACGGCGCGGCCTGCATCGCATCGACGAAGGCCGGCTGGTCCTGCGCGACGTGAAGGCGCTGGCGCGCCTGGCCGATCTGTACGGCCACGGCCGGCCGCCGCAGCGGCCCCTCGTTCAGCCGTCGTGCGGCCCGAGCATCCGGCGCACGTCGACCCAGGCGTCGAACTGCTCGGCGCTCACCGCGCCGAGTGCCAGCGCGGCCTCGCGCAGCGTGCTGCCGTGCTCATGCGCATGCTTGGCCACCTGGGCC
>JANMSR010000378.1:0-5063 GCA_031389565.1 Burkholderiales bacterium
GGCGGGCGTGGTGCTCGAAGTCGGCGCCGGTGTCACGAGCCTGAAGCGCGACGACCACGTGATTCCGCTCTACACGCCCGAGTGCCGGCAGTGCAAGTTCTGCCTGTCGCGCAAGACCAACCTGTGCCAGGCGATCCGCCCCACGCAGGGCAAGGGCCTGATGCCCGACGGCAGCTCGCGCTTCTCGATCGGCGGCCAGCCCATCCTGCACTACATGGGCACCAGCACGTTTGCCAACCACATCGTGGTGCCCGAGATCGCGCTGGCCAAGATCCGCAGCGACGCGCCTTTCGACAAGGTCTGCTACATCGGCTGTGGCGTCACCACCGGCGTCGGCGCGGTGCTGTTCACCGCAAAAGTCGAAGCCGGTGCGAACGTGGTCGTGTTCGGCCTCGGCGGCATCGGCCTGAACGTGATCCAGGGCGCCAAGATGGTCGGCGCCGACAAGATCATCGGCATCGACCTGAACCCCGCGCGCGAAGCGATGGCGCGGCGCTTCGGCATGACGCACTTCATCAACCCGAAAGAGCATGCCAACGTGGTCGATGCCATCGTGCAGCTCACCGACGGCGGCGCCGACTACAGCTTCGAGTGCATCGGCAACACCACCACGATGCGCCAGGCGCTCGAGTGCTGCCACAAGGGCTGGGGCCAGAGCGTGATCATCGGCGTGGCGGCGGCCGGTCAGGAGATCGCGACGCGGCCGTTCCAGCTCGTCACCGGACGCGTCTGGAAGGGCTCGGCCTTCGGCGGCGCGCGCGGTCGCACCGACGTGCCGAAGATCGTCGACTGGTACATGGACGGCAAGCTCGAAATCGACCCGCTGATCACGCACACGCTGAAGCTCGAGGACATCAACCACGGCTTCGAGCTGATGGAGCGCGGCGAGTCGATCCGCTCGGTGGTCGTCTACTGATGATCGAGACCGCGATCGAAACGCTGTCCGCCACCGCCACCGCCGCCGCCACCGCAGGCGGCTATCGTCATGCCAGCGCCAGCGCGGCGCACCAGCGGATCGCTCGTTGCATGGTCGGTTTCCTGGTTGTCTCGTCTCGTTCAGCGTCCCTGCAGGCCAGGCGGCTCAAGGGCTGCGTTGCAGCCGGCCGGTAGTGACCGTGCGCTTGCCGAACACGTCGGTGAAGTTGGCGTTGAAGTCGAGCGCTACCGTGACGCCGCCGGCCACCACCGCAGTGCCCTTGAATGAGCCGAGGCTGCCGGAGGACGCCCTGCTGGTGTTGGTCCACACTCCGCCCGAGCATGAGTTCGACACCTTGGTGCCCTCCACCCTCGGCGCTATCACCGCCTGGTCCGTCGCGCTGCCATCGAGGATGCCGAGCCCCGATCCGCCCGTCACCGTGCCGCTCTCGCTCTCCGGCGGTCGATTCCCCGCCAGCTCGCCGGAAACGCCGCAGTTGAACAACGCGTCGCTCGCGTAGGTGTAGGTCTCGGAGCCGCTGCCGCTCAACGAGCGCAGCACAATGATGCCGTCGGTATCGACCTCGGCAGTCACCGACAGGTCGTAGCGCGTGCGCAGCGTCAGGCGCACGTTGCTGGTGACGGCTTCGAGCGTCACCGCACCGGCGAACTGCGCCGGCTGGCGCGGCGCCGCGGCGCACAGCTCGGCAAGCAGCGCGTCGCGCGCGGCCAGGTCGGTGCCGCTGTACAGCGCGCTGCTGGCGAAGAAGCACAGCGCGCCCGCGTCGGTGACGGCTTGCTCGTTGAAGCTGCGCGCGACGCCGGCGACGGTCGCGCTCACGTCGCCGAGCTGCGGCGCGCCGAAGCGCGTCGAGCCGCGCGGGTCGAGGTCCATGCGCGTGGTGCGCGAGCCGCTGGTGAAGCCGTCGCCGTTGAGGTCGAAGCGGCTGTAGGTGCGCGTCGTCGGCTCGATCGGCGCGCCGCTCGCATCGAGGTAGACGGCGCGAAAGGCCTGCAGGTCAGCCAGATCGAAGCGGCCGTCGCCGATCACGGTGCCGCCGGCGTCGACTTGACCGGCCACGTCCAGGATCGCGAGCCGGATCTTCGCACTCGATGGCGTCACCGCCACCGTCTCGTCGAGCGACAGCACCGTGGCGTAGGCGTTGATCAGGCCGTCGGCGATGGCGACGCCGTCGATGACGAGGCCGTTCGACGCGTTGGCCTTGATCGCGGCGACGGTGTCGCGCGCCGGCCGGTTGCGCAGCTCGGGCGACAGCAGCCACAGGTACGACGCCAGCCCGGCCACCTGCGGCGCGCTGAAGCTGGTGCCGTTGACCGGCACGCCAAGCAGCGTCGGCACGCCTTCGCCGACCGCCAGCACGCCGGCGCCGAAGTCGGAGAAGGTCGAGCGTTCGAGCAGGAAGTTGTCGACGCTGCCGGCGATCAGCACGTTGGCGGCGGGCGTGGCCGCCGCGGCGCCCAAGGTCGAGAGCACGCGCGCGATGTTCGCGGCCTGCGCCGGCGTGGCCGTCAGCGACGGCACGGCGGCGTCGTGCAGGCGGGGGTCGGCTCCCACTTGGTGGCGTCGGTGGCGAACGACATCGTGCCATCGGCCGTCGCGGCGACGTTAAGGGCCGAGCCGAGCGGCGCCAGCCCGGCGCCGAGGTACGCCGCGGCCACCGGCTTGTTCGCTTCGTTGCCGGCGCTCGTCACGACCAGCGCGCGGTCGGCAAACGGCGCCAGCGACTTGCGCTGGATGGCGGCCCAGATGGCGCGCGCATGCGCCGTCGGCGCGTTCAGGTTTGCCACCGTGCACGGGGGGTGCACACCGCTCGCGTCGGGCACGCCGCACTTGTCCCAGCCGAACGAGGTGTTGACCACCACCTTGCCGCTGCTGGCCGCCAGCGCGGCCTCGATCTCGGCGGTGATGCCGTACGGGTTCAGGCCAACGATCTGCACCGCCTTGAAGTCCAGGCAGTCGGGGAACGGGTTGGCGCCTGTCGGCACCGTCGCGTCGAGCTTGGCTGCCAGCGTCGTCAGCACGTCGTAGCCGTGAAAGCCGGTGAAGCCGCCAGCCACCGCCGAGCCCGTGCCGAGCTCGGCCACGCCCGGTACCTGGGTGCCGAACTGCGCATAGAGCGTGTCGACCGGCCGGTGGAAGGCGTCGGCGACGATCACCGTCACCTTGTCGCTGCCACAGTTGCCGGCCGCCGTGCGCGCGTTCCACGCCGCCGGAAAGCGCGCGCGTTGCAGGTAGAGAAAGTCGGCGTCGACGTTGGCCGGCGTCGGTGGCGCCACACTCAGCACCGCCTCGAAGCCCGGCAGCGCGGCCAGGATGCCGGGCTGGGCCTCGAGCGTTGCGGCCAGCGCCGCGAGCGCGTCGGCACTCGCCTGGCGCGGCACGGCGATCGTCAGCATGGGCATGCCGGCGCGCATCGCAGCGATCGTCGCGCCGACGCTGCCGAGCGCGGTGTTCACCTGGCCGACCGTGGCGTCGGTGGCGAGGGCGACGTCCAGGCGAGTGAGGATCAGGCCGCCGACGATGTCGCCGGCCGCGGCCGGCTGCGGCGCCAAGTTGACCAGCGCCGGCAGCGCCAATGCCACCGGGTCACCGGGCAAGCGGCCGGTGTTCTGCGGCGCTTCGTCGCTGCCACCGCCGCCGCCGCAGGCGGCCAACGCAAGCGCGAGCGCCCGGCTCGCCAACCAGCGGATCGGTGCCATGTCGAGTCTCCTCATGTCGGTGTGTGGTCTATCAGCGCAGCCCCGGCGCCTGCCGTCGCAGCAGCCGCCACAGGTGGTCGGCGCAGCGGCAGCGGCTCGCCGCTGCGCGGCTCGATGAGCTTCGAGCTGCAGCCCACAGCGTCCGCGCGCCACGCGGACGATGAAGCCGACGACCGGGCGGCGCGGGTCCATCGCGGCTACTGCGGTGTCAGGACCAGCGTGAACGACGCGCCGGCGGTCGATGCGGCGGAGGCGATCTCCAGCCGCACCGACACATTGGCCCGTGCGCCCACCACAACCATGTGCACGCCGGCCGGCAGCGTGCCGCTGAAGCTGCCGCTGGTGTCGAACCGGTTGCCGCCAACACCCACGACCGCCAACACGCTGAAGCCGCTGGTGTTGGCGATCATCTGCAACGTGAAGGCGTGCGGCCGGTCGAGCGTCACGCTGGCCTGCGCGGTTTGCGCGTGCGCCGCCAGCGCGTCGCCCGTGCCGAGCGCACCCGTGTACTGCCCGCTGGAGCTGGCGGACGCGTTGCCGCTGATGGTGAAGGCGCCACCGCTGCCGCCGCTCGCGCTGATGCTCGCCTGCCCCTGTGAGCTTGCGGTCGCGCGCGTCAGCCCGTCGCGCCTCTCGGCGACCAGCGTGAGCGCGGGCTCGCTGACGCTGGCCGGCGCGGCGTCGAACGGCAGCAGCGTCTCGCGCTGGAAGATGTCGCACTCGGGCAGCTCCGGCGTCGAGCAATTGGCCGGGCGCGCCTTCACCTGGATGTCGATGCGCGAGAACGCGGTCATCTGCACCGGCGCGTCGAACACGCACAGTTCGCCCAGCAGCGCGTCGCGCGCGGCGAGGTCGGCGCCGCTGTACAGCGCGCTGCTGGCGTAGAAGCACAGCGCCTTGGCGTCGCTGACGGCGCGCTCGTTGAAGCTGCGCGCGACGCCGGCGACGGTCGCGCTCACGTCGCCGAGCTGCGGCGCGCCGAAGCGGGTCGAGCCGCGCGGGTCGAGGTCCATGCGCGTGGTGCGCGAGCCGCCGGTGAAGCCGTCGCCGTTGAGGTCGAAGCGGCCGTGGTCGCGCACGGTGGGCGCGCGCGGGTTGCCGGTGGCGTCGAGGTAGGCGTCGCGGAAGCGCTGCAGGTCGGCGAGGTCGAAGGCGTCGTCGTCGTTCACGTCGAGGATCGCCAGCCGCATCGGCGCCGTCGATGCGGATACCGCGACGGTCTGGTCGAGCGACAGCACCGTGGCATAGGCGTTGATCAGGCCGTCGGCGATGGCGACGCCGTCGATGACGAGGCCATTCGACGTGTTGGCCTTGATCGCGGCCACGGTGTCGCGCGCCGGCCGGTTGCGCAGTTCGGGCGACAGCAGCCACAGGTACGACGCCAGCCCGGCCACCTGCGGCGCGCTGAAGCTGGTGCCGTTCTTGAA
>JANMSR010000385.1:0-15046 GCA_031389565.1 Burkholderiales bacterium
TCGATGCGGCTCTTGATCAGCTCGGAAATTTCTGCGGGATTGAGTTGCATGTGTTTGCTCCTGGGGGGACGACGCTCAAGCGGTGAGCGCGACCTTCAACTGTTCTAGACGGGCCTGCACCGAGGTGTCGAGCACCTCGTCACCGACCACCACGCGGATGCCACCGATCAACTCGGGCGCAAGCTGCACGCTGGCGTTCAACTTGCGGGCGAAACGCTGCTCCAACGTGGCGACCACGCCGGGCAACTGCCCAGGCTCGATCGGAAAGGCACTGTAGATGGTGGCGTCGGACACCCCCGTGCGCGAGTTGACGCGGGCCTGGAACTGCGCCGCGATCTCGGGCAGCGCAGCCAGGCGGCCGTTCTCGATCAGCATGCGCAGCAGATTCTTGGTGCCGTCACCGTGGGGGCGCTCGGCCACCGACGAGACCAGTTGGAAGACCTGGTCCGTGCTGGCCTTCGGGTTGTCAGCGAACTGGCGCAGCGAAGCGTCGGCCGCAATCGAGGCCAGTTCACTGACCTGCTCGGCGACGGCCGCCGCGTCCTGCGGCAGGGTCGCCTTGAACAGCGCTTCGGCGTAAGGCCGGGCGATGGTGGCCAGCTCGGCCATGTCAGAGCTCCGTTTTCAGGCGGGCCAGCAGGTCCGCATGAACCGCAGGATTGACTTCCTTGCGCAGGATCGCTTCGGCGCCCTTGACGGCCAGCGTGGCCACCTGCTCGCGCAGCGCCTCTCTAGCCTTCATGGATTCCTGCTCGGCCTCGGCCTTGGCCTGCGCAACGATCTTGGCGCCTTCTTCGGACGCCCGGCCCTTGGCCTCTTCGATCATCGAATGCGCCAGGCGCTCGGCATCGGCCAGGCGTTGCGCGGCGTCGGTGCGGGCAGCGGCGAGCTGCTCTTCGACGCGCTTGTTGGCCGTGCTCAACTCGGCCTTGGCACGGTCGGCGGCCGACAGGCCTTCGGCGATCTTCTTCGCTCGCGCGTCGAGCGCGGCGGTGATCGGCGGCCAGATGTATTTCATCGTGAACCCGACCAGGATCAGGAACACGATCATCTGCAGGATGAATGTCGCGGTGATGCTCATGGATGCCTTCGGCAGAGGAAGAGAGCCGCCGTGTATGTCGGCACAAACGGCGGCGCAGGCCGGTTGTTTACTTCGGCAGGTTGGCCAACTGGGCCAGGAACGGGTTGGCCGTCGTGAACCACAGCGCGATACCGGTGCCGATGATGAACGAGGCGTCGATCAGGCCTACCAGCAGGAACATCTTGGTTTGCAACTCGCCCATCAACTCGGGTTGGCGCGCCGCCGATTCGAGGTACTTGCTGCCCATGATGCCGATGCCGATACACGCACCCATGGCGCCCAGACCGATGATGAGACCTGCGGCAAGCGCGACGAGACCGATGAGTTCCATGATGACTCCTGTTGGAAATTAGTTAGAGGGGAAAGGAAAACGAATTCAGTGCGAATCGTGGGCCTGGCCGATATAGACCAGGGTCAACATCATGAACACGAACGCCTGCAGCGTGATGATCAGGATGTGGAAGATGGCCCACACGGTACCGGCCACGATGTGCAGGCCGGCCAATGCGAAACCGGTGAGCGACAGCGTGAAGGCGCCGCCCAGCAACGCGATGAGCAGGAAGATCAGCTCACCGGCATACATGTTGCCGAACAGCCGCATGCCGTGCGACACCGTCTTGGCGACGAACTCGACGATCTGCATCGCGAAGTTGAACGGGTACAGCGCCCAGTGGCTGCCGAACGGCGCGGCAAACAGCTCGTGAATCCAGCCGCCGAAGCCCTTGATCTTGACGTTATAAACCAGGCAGGTGATCAACACGCCGACCGACAGGCCCATCGTGATCGACAGGTCGGCCGTGGGCACGACACGCAGGTAGGCGTGGCTGGGATCCTTGCCGGCGAGCGAATAAGCGCCTTCCCACAGCAGGGGCAGCAGATCGACCGGCAGCAGGTCCATCGCATTGAGCAGGAAGATCCACACAAACACCGTCAGCGCCAGCGGCGCGACCAGCTTCCTGCTGCGGGCGTTGTGGACGATGCCCTTGGCCTGGCTCTCTACCATTTCGACCAGGATTTCCACCGCCGCCTGGAAGCGCCCGGGCACACCCGAGGTGGCTTTTCGAGCGGCCCGCCACAACAACCAGCAGCCGGCGGCGCCGATCAGGGCGGAGAAAACGATGGAGTCGAAATTGATGACCGAGAAATCGACCAGGCCCTTGGGCTTGCCGTTCGATAGATGGGTCAGGTGGTGAACGATGTACTCACCTGAGGTGAGCGCTTGACCTTCGGCTGCCATCTGGTTGATTTCCGGTTCGATCTTTTTCTCAAGGGCTGCGCTTGAGCAGCGCGAACCAGTACACCTGCATGCACAGCACCATCGTTAGCAGCAAGGCCGGCCAACTCAGGGGCTGCACCAGTTTCGGCGCCAGCATCAGCATGGCGATCGAAACCCCGATTTTCACCATGCTCCACAACATGACGCTGACGGCGCTGGCGCCGGGCGACACGCTGGTGAGCGGGCTGGTCATGCCGCGTGCCATCAAGGCCCCCGGCACCACCACCACGGCGGCGCCATACAGCGCCGACCAGAACAAACCCTCTGCGCTGCCGACCAGCCCTGTCACCAGCGCCACCAGCACCCCGATCGCGGCTTGCACCGCGATCACCCACCACGGTGAAACCCGCCGTGGGCTGCTTGCCACCAGGGCCCGGGCTTCTTCGCGCGTCAGGCTCTTGAATGGCACTCGGCCGTCGTTATCCGTGTCGTCGGCCCACGGGTCGGAGCGGAGCTTCCGGTCTGACGTGGTCGAAGTCACAAATGTGTCCGGCAAAGCCGCGGGATTATACGGGCAAACCCGCGCCGGCCCGACCCCTGCGCAGGTTCGCCGCACAATCGCTGCGCGCCATACCTTGAACTCCACGCCCTGCAACGACACCAAGTTGACATGTTTGCGCCCAAACTCACTTCGCTCGCTAACCCCCGAGGGGGCCCGCCGTCGTCTAGGGGCGGCCCGGCGGTCACGGCCAGGTTGCTGAACCGCCTGTTGTTGACCCTCGCTGCGACGGCGACGCCGTGGTTCGCGCATGCGGCCGGCGCGTCGGCGGTGGTCACCACCGAGCAGGTGCGCGCCGAATTGGTGGCGCACGCGCCCGACGGCGTCGGGCCCGGCAAACCGCTGTGGCTGGGCTTGCAGATCGAGCACCAGCCGCTTTGGCACACCTACTGGAAGAACCCCGGCGACTCGGGCCTGCCGACCACGCTGACTTGGCAGTTGCCCGCGGGCGTGACGGCCGGCGACATCGCCTGGCCGACGCCACGCAAACTGCCTGTCGGCCCGCTGATGAACTTCGGCTACGAAGGCAAGCTGCTGCTGCCGGTGCCCACCACCGTGGGCGCGGCCTTCACCGGCACGGCGCTGGACGTGAAGCTCAGCGCGCAGTGGCTGGTGTGCAAGGACGTGTGCATTCCGCAGCAGGGCGAGTTCGCATTGAGCATCCCGGCGCAGGCCAGCACCGCGATGCACAGCGCGGCCTTCGACGCTGCGCGCGCCGCAGTGCCGCAGCCGGCCCCCGGCGCGAAGGCCGCGGCCGAACTGATCGACAACGCGAAGACCTTGCGCGTCACCGTCACCGGCCTGCCGGTGGCGCTGCACGGGCGCGAGCTGGCGTTCTTTGCCGAAACGCCCGGCGTGGTCGACCCTGCGGCGCGCCACACTGCGCGCTGGGACGGCGGCACCTGGCAGGCGCAGGTGCCGATCTCGGCGCAGCGCTTCGAGAGCCCGGCCCAGATGCAGGCCGTGCTGGTGGCGCCCGGTGCCCCGGCCGGCGTGCAGGTGGGTTTTGCGATTGCAGGCATGTGGCCGGCCCTGGCGGCGCCGGCCCCGCTGGCACTGGGTGCCGCCGCCGCGGCCACAG
The DNA here is from genome assembly GCA_031389565.1 of Burkholderiales bacterium. GTDB lineage: Bacteria > Pseudomonadota > Gammaproteobacteria > Burkholderiales > Burkholderiaceae_C > CADEEN01. The sequence goes on from JANMSR010000385.1 coordinate 3,938, forward strand.
CCCTGCCTGCGCCGCCGCCGATGGGCCTGGGCCTGGCGCTGGCGTTCGCCCTCGTCGGCGGCGTGTTGCTGAACCTGATGCCCTGCGTGTTCCCGATCCTGTCGTTGAAGCTGCTCGGCTTTGCCGGCCACGCGCACAGCCGGCGTGCACGGCTGGGCGGCGGCCTGGCCTACAGCGTCGGCGTGGTGCTGTCGTTCGTGGCGCTGGCGGCCTTGCTGCTGGTGCTGCGCGCCGGCGGCGAGCAGATCGGTTGGGGCTTCCAGTTGCAATCGCCGGCGTTCATCGCCGCGCTGGCGGTGCTGTTCACGCTGATCGCGCTCAATCTCGCCGGCCTGTTCGAGTTCGGCACGTTGCTGCCGAGCGGGCTGGCCTCGCTGCGGCTGCGCCACCCGCTGGCCGATTCGGCACTCACCGGCGTGCTCGCGGTGGCCGTGGCCTCGCCGTGCACCGCGCCGTTCATGGGCGCCGCCCTCGGCCTGGCGTTGACGCTGCCGCCGCCGCAGGCCTTGAGCCTGTTTGCCGCACTCGGTGTCGGCATGGCCTTGCCGTTCCTCGCCGCGAGCGCCTGGCCCGGCCTGGTCCGCGCGATGCCGCGGCCGGGCGCGTGGATGGCCACCTTCAAGACCGCGATGGCCTTCCCGATGCTGGCCACCGTCGTCTGGCTGGCCTGGGTGCTCGGCCAGCAAACCGGCATCGACGGCGTGGCCGGGTTGCTGGCCGTACTGGTGGCGCTGGCGTTCGCGCTGTGGGCCTGGGGCCGCGTCGACGGTGGTCGCGTCGCGCGCATGGCCTGGAGCAGCGCCGGCGTGGTTCTGCTCGGCGCCGTGCTGGCTTGGGCGTCGCCGAGCTGGCGCGAAGCCCATGCCGCGGCATCCGCCCCTGGCGTCGATGCGCGCTGGCAACCCTGGAGCAGCGAGCGCGTGGCCGCGCTCAATGCCGAAGGCCGCAGCGTGTTCGTCGACTTCACCGCTGCCTGGTGCGTGACCTGCCAGGTCAACAAGCGCACCACGCTCGGCAACGCCGCCGTGCTCGCCGACCTCGACGCCAGGCGCGTGGCATTGTTGCGCGCCGACTGGACACGCCGCGACGCTGCGATCAGCGCCGAGCTGACCCGGCTGGGCCGCAATGGCGTGCCGGTGTATGCGCTGTACAAACCCGGTCAGAACCTGCCGACCCTGCTGCCCGAAATTTTGAGCCCGCAAGTGTTGCACGAGGCGCTTGCAACACCTTAGGCGCCAGCACCATGAAGCAGGTCTTCGCCCCGTTGATGCTCGGTTTGTCGATGGCCGGCGGCGCCGCGTTCGCGGCCAGCGTCGGCCAGCCCGCACCGGCCTTCAGCGCCCCCGACACCAGCGGCAAGGCGGTGTCGCTGGCCGACTTCAAAGGCCGGACCGTCGTGCTCGAATGGGTCAACCCCGAGTGCCCGTACGTGCGCAAGCATTACGACAGCGCCAACATGCAGGCCACGCAGAAGGGGGCGACCGCCAAGGGTGTGGTCTGGTTGTCGGTGAACTCCACTCATGGCAGTCACATCGACTTCAGAAAGCCCGCCGACATGGCCGCGTGGACGCAGCAACAAGGCGCAGCGCCGACCGCCACGCTGATGGACGGCGACGGCAAGATCGGCCGCGCCTACGCTGCGCGCACCACGCCGCACCTGTACGTGATCGACGCCAAGGGCATGCTCGTTTATGCCGGCGGCATCGACGACAAGCCGAGCGCCAACCCGGCCGATGTGAAGAGCGCGAAGAACCTGGTCAATGCCGCGCTGGCCGACGTGCAGGCCGGCAAGCCGGTGGCGCAGCCGGTGACGCGGGCCTATGGCTGCTCGGTGAAGTACGTCGACGGGTAATTGACCCACCCCCGAAGTGGCTTTGCCGCTCCCCCTCAAGGGGGCCGAGTCCCGCGGCTCCAAGCCGACCTGCGTCGGCTTGGACGGGCCGAGGAATGGCCGCGTCTCGCGGCCATGCGGCCTGCAAGGCACGCCGGCGGCCCGGCGGAGCCGGTTCCGCGGCGTTCGCTTGGCTGCGACCGTTTACGGCAGGCGCCGGTACTGTGCCGCGAGCGCCTCGAAGCTGCGCTGCGAGGCCCCGGCATCGAACCCCGAGCCGAGTTCGTCGGCGACGATCGCGGCCACCGCCCCGGCCTGGCGCGCGGCCTCGGCAGCGTCGAGGAACAACAGGCGTGAGCGGCGTGCGAGCACGTCTTCGACCGTGCGCGCCATCTCATGCCGCACCGCAAAGCGCACCATCGCTTCGCTGAGCGCGCCTTGGCCCGATTCGGCGTCGCGCCAGAGCCAGCGGTCGGCCCCGGGCAAGGTGTGCAGCAGCGCCGCCTCGCTGCCGTACAGATGCTCGCCCGGCGCCTGGGTCAGCGACACACCCTGCCGCTTCGAAGCCCCGAGCAGCGGCAGCCGCGCCGTCACGCCCTTGGCGATGCGCGGCAGCAGCTTGCGCTCGAAGCAGCGCTCGAGCACGTCTTCGGCCATCGCGCGGTAGGTGGTCCACTTGCCACCGGTGACCGTGACCAGGCCGGAGCGGCCGACCAGCACGGTGTGCTCGCGCGAGAGTTGCTTGGTGTTGTCACCGTCGTCGCCACCGGGCTTGACCAGCGGGCGCAGGCCGACCCAGACCGAGCGCACGTCATCGCGCGTTGGCGTCTTGTTGAGATAGCGGCCGGCTTCGCGCAGGATGAACTCGACCTCTGTGGCAAACGGCGCCGGCTCGCGCACGATGTCGTCGCGCGGCGTGTCCGTCGTGCCCAGGATCGTCTTGCCCAGCCACGGCACTGCGAACAGCACGCGGCCGTCCTCGGTCTTGGGCACCAGCAGCGCATGCGTGCCGGGCAGGAAGGCGCGGTCGACCACCACGTGCACGCCCTGGCTGGGGGCGACGATGGCGGGCGTTTCAGCGGCGCCATCGTCGCGGTCCATGTTGCGCAGGTCGTCAACCCACACCCCCGTGGCGTTGACCACGCATTTGGCGGCGATCGTCAGCGTGGCACCGGTTTCGGCGTCGCGCGCGACCACGCCTTTGACTTTGCCGCCCTCGCGCAGCAGCGCCGTCACCGGGCAGTGATTGAGCACCACCGCGCCCTGCGCCACGGCCGTGCGCGCCAGGGTGACGGCCAGCCGCGCATCGTCGAACTGGCCGTCCCAGTACTTCACGCCGCCCAACAGACCGCGCGTGCGCACCGTGGGCAGCAGAGCGCGCGTCTCGGCGCTCGACAGGAATTCGGTAGCCCCCAGGCCGCTCGAGCCGGCCAGCGCGTCGTACATCTTCAAACCGATGCCGTAGAAGCCGCGCTCCCACCAGTGGTAGCCCGGCATCACGAAAGCCAGCGGCTGGGCCAGGTGCGGCGCGTTGGCCAATAGCGTCGAGCGTTCGTGCAGCGCCTCGCGCACCAGGGCGATGTTGCCCTGCGCCAGGTAGCGCACGCCGCCGTGCACGAGTTTGGTCGCTCGTGAACTGGTGCCCTTGGCGAAATCTTCGGCCTCGAGCAACACCACCGAGAACCCGCGTGCCGCGGCGTCGAGCGCCACGCCCACGCCCGTGGCTCCGCCGCCGATGACGGCAAGATCCCACTCGCGCGTGGCTCGAGCCAGAGCGAGCATGTGCGCCCGCGTGGTGTCGGGCGTGGCGCTCACTTCAAGCGCCTGTCCAAGCAAACACCGCGAATCCGGCTCTGCCGGTTCGCTGGTGGGCATTGCAGGCCGCATGGCCGCAGGACGCGGCCATTCCTCGGCCCCCTCGAGGGGGAGCGGCCGAAGGCCGCTTCGGGGGTGGGTCATGTGATCACCGACTGCTGGGCAATCCCGGCATCGACCAACACATGCTGGCCGGTCATACCGTCGCTGTCGTCGGCGGCGAGGAACAGCGTGGCGCGTGCGACGTGGCCGCTGTCCAGGCGGACCTTCAGGCACTGCGCGTCGAGGAATTGCTGGTCGGCGACCGGGTCGCGGTGCAGCGCGGTCTGGCGCTCGGTGACGATGGCGCCCGGCACCAGCGCATTGACGCGGATGTTGCGCGGCCCGAGTTCGCGCGCCAGCGTTCGTGTCAGACCCAGGATGCCGGCCTTGGCCGTCGTGTAGCCCACGAGGTTCGGCCGCCCGCGCATCCAGCTCACCGAGCCCATGTTGACGACGCTGCCGCCGCCCGCCGCGGCCATGCCCGGCGCGACGGCCTGGATGGCAAAGAAGTAGTGCTTGAGGTTCAGCGCCAGCCGGTCATCCCAGGACTCGGGCGTCACGTCTTCCATCGCATGGCGGTCGTCGCGACCGGCGTTGTTGACCAGCACGCGCACCGGGCCGACCTCGACGGCCACGCGCGCCAGTAGCGCCTGGTAAGCGACCACGTCGCGCACATCGCAGGGGGCGTACCACGGCGCGGCGTGCCCGGCAGTGACCACTTCCTCGATCAATGGCTTGCCACCATCGGGCTTGGTGCCACAGAACGCCACCCTCGCACCCTGCGCCGCGAACGCGCGCACCAGCTCGGCGCCGATGCCCGAGCTGCCGCCGGAAATGAAGACGACGCGGTCTCGCAGTGAGGCGTACTGCGTGTAGCGGGGGGGGGTCATGACCGTCCTCAGATCGATGCAAAGTTCGCCGGCAATCCCGCCACCTCGACCCGCAGTTGCAGCACACAACCCGCCAGCGGTTCGCGGGCGAGTTCGTCGGCCGGGCGGTTCTCGCGCGAGGTGGTGATGTAGAGCGTCTTCTGGTCGGGCCCGCCGAAGCAGGGCATGGTTGGGCAGCGCACGGGCAGCGCGAGTTCGCGCGCGATCGACCCGTCGGGCGCCAGGCGCAGCAGGCGCGCGCCTTCGAACATCGCCACCCAGTAATGGCCTTCGGCATCGACGGCGGCGCCGTCGGGGCGGCCGCCGTAGGTGGCGAGCGGCTGCTCGGCTGCCTTGAGCGGGAACTGCGCGAAGACGCGGCGTCGCGACAGGCTGCCGTCGCCGAGGTCGTAATCCAGCGCATCGATGCGGTGGGCCTGGGTGTCGGCCCAGTACATCGTGCGCGCGTCGGGGCTCCAGGCCAGGCCGTTGCTGACCGTGATGTCGCTGGCCATGCGTTCGAGCTTGCCGCCATCAAAGTGGTACAGCGCGGCGCGCGGCGGGTCGCGCGGCTCGTAGATCGTGCCGACCCAGAAGCGGCCGCGCGGGTCGGCCTTGCCGTCGTTGAAGCGTTCGAGCAAGGGGTCGTAGGGTGCCTTGGCGAGTGGCTTGGACGTCCCGGTGGCGGGATCGAAGCGCACGATGCCGCGGCGCAAGGCCAGCAGTAAGCCACCTTCGTTCAGCGGCGCGCAGCAGGCCACGTCGGTGTCGAAGACCCACTCGCGGTGCGCGCCGCTGCCAGGGTCGAAGCGATTGAGCTTGTGGCCCGGGATGTCGCACCAGTAGAGCACCTGCTCGCCCGGATGCCACAGCGGTGACTCGCCGAGTAGGCTCGGCGGCACGCCAGGCAGCGCCGCGATCATCTCAGCGATCCAGGGCGCAAGGCGCGAGGCCAATCCAAGCGAACGCCGCGGATCGGGCTCCGCCCGGCCGCTGGCGTTGCCCCCTTGAGGGGGAGCGGCGAAGCCGCTTCGGGGGTGGTCAAGGTCTGGCCACCTCGATCGTCATCCACGCCTCCATCGTCTGGCCGGCGGCCAGCGCGACGAGGCCGTGCGCGGCCGGATCGCCCATCTGGATCGCGTTGTTGACATGGCTCACCGGCTCGACGCAGAAGTAGTCGCGCGTGGGCGGCGTGAAGACCACGACGTAGGGCAGCGACGAGCTGAGTTTGAGCGCCAGTTTCTCGTCGCGCAGGTTGGCCGCGCCGCGCCAGCCTTCGAAGCAGTTGTCGAAATCGAGATGGCGCACTTCGCCGTCGATGCTGCCCTGCTGCACGCGTCGCGTGGGCAGTTGCGTCGTCGGGTCGGCCTCCCAGCGCTGACTGCATTCGACATGCAGGCGACTGCGCGAGCGCTTGGGAAAGTAGGGGTGCCAACCCAGGCCGGCCGGCTGCGTGCGTGCGTCGATGTTGGTCAGCGTCAGACGCATCGTCAGCGCGTGGTCGCTCAACTCGAAGCTCTGCGTGACGTCGAAGTTGAACGGCCAATGCTCGTTGGCCAGGTGGGTGACGGCGAGCTCGGCCTGCGTGGCATTGGTACCGGTCACGCGCCACGGCTCCTGCCACACCGTGCCGTGCAACGAATGCGGGTTGCCTTCCTCGAAGTTCGGCGCGGTGCTGAAGTCGCGGCCGAGCCAGCGGAAATGGCGGTAGCCGATGCGGTTGGAGTACGGCACCATCGGAAAGCAGGCCGATGGGCGCGAGGCGACCAGCTCGGCCGCCTCGCAACTGCGCAGGACGGGCGTGGTGTCGTGCCAGAAGCCGGCGATGGCGCCGCCGAGGTCGGGGCGCAGCGCCAGGCGCAATGCGCCGGCCTGGAGTTCGAGTGCCGGGGTGGGAGTGAGCGCAGTCATGTTTCTCCGTGGCAATGGCGGTGACGCGCCGCACGGCTGCGGCGCGCGCCCATCGTAAGCCCGACTCACCAACCCGCGGGCAGCACTTCCGACAGCGCCACTGCGCGGCCCTCGTCGATGCTCTTGTGCGCGGCCAGCCCCGTGGCCACGGCGCGCAGGCCCTCTTCGAGCGGGATCTCGGCGGCCAGGCCGTTGCGCACCGCGTGGGCGAACTTCTGGTGCTCGACGTAGCTGGCGCCGAAGTGCTGGCCGGGGTACTTGATGTTGGTGTCGCGCACCTGGCGCACGGCCACGCCCTTGCCGGTGCCCGAGGGTTGGCCCCAGACTTCGCGCCGACCCCAGTCCTCGCGGCGACCGAAGCGCAACACACCCGAGGGCAGCAGCGATTCGAGTTTGCCCTCGTCGCCGACGATCACGACCTGCTCGTTGTCGACGGAGTTCTCGGCGAACATGCACAGGTCGAGCGAGGCGCGGGCGCCGCTCGGGTATTCGACGATGACGAAGGCGCTGTCGAGGATGTCGGGCGTCTTGCCGTTGTACTTTTCGTCGAGATGGTTGACGCGTTGGCCGCCGGAAGCGAAGACGCGCAGCGCTTGTTCCCTCAGGATATGGTCCATCAGGTTGAAATAGTGGCAGCACTTCTCGACCAGGGTGCCCCCGGTGTTGGCGTTGAAGCGGTTCCAGTCGCCGACCTTGGGATAGAACGGCTCGCGGTGCTCGCGGATCGCCACCTGGTGCAGACGGCCGACCCGGCCCTCGTGCGCGAGGCGGATCATCTCGGCCACCGGCGGCATGTAGCGGTACTCCTGCGCCACCCAGACGATGCCTTTGTTCCTGCGCTTGGCACGCTCGATCATCTCCACGCCGTCGGCCACCTTCGTAACGAGCGGCTTCTCGACCAGGATGTGCAGCTCGGTGGCCAGTGCGTCGCGCATGACCTCGATGTGCGTGAAGTTCGGGCTGGCGACCACCACCGCATCGCACAGGCCGCTCGCGAGCAGCTCGGCGTGGTGCTCGAACAGGCGCACCTCGCCGTCGAGCAGGGTCGCCGCCTGATCGCGACTCGAGGGGCTGGGGTCGGCCACCGCGGTGACGACCGTGCCACCCATCGCGCGCAGGTTCTCGATGTGTTCGCGGCCCATGCTGCCGCAACCGATGATCCCGTAACGAAGTTTGTGTTGAGCCATCTTGATCAACCCTTCAGGCCGCCCTGCGTCAGGCCACCGACCACACGTTCCTGGAAGATGGCGATCAGCACGGCAATCGGAACGATGGCCACGATGAGCGCGGCCGAGATGATCGGCCAAGGGAAGCTGAACTCGCCTTGGTACAGCGTGATGCCGACCGGCAGCGTGCGCATCGACGCATTGCTGTTGAGCGACAGCGCGAGCAGGAACTCGTCCCACGAATTGACGAACGCGAGAATGCCGGCCGTGAACACGCCCGGCGCGGCCAGCGGGATCACCACGCGCCACAGCGCGCCCATGCGAGTGCAGCCGTCGATCATCGCGGCGTTCTCCAAATCCTTCGGGATGCTCTGGAAAAAGCTCACCAGCACCAGGGTGCACACCGGCAGATTCAGCACGATGTAGGGCAGCACCAGCGCGGTGTAGGTGTTCAAGAGGCCCAGCGTGCGCATGGTCTCGAAGATCGGCACCAAGAGCGTGACCAGCGGGAACATGCTCGAGGCCACGATACAGGTCAGAATCAACTGCCGGCGCTTCAGGTTCAGGCGTGCGATCGCATAGGCTGCCAACGCCGAGACGAGCAGCGAGAACACCGTCGCGGAAAGCGCCACGGCCAGGCTGTTGCCCAGGTACTTCAGCAGCGGCTGGTCGGTGAACGCCTGCACGTAGTTGGCCAGGGTCGGGTGGTGGGGCCAGTAGGTGATGGGCTTGCTGACCAGTTCGGCTTCGGTCTTCAGCGAGGTGAGCAGGATCCACACGGCGGGGAAGAAGCCGTTGACCACCACGATCGCCGCAGCCAGAAAACGCAAGCCGGGGCCCTCGAAAATCGATTTCACGCGATGGCCCTCACGCGTTGCGCCCGATGCGCTTCAAGTAGAAAGCCGTGACGAACATCGACAGCACGAACATGCACACCGCCAGCGTCGAGCCATAGCCGACATCGAGATAGTCGATCGTCGTCTTGTGGATCAGCATCGCCAGCGTCTCGGTGGCGTTGCCGGGGCCGCCCTTGGTCATCGTGTACGGGATGTCGAAGGTCTGCAGCGCGGTGATGGTTCGAAAGATCAGCGCCACGATGATCGAGGGCATCAGCATCGGGATCGTGATCTGCCAGAACTGCTGCCACTTGCTGGCGCCATCGACCTCGGCCGCTTCGTACAGCGACTTCGGGATCATCTGCAACCCGGCGAGCAGGATCAGGGCCATGAACGAGCTGGTCTTCCAGATGATGGTCAGGCAGATTGCCGCAAAGGCCCAGTTTGGCCGCAGCAGCCACATCGCCGGTTCGCTCGGTGCGGCCACCCGCCGCACCACGTCATTGACGACGCCGTACTCGGTATGGAAAAACCAGGCGAAGATCAAACCGGCAAAGGCCAGCGGCAGTGCCCAGGGCAGCAGCAACGCCAGCCGCACCGGCCATTTGCGCTTGAACGGCAGATTGGCCAGCATCGCCAGGCCCAGGCCGATCACCAGCGCGCCGGGCACCGTGATCAGGGTGATCAGCACCGTGTTCTTGGCCGCGTTCCAGAAGTCGGCGTCCTTGAAGACCAGCACGTAGTTCTCGAGGCCGACGAACTTGATGCCGCCGCCGCCCGACAGGCGCAGGTCATAAAAACTGTTCCAGATCAGCTTGCCGATTGGGTAGACGACGATCAGCGCCAGCAGCAGGAAGGCCGGCGCGAGCAGGATGACACCGAGCGTCTTCTCGCTCGGGTCACGCAGTCGGTCCCATGTTGCCCTAGCGGCCATCGGTTTCTCCTTCGCCGGACACGTCCCGGGCACCGCCCGCGGCGTGTTTCCAGTCCGGCGCAGCGTTCCCTACCGCATCACGCGGGCCAAGCGCGATTCGATCTCGCTCACGCCCTCGGCCGGCGTCTTGGTGCGCGCCAGCACCGCGCTGGTGGTCGTGCGAATCACGTCGCTGACCTGGCCGTAGTCCTTGCTCATCGGGCGACTCTTGCCGGCGATGACCACGTTGGCGGCGTCCTTGAACCAGGGCACGGCCTTGACCACATCGGCGTCGGTGTAGACCCCTGGGTAGGTCGCCAGCAGCGAGCCCTCGACGGCGAGGAACTTGCTCGACTCAGGGCTGGCCAGATGCTTGACGAGGCTCGCCGCAGCCGCCTTGTTCTTGCTGAACGCGCTCACCGCCCACTGCCAACCACCGACGCAGGTCGCGCTCTTGCCGCCGGCCATCGCCGGCAGCGGCATCACGCCGACCTTGCCCTGGACGGTCGAATCCTTGTCGTCCTTGAAGCGGTCCCAGGCGAAGCCCCAGTTGATGGCGAACACCACCTGGCCGGCCTTGAACTCGTTGACGGTGTCAGGGGTCTTGACCTCGGCGACATTCCTCTTGATCACGCCGGCGTCGACCATCGTCAGCCACTGCGTCAGGCCCTTGGTGGCCGCCGCCTTGTCCAGCGTCATCTTGCCCGACGCATCGTTGAAATCCTTGCCCTGCCCCCAGTAGGGCAGCAGGAAGGTGCAGACCGCGCCCTCGATCGGCGCGCCCTGGATCGACAGGCCCTGCAGGTTGGGGTTGGCTTCGGCCTTCTGAATCTTGCTGGCCGCCGCGCTGAGCTCGTCCCAGGTCTTGGGCTCTTTCACGCCGTGCTTTTCGAGCAGGTCCTTGCGGTAGTACATGAACATCGCATCGGCGAAGGCCGGCATCGCCGCGATCTTGCCGTCGACCACGTTGGACGTCGCGTACACCGGCAGGTACGGCTTCATCACATCGGCCGGTTTGCCGATGTAGGCGTCGAGCGGCTCGAGCCAGCCCGCGCCGTAGTACTGCGCCGGGTTGACGATGTCGATCAGGTAGATGTCGATCGCCGGGTCCTTGGCGTTGAGCACCGTGGACAGGTACTGGCGTTGCAATTCGCTGGTCGCGCCGCCGGTCTCGATCTCGACCTTGACGTTCGGGTTCTTCGCCTGGTACTGGTCGAAGAGTTTGCGCATCAGGTCGGGGCGCTGGTTGGCGCCGCCGGAGAACACGCGCAGCGTGGCTTGCTGGGCCTGGGCGGGGAGAGTGAATACTGCGCCGACCAGGAGGGCAGCGGCTGTCAATGCAGTGATCGTGATACGGCGCTTCATCGTCGGTCTCCTCGAGGGTGATACGGGGGCGGGAATGGGTGGCATCAGAGGGCGTCTCCGCTGGCAGCATCGAACAGATGCAGGTGGCGCGGATTCATATGCACCGGCAGCCGGGTGCCGGGCGCGTCGCGGAACGACGCGTTGCAGCGCGCCACCATCTCGGTGGCGCCGATCTTCAGCGACACCAGGGTCTCGGCGCCCAGCGGTTCGAGCAGCGAAACTTCGGCCGGCACCTCGAGATCGCTCTGGCTCTGCCGCGCCAGCGTGATGTTCTCGGGCCGGATGCCGAACTTGAGCTTGGCGCTGCCCCCTGGTCGCGATGCCACGCGTGCGGCCAGCTCGGGCGGCAGCGTGATCTGCG
>JANMSR010000406.1:0-2530 GCA_031389565.1 Burkholderiales bacterium
ACCGAACATCACGGCGGCCCAGGAACTCGACGTGGCTTGCAGCCAGGCCCAGACCAGCCCCAGCGTCACGCTGGCGAGCAGCGAGAGCACGAACAGGTCCGCGCGCATCAGGCGAAACGGCGTGCCGCCCTCGGCGGCCACGTCGACCCGGATGAAGAACCAGAACCAGTAGCCGCCGACGCAGACCATCAGGCCGCCGAGCCACCAGAGCTGCGCCACGATGGCGGGTGCGGGCGTCGCGGCGCTGGGGTAGGCGAACACCATGATCGCGGTGGTGATCACATAGATCACGAAGCCGTACATCGTCAGCAGATGCGCGATGCGCCGCCGCGGGTTGCAGAACTCGCCCGACGCGAGCACGTCCACGACGGCGGTCTGCACCGCGATCGACACCAGCTCGCCGCCTTCGACCTGCCGCTGCCCCTTGCCCTTGGACTTGCGCATGTTGGCGAAGAAGTACTTGGCGCTGCCCTTGTGGGCAATGTCGTACAGGGTGCCGGCGATCACTGCCAGCACCATCAGCACGAGATAAAGCTTCATGGCGGCGGCGGGCAACAGCCCGCTCAGCGCGGCGAAGGGATTGTTGGCAAACATCGTCGTTGTCTCCTTGATCGTGTTGTCATCGGTTCGTTGAGGACCCCAATTCCCGTACCTCGAAGCGCATTGCCGCCAGGTCGCCGAGCACCCAGGTCGGGGGTGCGGCAAGCCCGGCCACGGTTCCGGGGTTCACCAGCCAGCCCGGCGTGCCCTTCACGCTGGCGACCTGGCGCACCTCGGCGCGGTGCGAGTGCCCGCAGCACACGAGGTCCAAGTCGCCGGGGCAGGCCATGGCGTGGCCATAGTCGTCGTAGTGCACGAGAAAGATGCGCCGGCCGGCGAGCTCGATGCGCGCATCGCCGCCGTGGTAGCTCAGCTTGTCGCCGCTGGCGCGCGCCAGCTTGTGCAGCGCCTGAGCGTCGCCGACATTGTTGCCGTGGATCAGGTGCACCGGCAGGCCCAGCGCCAGCGCGGGCTTGAGCGACTGCGCGCCGATCAGGTCGCCGCAATGGAACACGGCCTGCGCGCCCAGCGCCTTGGCCTCGCGCACGGCTTGCGCGAGCGGCTCGGCGCGGTCGTGGCTGTCGGAGACGATGCAGACCTTCATGCGCGCGCCGTTCCATATTCCCGCTGCTCATGGCAATATGAATATCGAGTCGTTGCGCGAGTCGCATTGCGCTGGACAATGCGCGTCAGGAGAACACCATGGACCACCTCACTCCCAAGCAAGCCCACGAGGCGTTGAATGCCAACCCGAATACGCTGTTGATCGACTGCCGAACCGAGATCGAGTTCTTCTACGTCGGCCACCCCGTTGATGCGATCAACATCGAGTGGAACACGGCGCCCGAGTTCGACGTCAACCCGCATTTCGCCGATGAAGCGCTGCGCATGGCCGGCCGCAAAGACCGGCCGATCATCCTGATTTGCCGCAGCGGCAAACGCTCGCTCGACGCCGGCGCCGAGCTCGAGAATCACGGCTTCATCCATGTGAGCAACGTGCTCGAAGGCTTCGAAGGCGAGCTCGACACCGAGCACCACCGGGGCACGGTGGGCGGCTGGCGCAAACACGGCCTGCCGTGGCGGCAGGTGTAGCCATACAGATCGGCGTGGGCGTCGGCTCGCGCATGGATGATGTGGGCGAGCTATCGGACAGTTGACGGCTACGCCGCGGCGACCGGCTTGGCGTCCAGCTCGGCGTAGTAGGCGCGCAGGATCTCGACCACCTCGGGCCGGCTGAACTCGGGCGGCACGTCGGCACCGGCGGAGAGCGACTTGCGAAACTGCGTGCCGCTGACCTGAAGCCGATCGGCGTCGTCGTGCGGGCAGGTGCGCCCCGACGCCATGCCGCCGCACTGGTAGCACCAGAAGGCCACGTCGATCTTCAGCGCCCGGGTCTGCAACGCGCCTTCGGGAATCTCGTCGAAGATCTGGTGCGCCTCGAACGGGCCGTAGTAGCTGCCCACGCCGGCATGGTCGCGCCCGACGATCAGGTGCGAGCAACCGTAGTTCTGGCGAAACAGCGCGTGCAGCAAGGCCTCGCGCGGGCCCGCGTAGCGCATGTCCAGCGGGTAACCGGCCTGCACGATCGTCGAGGGCACGAAGTAGTTCTTCGCCAACACGGCAATCGCGCGGGTGCGCACCTCGGCCGGAATGTCGCCGGGCTTGAGCGCACCCAGCAGCGAGTGCACGAGCACGCCGTCGCAGACTTCGATCGCGACCTTGGCCAGGTATTCGTGCGAACGGTGCATCGGGTTGCGCGTCTGGAACGCAGCGATGCGCGACCATCCCAGCGAGCTGAACAACTTGCGCGTTTGCGCCGGCGTCATGAACAGATCGCCATACTTCTCCTGGAATCCACCCTGCGAGAGCACCCGGATCGGACCCGCCAGATTCACTTCGGGCTGGTCCATCACCATCTTGACGCCGGGGTGCGCAAGGTCGGTCGTGCGGAACACGCGCACGCATTCGTGCGCCTTGTCGATGCGGTACT
>JANMSR010000410.1:0-4216 GCA_031389565.1 Burkholderiales bacterium
CCATGCGCGGCGGGATGTTGTTCACCGCGCGCAGTTGGGCCTCGTCCATGCCCACCTGCTTCGCGGCCTGCGCGGTCTTCATCGATTTCGGTGCGACCCAGGCGGTCCAGCTCGCCAGCGGTCCGCGATGCTGTTCGAGGCTTTTGACGAAGGTGCTGGCGTTGTCGTAGGGCAGCAGCACCTGGGGTGTGCCGGCGGCCAGGATCACCGGCTTGTTCATCTGCGGGTTGAGCGCCTGGAACTCGTCCAGCGGCAGCCCGGCGAGGCGGACTGCGAGTGCCACGTCGATGTCACGCGTGATCGGCACGCTGAGGAAGTACGGGTGGTTGCGCAGCGCCGGCAGGGTCAGCGAGAACGACTGCGGGTCGGCGACGATGTTCTTCATCGCCTGCAGCTTGGGCACGTAGTCGCGCGTCTCGGCCGGCATCTTCAGGCTCGCGTAATCGGTGGGCCGACCGGCGAGCCGATTGCGCAGGATGGCGCGCTGCACATTGCCTTCACCCCAGTTGTAGGCCGCCAGCGCCAGGTGCCAGTCACCGAACATGCCATGCAGGCGCGTCAGGTAGTCGAGCGCGGCGCGCGTGGAGGCCAGCACGTCGCGACGGTCGTCGCGGAAGACGTTCTGCTTGAGCTCGAAATGGCGTCCGGTGGCCGGCATGAACTGCCACATGCCCGAAGCGCGCGCACTCGACATCGCTTGCGGGTTGAATGCGCTCTCGATGAAGGGCAGCAGCGCCAGCTCGCTGGGCAGATTGCGCCGCTGCACTTCTTCGACGATGTGGAACAGGTAGCGCCCGCCGCGCTCGGCCATACGCTGGACGTACTCGGGCTGGCCGGCGTAGTAGCGCTCGCGTCGGCGCACGAAGTCGTCGTCGAGGTCGGCGATGCCAAAGCCGTTGCGCACGCGCTGCCACAGGTCGGTCTGCGCCGTGCGGTCGTCGAGGTCGACCGGTACTTCGGGGCGCAGCGGATCGACCGGCGCCTCGACCGCGGGCTCTGCCGGCGCAGCCACGGCGCTCGTGGCCGAGGCGGCGCCATCGGCCACCGGTGTGGCAGTTGCGGGTGCCGCCACGGCGAGCGGCGCGGCCGCCACGGCTGCCGTCGTCGCATCGATGTCGGCGCCGACCGGTGCAGTGCTCGCGCAGGCGGTCAGCAGACACAGACCCAGCAGGGTCAAGGCGCAACGGCTGGTGGCGATCGGTTTGGACTTGGTGGACATCGGTGACTCCGCTCGCGCGGCGCTGCAAACGCCACCGAGATGATCGGCTGGTGGGTGCGTCACTAGAATGCCGGCCTGTGTTGCAGGCCCTGGGCATCGAGCGCAGCGCGCACCGGCAGCGCAGCGTCCGGCGCGACGACCGGCGCTGGCGCACCGTCGTGCAATATCCAGACTGGGCTGTCGGTGAAGGCGGGTAGGACGATCAGATTCATCGGCAAGGCGCCGCGATTATAGGAACCACGCACTCTGAGCAAGCCCCCGGCGCGCCGGTTCCACACGCTTTGCAAGCATTGATGAACACAAATTACCGCAGCAATGAGCTGGCTGCCTGGTTGGCCACGCCGCCGGGCCAGTACCTGCTGGCCTGGGAGCAGGCGCAACTCGACCGCGTCGTGGTCGACCTGTTCGGCTTTCACGCGCTGCAACTCGGGCTGCCCGAGCTCGACGCACTGCGTGGCAACCGCATGCCGCACCGCTGGCTGGCCAGCGAAAGCGCCGTGCCGCCGCGCGCCGTTGCCCTGCATTGCGACACCGAAGCGCTGCCGTTTCCCGAGCGCAGCCTGGACCTTGTCGTGCTGCCGCACACGCTCGAACTCGCGCGCGACCCGCACCTGACATTGGCTGAAGTCGAGCGGGTGCTGGTGCCCGAAGGGCGGATCGTCATCCTCGGCTTCAACCCGGCCAGCCTGTGGGGCCTGCGCCAGCGCTGCGGCTGGCTGCGCCAGCGGCTGGGCGGCCGGGGTCCGCTGTTCCTGCCGCGGCCGGGCGAATTCATCGGCTACTGGCGCCTGCGCGACTGGCTGCGCCTGCTCAGCTTCGAGGTCGAGGGCGGGCGCTTCGGCGGTTACCGGCCGCCGCTGGCGTCCGAACGCTGGCTGGGCCGCACGGCCTGGATGGACCGCACTGGCGACCGCTGGTGGCCGGTGTTCGGCGCGGTGTACATGCTGGTGGCCGTCAAGCGCGTGCGCGGCATGCGCCTGGTGGGCCTGGCCAAACGCGAGCGGGCCTCCGCGCCGACGACGCCGGCCGTGGCCACCCATCACCAATCGCACGAACACGAGACATGAACCAGCAACACGACACGGTCACGATCTACTCCGACGGCGCCTGCAAGGGCAACCCGGGCCCGGGCGGCTGGGGTGCCTGGCTCAGCGTCGGCGGCCACGACAAGGAGATGTGGGGCGGCGAAGCGCTGACCACCAACAACCGCATGGAGCTCACCGCCGTGATCGAGGCGCTGGCGGCGTTGAAGCGGGCGAGCCATGTCGTGATCCACACTGACAGCCAGTACGTGCGCCTGGGCATCACGACCTGGATCCACAACTGGAAGCAACGCGGCTGGAAGACCGCCAACAACAAACCGGTAAAGAACGTCGACCTCTGGCAGCGCCTGGACGCACTGGCCACGATGCACACGGTGCAGTGGCGCTGGGTCAAAGGCCATGCCGGCAACCCGGGCAACGAGCGTGCGGACGCCCTCGCAAACCGCGGCGCCGCCGAGCAGTAGCCGCACAGCGCACAGCGCACGGCCGCGGGCCACGACTGTGGAGGCCCCGATCCACGAAAGCGCAGTCGCGGCTACAGTTGTTCTGTCCTGAGTTGGAATCGCATGGCCATCAAGAGACTGCACACCTGGATCGCGGCCATCGGCCTTGTTGCTGTCGGTGCCGCTGCATGGTGGATTCAGCACAAGGCGCCGCCGGGCGGGGTGACCGGTGCCGCGGCACCAGCGGCTTCGGCCGCCAAGGCGGGCTCCGGCGTGGCTGGCGGCGGTGGCGCTGCGGGCGGGCCGGCCATGGTCGAAGTCGGCAAGGTCCAGCGCCTGCGCATCGAGGACGACGCCCAGGCCATAGGCACCCTGCGTTCGCGCCAGGGTGTGATGCTGCGACCCGAGGTCAGCGGCCGTATTGCGCGGCTGGGCTTTGCCGACGGCCAACGCGTGCGACGCGGCCAGTTGCTGGTCCAGCTCGACGACACCCTGCAGGCCGCGCAAATGCGCCAGGCCGAGGCGCAGGCAGGCATCGCCCGAACCAACCTGGAGCGCAACCGCGAACTGGTGGCGCAGAACTTCGTCAGCCAGAGCGTGGTCGACCAGAGCGCGGCCGCGCTCGAGGTGGCGCTGGCCCAGGTGGCGCTGAACAAGGCGCAACTCGAGCGCATGAAGATCCTGGCACCGTTCGACGGCGTGGCGGGTCTGCGCAGCGTCAATGTCGGCGACTATGTCAAGGACGGCGCCGACCTGGTCAACGTCGAGGACACCACCCAGGTGTGGGTCGACTTCCGCCTGCCCGAGCGCTACCTGGCGCAATTGAAGCCGGGCCAGCCGGTGGAGGTGGTGCTCGACGCGATGCCGGGGCGCACGTTCCGCGGCCAGGTCGACGCGCTCGATTCGCAGCTCGATGTCAACGGCCGTTCGCTGCTGGTGCGCGCACGCCTGGCCAACCCCGACGGCGTGTTGCGCACGGGCATGTTCGCGCGTACGCGCACGCTGTTCGCAATCCGCGACAACGCGCTGGTGGTTCCCGAAGAAGCGCTGGTGCCGCAGGGCGGCAAGCAGTTCCTGATCAAGGTCGTCGACGGCCCGCAGGGCAAGGTGTCGCAGCGGCTCGAAGCGCGGCTGGGCGTGCGCGTGCCGGGCAAGGTCGAGATTCTCGCCGGTGTGGCCGAAGGCGACGTGGTGGTGACGGCAGGCCAGGCCCGGTTGCTGCGCGGCGACAGTCTGCCGGTGCGCGTGGTCGACCTGGCCGATGCCGGCAAGGCGCGCGCTGCCGGCGGACCGGCGCGCGCGGCCAGTGGCGCCGCGTCGCGCGCGGCCAGTGGCGCGGCCCGCAGTGCGCCGGCCGTGTGAACCCAAGGCGACGCGCATGAAGCTGTCCGAGTCCTCGATCCGCCGGCCGGTGCTGGCCAGCGTGATGTCGCTGTTGATCCTGCTCGTCGGCCTGGTGTCGTTCGATCGTCTGTCACTGCGCGAGTACCCGCGTATCGACGAGCCGGTGG
>JANMSR010000444.1:0-1542 GCA_031389565.1 Burkholderiales bacterium
GGCAGCCGGGTGAGCACGTCCTTGAGATACGCCCAGGGGTCATGCCCGTTCAACTTGGCCGACTGCAACAGGCTCATGATGACGGCGGCGCGCTGGCCCGCCAGTTCGCTGCCCGCGAACAGCCACGCCTTGCGTTCATGCTCAGCTACGCATGACCGAAATAGTGCGAACTGCACTTTTATGCGAAGTCGGCGTCAGGGCTCGACAGTAAGCGTTCCGCGAACGACACCCTTGCGCCGATGATGGCGGCGTGTTGAAGACGGTGCTACGCGGCGATGGGCAGCGGCGTTTCGACGTGCGCGGCGACGCCGACGTCGGTGGCCACGCGCCAGTTGTGCGGCAGCAACTGCTCGAGGTCGCGATGCTTGAGCGTAGGCAGCCGCTCGAAGACGTCCTTGAGGTAGGCCCAAGGATCGTGTCCGTTGAGTTTGGCCGACTCGATCAAGCTCAGGACCACGCCAGCGCGCTCGCCGGCCTGCTGCGAACCGACGAATAACCAGTTGCGCCGTCCGATTGCGAGCGGACGCACGGAGTTCTCGACCGCGTTGTTGTCGATTGGCACATGGCCGTCGTCGAGGAAGTGCGTGAGCGCGCGCCAGTTGCTCAGCGAGTAGTCGATGGCCTTGGCGGTGACGTCGGCCTTGGCCAGCGCCTGGCGCTTGGCGGTGAGCCAGGAGTGCAAGGCATCGGCAATGGGTTTGGAGCGCTGCTGTCGCAGCAGTCTGCGGGCATCGGCCTCGAGATCGCGGGCCTCGCGTTCGATCTCGTACAGCCTGGCGATGAGCGTGACCGCCTGGCCAGCGATCTGGCTGCCGTTGAACTCGTGCGCTTCGAACAGCTTGCGTCTTGCGTGGGCCATGCAAAGCGCGGCCGTGACGCCTTGCCGGTGCAGGGCGTGGTAGCCCGAATAGTCGTCGCTGACCAGCGTGCCGGCGAAGGCTTGCAATACGCGCCGCGGGTGTTCGCCCGAACGGTCGTTGCAGAAGTCGTAGAACACCGCGCGCTGCGCCATGAAGTTGGTCGTGCGGTACACCCACACATAGGCCCGCTTGGTCTTGCCGCGCCCCGGCGCCAGCAGCGACACTGGCGTCTCGTCGGCGTGGATCACGCCGTGGCCGAGGATGAAGCTCTTCAATGCGTCGGCCAGCGGCGCCAGACGCACGCCGCAGATCCCGATCCACTGCGCCATGCTCGAGCGCGCGATGTGCACGCCTGAGCGCGCGTAGATCTCCGTCTGCCGGTACAGCGGCAGGTGGTCATCGTGCTAGGCCACCACCACCTGGGCCAGCAGGCCCGGGGCCGGGATGCCCTTGTCGATCATCTGCGCGGGCATCGGCGCGGCCTGAATCGTCTGGCAGCACGCGCAGGCGTACTTGCCGCGGATATGGCGCAGCACGAAGAACTGGGCGGGGACGCAGTCCAGCTGCTCGCTGACCTCTTCGCCGATGCGTTTGAGCGCTTCTCCGCAGCCGCAGTGCATCTGCTCGAGCTCGTGGTGACGCTCGACGCGCGGCAGGCTCGCCGGCAATGCCTGGCGAACCG
>JANMSR010000497.1:0-2931 GCA_031389565.1 Burkholderiales bacterium
TGCCGCGGATCAGGTCGGCCACCAGCCGACCCTTGTCGGTTGACAGGCGCACACCGCGAACGATTGCTTGGGTTTCCATGGTCGTGGCCATCCTTTACTTCTTCGCTGCCTTCTTGTCGGCCGGGTGGCCTTTGAAGGTGCGGGTCAGCGCGAACTCGCCGAGCTTGTGGCCGACCATCTGGTCGCTCACGTACACCGGCACATGCTGCTTGCCGTTGTGCACGGCGATCGTCAGGCCGATGAACTCGGGCAGGATCGTGCTGCGGCGCGACCAGGTCTTGATCGGCTTCTTGTCCTTGGTGGCGGAGGCCTTCTCGACCTTGACCAACAGGTGGTGGTCGACGAACGGGCCTTTTTTGAGTGAACGTGTCATGGCGGCCTCTTATTTCTTCCGGCGCGAGACGATCATCGTCTGCGTGCGCTTGTTGCTGCGAGTGCGGTAGCCCTTGGTCATCGTGTTCCACGGCGACACGGGCACCTGGCCCTCGCCGGTGCGGCCTTCGCCACCGCCGTGCGGGTGATCCACCGGGTTCATGGCCACGCCACGCACCGTCGGGCGGATGCCCTTCCAGCGCTTGGCACCGGCCTTGCCGTACTGGCGCAGGCTGTGCTCTTCGTTGGAGACCTCGCCGATGGTGGCGCGGCAGTCGATGTGGATCTTGCGCACTTCACCCGAGCGCAGGCGTACCTGCGCGTAGGTGCCTTCGCGCGCCATCAGCGTCACCGAGGTGCCGGCCGAACGCGCGATCTGTGCGCCCTTGCCCGGCAGCATCTCGACGGCATGGATGATCGAGCCGACCGGGATGTTGCGGATCGGCAGCGTGTTGCCGGCCTTGATCGGGGCCTCGGACCCGCTCACCACCGTGGCGCCGACCTCGAGGCCGCGCGGGGCGATGATGTAGCGGCGCTCGCCGTCGGCGTAGCACAGCAGCGCGATATGGGCCGTGCGATTCGGGTCGTACTCGATGCGCTCGACCTTGGCCGGAATCACGTCCTTGTTGCGCACGAAATCGACGACGCGGTAGTGGTGCTTGTGGCCACCGCCCTTGTGCCGGATCGTGATGTGGCCGTTGTTGTTGCGGCCGGCATTCTGGATCTGCGGCTCGAGCAGCGAAGCCTCGGGCTTGCCCTTGTGCAGGTGCTTGTGCACCACCTTCACCACGGCACGCCGGCCGGGCGATGTGGGTTTGACTTTGACGACAGCCATTACGCGGCCTCCCCGGAGAAGTTGAGCTCCTGGCCCTTCTTCAGCGACACATACGCCTTCTTGATGTGGTCGCGCCGACCGATCGACTTGCCGAAGCGCTTTTCCTTGCCGCGCTGGTTGACGGTCTGCACCGACTCCACCTCGACCTTGAACATCAACTCGACCGCGGCCTTGATTTCGGGCTTGGTCGCGTTGCGCAACACCTTGAACAGCACCTGGTTGTGCTTCTCGGCCACCGCCGTGGCCTTCTCGGACACGATCGGCTCGACCAGTACCGTGGCCAGCCGACCTTGATCGAACTTCTGCGGGATGTTGACGTTGCGGCTCATTGGGTAACCTCCGCGCTGCGCGCTACGGTATTCGCCTTGGGAGAGGCCCTGCGGCTCATGCGAACATCTCCTTCAACTGCTCGATCGCGCCCTTGGTCACCAGGATCTTCTTGTAGAAGACCAGCGACAGCGGATCGGCGTAGCGCGGCTCGACCACCAGCACGTTGGCCAGGTTGCGCGAGGCCAGTAGCAGGTTGTCGTCGACCTGGTCGGAAATGACCATCACCGACTCCAGTCCCATGGCCTTGAACTTGGCCGCCAGCAGCTTGGTCTTGGGTGCATCGACCGAGATTGAATCGACCACGGCCAGACGGCCGTCACGGGCCAGTTGCGACAGGATCGCGGCCATGCCGGCGCGGTACATCTTCTTGTTGACCTTTTGGCTGAAGTTCTCGTCCGGTCGGTTCGGGAATATGCGACCGCCCCCGCGCCACAGCGGCGACGAAGTCATGCCCGCGCGGGCGCGGCCCGTGCCCTTCTGGCGGAACGGCTTCTTGGTCGAGTGGTGGACTTCGCCGCGGTCGAGCTGGGCACGGGTGCCCTGGCGCGCATTGGCCTGGAAGGCCACGACGATCTGGTGCACGAGCGCTTCGTTGTAGTCGCGTGCGAACACGGTGTCGGGCGCCTCGAACTTCGAGGTCGCTTGGCCCTGGTCATTCAGGAGCTCGAGTTGCATCACTGGGCTCCCTTGGTAACCGTGCTAGGGCGGGCCTTGACGGCGGGGCGCACGACCACATGCCCGTTCTTCGAGCCCGGCACCGCGCCCTTGACGAGCAGCAACTGGCGCGCTTCGTCAACGCGCACGACGTCGAGGTTTTGCGTCGTCGTGGTTTCGTCTCCGCGGTGGCCCGACATTTTCTTGCCCGGGAAAACGCGGCCCGGGTCCTGGGCCATCGAGATCGAGCCCGGCACGTTGTGCGAACGGCTGTTGCCGTGTGAGGCGCGCTGCGACTTGAAGTTGTGGCGCTTGATCGTGCCCGTGAAGCCCTTGCCGATCGAGGTGCCCTGCACGTCGACCATCTGGCCAGCGGCAAACATCGTCACCGGCAGCGTGCTGCCCGGCTTGAACTGCCCGGCCACGTCGGCGCTGACGCGGAATTCCTTGAGGATCTCACCGGCTTCGACACCCGCCTTGGCCAGGTGCCCGGCTTGCGGCTTGTTCACGCGCGATGCTTTGCGCGAGCCGAAGGTCACCTGGATGGCGCTGTAGCCGTCGGTGGCTTCGGTCTTGACCTGGGTGACGCGGTTGTTCGACACGTCGAGCACCGTCACGGGAACGGCGTCGCCGTCGGACGTGAAGATGCGCATCATGCCCACCTTGCGCCCCAGCAAACCGAGTTGGTTGGCGAGACTCATATTGGCTCCAATGCCCCACATCGATTGGCAGGGCTGATG
>JANMSR010000467.1:0-13121 GCA_031389565.1 Burkholderiales bacterium
GTGGCCACCGCCAGGTACAGGCCCTTGATGCGCAGGCTGGGGATCCCGAACAGCACGCCGACCACGGTGGCGCACGCGCCGCCGAGCAGGATTGCCGCCAGCATCGGCATGCCCTCGATGCGGACCAGGAAGTTGTACGCCGCGTAGGCGCCCACGGCCATGAAGCCGCCGGTGCCCAGGGAGATCTGGCCGCAGTAGCCGACGAGGATGTTCAGGCCGAGTGCGGCCAGCGCCAGTATCAGGAACGGGATCAGGATCGCGCGGAACAAGTATTCGTCGGCCAGCAGGGGCACGCCGAAGACTGCAAAGGCCAGCAGCAGGCCGATCGCGATCCGGTCTTGCGCGATCGGGAATACCTGGCTGTCGGCGCGGTAGCTGGTTTTGAACTGACCGTTTTCTCTGTACAGCATGGTCAGACTCTGTCGATTATTTTTTCGCCGAACAGGCCTTGCGGTCTGACGAGCAATACGAACAACACCAGCACATAGCCGAACCAGATCTCGATGCCGCCGCCGACGCTGGGCCCGAGGTAGACCTCGGCCAGTTTTTCGCCGACGCCGATGATCAGCCCGCCGATGATCGCGCCGGGCACCGACGTGAGGCCGCCGAGGATCACGACAGGCAGCGCCTTCAGGGCCACCAGCGAGAGCGAAAACTGCACGCCGAGCTTGCTGCCCCAGATCACGCCGGCCACCAGCGCGACGAAGCCGGCCACGCTCCAAACGATGACCCAGATGCGGTTCAGTGGGATGCCGATGGACTGCGCGGCCTGGTGGTCGTCGGCCACTGCCCGCAGCGCGCGGCCGGTGGCCGTCTTCTGGAAGAACAGGCTCAACAAGGCCACCAGTGCGGCCGCAATCGCCGCCGCGTAGAGGTCTTCCTTGTTGATCAGGATGCCGCCCTGGAAGCTGCTTTCGAACAGGAACATCGGGTCCTTGGGCAGTCCGACGTCGATCTTGTAGATGGCGCTGCCGAACAAGGTCTGGCCGAAGCCGTCGAGGAAGTAGCTGACGCCCAGCGTGGCCATCAGCAGCGTGATGCCTTCCTGGTTGACCAGCTTGCCCAGCACCAGGCGCTCGATCAGCCAGGCCACCGCGATCATCAGGCCCAGCGCGCCGGCAAAGGCCAGCACGTTGCCGAGGATCTTGCTGTCCGTGCCGAGCAGGGCCGGCAACCACTCCGAAAAACGGGCCATCGCCAGCGCCGCGAACAGCACCATCGCGCCCTGCGCGAAGTTGAAGACGCCGCTGGCCTTGAAGATCAGCACGAAGCCGAGCGCGACCAGCGAATACAGCATGCCGGACATCAGCCCGCCGATCACGGTTTCGAGGAACGGGCCCATCAGTGGCTCGTGCCGAGGTACGCCGCGATGACGTCGGGATTCGCGCGCACTGCATCGGGCGTGCCGTCGCCGATCTTCTTGCCGTAGTCGAGCACGACGACGCGGTCGCTGATGTCCATCACCACGCTCATGTCGTGTTCGATCAGCACGACCGTGGTGCCGTACTCGTCGTTGACGTCGAGGATGAAGCGGCTCATGTCCTGCTTCTCCTCGACGTTCATGCCGGCCATCGGCTCGTCCAGCAGCAGCACCTGCGGCTCCATCGCCAGCGCCCGGCCGAGGTCGACGCGCTTTTGCAGGCCGTAGGGCAGGCGGCCGACCGGCGTCTTGCGGTAGGCCTGGATCTCGAGGAAGTCGATGATCTTCTCGACCGATTCGCGGTGTGCCGATTCCTCGCGCTCGGCGGCACCCCAGCCGAAGCCACGTACAGCCTGCTGGAAGAGGTTGGTCTTCATGCGCAGGTTGCGCCCGGTCATGATGTTGTCGAGCACGCTCATGCCCTTGAACAACGCCAGGTTCTGGAACGTGCGCGCCACACCCATCTCGGCCACCTGGCGCGAGTTCATGTGGCTGAAGGTCTGGCCGCGAAAGCTGATGCTGCCCTCTTGCGGCGAGTACACGCCATTGATGCAATTGAGCATGCTGCTCTTGCCCGCGCCGTTGGGGCCGATGATGGCGCGCAGCTCATGCTCGCGCACGTCGAAGCTGATGTTGGTCAATGCCTTCACGCCGCCGAAACGCAGGCTGATGTTCTTGACGTCGAGGACGACGTCGCCGATTTCTCGCTGGCTCATGCCGCAGCCTTTACGGGGCCGAAGGTCTTGGCATCGACGATCTTCAGCGTCGCCGAAACGCTGCCCGCGCGGCCGTCCTCGAACTTCACCGCGGTCTCGATGAACTGTTCGCTCTTGCCGCCGTACAGCGCATCGACCAGCAACTGGTACTTGTCGCCGATGGCGCCGCGGCGCACCTTTCGCGTGCGGGTGAGTTCGCCGTCGTCGGCGTCGAGCTCCTTGTGCAGGATGAGGAAGCGGCTGACCTGGCTGCCGGCGAGCTTGTCGTCGGCGGCCAGGTCGGCGTTGACCTTCTCGACGCATTCGCGCACCAGCTCGAGCACCTGGGGCTTGGCAGCCAGGTCGGTGTAGCCGGCGTAGGGCAGGTTGCGTTTTTCGGCCCAGTTGCCGACGGCGTCGAAATCGATGTTGATGAAGGCGCAGACCTTCTCGCGCTTGTCGCCGAAGGCCACCGCTTCCTTGATGTAGGGGAAGAACTTGAGCTTGTTCTCGACATACTTGGGGGCGAAGATGGCGCCGTCGCTGGCGCCGCCCACCAGGCGGCCGACGTCCTTGGCGCGGTCGATGATCTTCAGGTGGCCGCCGGCATCGAGGAAACCCGCGTCGCCGGTGCGGTACCAGCCGTCGGGCGTCAGCACTTCGGCCGTCGCGGCCTCGTTCTTGTAGTAGCCCTTGAGCAAGCCGCTCGATCGCACCAGCAGTTCGCCGCTGGCGTCGAACTTGATCTCGACGCCGTCGATCGGCACGCCGACGGTGTCGGCCTTGACTTCATGGTCGGGCTGCAGGCAGACGAACACGGCGGTCTCGGTCGAGCCGTACAACTGCTTGAGGTTGATGCCGATGGCGCGGTAGAAGGTGAACAGGTCGGGGCCGATCGCCTCGCCCGCGGTGTAGGCCACGCGCACGCGCGAGAAGCCCAGCGTGTTGCGCAGCGGGCCGTAGATGAACAGGTTGCCCAGGGCAAAATGGACGCGGTCGGCGACGCCGACCGCCTTGCCGTCCATCAAGTCCGGGCCGATGCGCAGCGCCAGGTCCATGAAGTGGCGGTACAGCCCCTTCTTGATGCGGCCGGCGTCTTCCATGCGGATCGTCACGCTGGTCAGCAGGCCTTCGAAGATGCGCGGCGGCGCGAAGTAGTAGGTCGGGCCGACTTCCTTCAAATCGATCGACGCGGTGCTGGCGTTCTCAGGGCAGTTGACGATGTAGCCGCAGGCCAGCCACTGCGCGTAGCTGAAGATGTTCTGGCCGATCCAGGCCGGTGGCATGTAGGCCAGGACCTCTTCGCGGCTGGTGAGCTTGTCGAAGCGGGCGCCCGCCGCGGCGCGGTCGAGCAGCGAGAAGTGGGTGTGGACCACGCCCTTCGGGTTGCCGGTGGTGCCGGAGGTGAAGAACATCGCGGCCACGTCGTCGGGCCGGGTGGCGGCGACGGCGGCGTCGAAGAAACCGGGGTGGGCCGCATCAAAGGCCTGGCCGGCATCGATCAGTGTGTCGATGGCGGCCAGTCCAGGCTCACTGTAGTGACGCAGGCCGCGCGGATCGTCGAACCAGATCTGCGTCAGCAGGGGGCATTGCGGCCGGATCTCGAGCAGCTTGTCGACCTGCTCCTGGTCTTCGACGACCGCGAAAGCGACCTCGGCGTTGTTGATCGGGAACACGAACTCGCTGCTCGCCGCGTCCTGGTACAAGGGCACCGGAATCGCGCCGAGCGCTTGGGCGGCCAGCATCGTGGCGTACAGCCGCGGCCGGTTCTCGCCGACCACGACCAGATGCTGGCCCTTGCCGAGTCCCGCGGCGGCCAGACCGCCGGCGATTCGGCGCACCAGCGCCGCCAGGTCACGCCAGGTCAGCGTCTGCCAGATGCCATATTCCTTCTCGCGCAACGCCGGCGCGTCAGGGCGCTGCGCGGCGTGGTCCAGCATCAAACGCGGGAAGGTGGTTTGCACCGTTTGTCTCCGACCGGCACTGTCGGGTGCCATTTGGAGGGCGATACTAGGCAGAAGTTTGACGCCAGGTTGTCATGATGACGACAATCCTAGGGTCGCCCCGCAGGGGACTTTCCCGCGGCCCCGCTGTCAGCTCATAGTCAACCAGACAGATGGACACCGCCGATTCACGGCCTTCGACCTCGCTTCGGCACCGCGCGCGCCCCGCCAGCGCTGTGGAATTGGAGCGCGTGCCCTGGTGGTCGCTGCTCGACGCCGTCGAAGCCGAGCGCGTGGCCGCCGACATGCAGGTGGCCGTGGCCGAGGTGGGCGAGTTCCTGTGCCGCATCGGCCGCCCGGCCGCGCTGTGGTTCGGCGTCGTCGAGGGGCTGCTGAAGATGAGCAACGACAGCGCGATGGGCACGCCGATCACCTTCACCGGCGTGCCCTCGGGGGCCTGGTTCGGCGAGGGCACCCTGCTCAAGCGCGAGCACTACCGCTACAACATCGAGGCGCTGAGGAAGAGTGTGGTCGCCGGCCTGCCGATCGCGACCTTCGATTGGTTGCTCGAACGCAGCCTGCCGTTCAACCGCTACCTGATGAACCAGTTGAACGAACGCCTGGGCCAGTTCATCGCCGCGCGCGAGATCGACCGCACGACCGATGTCGACACGCGCGTGGCGCGCAGCCTGGGCGCCCTGTTCCACCCGGTGCTGTACCCGGGCGTGGGTGAGTTGCTGCGCATCACGCAGCAGGAACTCGGCTACCTGGTGGGTCTGTCGCGCCAGCGGGTCAACGAGGCGCTGCGCACCTTGCAGACGCGCGGGCTGATCCGTGTCGAGTACGGCGGTGTGCGGGTGATCCACGTCCAGGGGCTGCAGCGCTACGTGCGCCGCAGCGACTGAACGGTCGCGTCAGCGCAGCAAGGACGACAGGCGCATTCGCAGCCCGCCCAGGCTGCGCACCACGCTGGCGGCGAAGGACGGATCCTCCGGCTCGCTGGCGCGCGCAACGCGGTGGCGCTTGAGCAGCGCAGGGCTGGTGCGGAAACGCTGGTGCTCCTTCATCGCCGCCGACACGGCGAGTTGGAACACGCCGCTGCGGATCGGCTTGGTCGCAAAGCGGAATATCTGCGCCTGGTTGATCAGCTTGATGACGATGTCGGCATCGGCCGCGTTGGTCAGCATCACGGTCGTGATGGAAGGGTGGTGCTGTTTCAGGACGCGCAGCAGTTGTCCGGTGTCGTCGCCACCAACGCGCGCCTCGGCGACGATCACGCCGATGTCACGCTGTTCGATGACCTGGAGCGCCTCGGCGATGCTGGACGCGCCATGAACTTTGTAGTCTCCGCCGATGGCCTTGGCCATCACCTGCCGATCGGCAGCGTTGTCATCGATCACCAGCAACTCCGGCTGCATGGCTTCAGCGCTGGCCGACGGTGCCGCGGGCTGCGGCAGCTCGAGCGCCGCATCGCGCGTCGCACGCGCAGCCTGCGCCGCTTCGCCAATGATGCCCTTGATTTCCTCGTGATCCCAGGGCTTGCTGATGAAGCGGAACACTTCGCCGTCATTGACCGATCCGACAATGGCGGCCAGGTCCGAATAGCCGGTCAGAAGGATGCGCATCGTCGCTGGCGAGCGTTTGCGCACCTCTGACAGCAGTTCAATGCCGACCATCTCGGGCATCCGCTGGTCGCTGACGATGACATCGATGTCGCCGGATGCGATGAGCTCGAGCGCCTGCCGTCCCGACGTCGCAGTCACGACCTCGTAGTCGGCACGGAACATCGTGCGCAGCAGGTTGACGATCCGTTCCTCGTCGTCGACGAACAGTAGTTTTGCCTTCGGTTCCATATTGTTCCTTCGTTATGCAGACAGCGCGGATTCAGGCGGCGACCAACATCGTCGAGTCGATCGCTTCGACCCGGGACGCGGCTGGCTTGACCGGCAGCAGAATCGTGAACACCGTGCCAATGTTGGCTTCGGTGTCCACCTGGATCTTTCCGCCATGTTCCTGAATGATCTTGAACGAGATCGACAGGCCCATGCCGGTACCCTGGCCGATCGGTTTGGTCGTGAAGAACGGGTCGAAGATCTTCGGCAGCACGTCCTTGGGGATACCGCTGCCGTTGTCCTGGATCTCGATTCGCACCGTGTCCTGGTTCTCCATCATGGTCCGCAGCGTGATCACGTTCGGCGTGGCGCGCTCGGGCATCGCGTGCACCGCATTGCTGATGAGGTTGAGGAAGACCTGGTTGATCTGCGACGGCGAGCCGGTGATTTTGGAGATCGCGCCATACTCCTTGCGCACATCGACTTTGTTCTTCAGCAGGTTTCTGGCCAGCAGCAGCGTGCTGTCCAGGCCACCCTGGACCGAGAACTCCGAAACCTTGGCGCGATCGAGTCGGCTGAAATTCTTCAGGTTGACCACGATCTCCGAGATCTGCTCGATACCGTGGATGCCGTCGCTCAGCAAGCTGCCCATTTCGTGCAGAACGCCGCTGTCATGCACGCGCTTGGCGCTGGCCTCGACGCCAAGCAGTTCCCGGTTGGCTTCGGCCGTGTTGCGGTCGGGCGCGCGCATCAATTGAATGAAACTGTGGCAGCGCTGCGCCAACTGCTGGACCGGGGCGAGTTGCTCGTGAAGCACGCCAAACGTCCCCTTGACGTAGGCCAACGGGGTGTTGATCTCGTGGGCGATGCCGGCCACCATCTGGCCCAGCGCAGACATCTTCTCGGCCTGGACCAGGTGCACCTGTGATTCCTTCAGTTCATGGTTGGTCTTGTGCAAGGTGGCGTTGGTCCGGTTCAGCAACTGGTAGTACTTGAACAGCCGCCACGCCGCCACGGCCAGCAGCAGCAGCAGGAACAGCGAATAGGCGAACAGTCCCTGGCGGTAGATCTGCTGGTCGGTGAGCAGCTTCTCGTGTTCCTGGGCGTGGGCGTCGCTCAGCCCGTCGATGGCCTGGGCCGTCGGGATGGTGGCCAATTCGGCCA
Organism: Burkholderiales bacterium; assembly: GCA_031389565.1. Lineage (GTDB taxonomy): Bacteria > Pseudomonadota > Gammaproteobacteria > Burkholderiales > Burkholderiaceae_C > CADEEN01. Next base: position 7,055 of record JANMSR010000467.1, read on the forward strand.
GCAGCTTGGTGCCGCTGGCCTGTTGTCTGAGCACCGTGCCGACGTGTGCCACCAGCGTGTCGCTGCGTTCGCGAATGTCGGGCGCTACAGCGACCGTCAGCAGTCGCAGGCCCGCCGTGCCGGCGTCGATGCGCTCGCGCAGCGCGTCGTCAGGGGTCTGCGAGTAGGTCATCGTGTCGGCCAGCAGGTTGTTCAGCGCCTGCTCGATGTCCGACTTCTGCGCCGGCGCCAGGCTGGCGCTGCCGCGCGCGGCCTCGACCAGATCGGTGGCCGCAATCGGCAGGAAGCGCGACGAGTTGCGCAGGATCGCGTTCTGCGACTTGAAGCTCTCGATTGCGGCGATCTTGCGATCCATCAGCTTGCGGTACTGGTCGAGCAGTGCGCTCAGGCGTGCACCGCTGTCGGCGCGGTCGCGCCAGAAGTCGCCGGTCTTGCGGCTGAGCGCGACGTCGAGTGACTCGATCAGCGGCAGCGGGCTGGCGACGCGGTCGTAGTTGTTGGCCAGACCGGTCTTGGAGCGCAGCACGTCGACGTTCCACTCGGCGTCGACCTGCTTGAGCTGGCGCAGCGTTCCCAGGATCTCGTTGTGAGCGTCGAAGTCGACGTCCCGCGTCTTCAGGAACAGCACGCCGAGCAGTGTGATCAGCACGAGTGCCGACGTTGCGTAGAGGGTGCGGGTGGTGGTTGTTTTCATGGCTAGGGTTCTCCGGGCAGCGATCAACGTGCGGCCACGGTGTCGGGCTGCTGCAACGGCTTGCCGTTGTGCTCTCCCGTCAACGTGTGCAGGAACTTGACGATGAGATCCTTGTCTTGGGCCGACGCCGGGCGGCCGAGCTGGAAGCGGAACATCACGTCCACCGCCTCGTCGAGTGTCCTGGCCGAACCGTCATGGAAGTAGGGCGCGGTCAGGGCCACGTTGCGCAGGCTGGGCACCTTGAATACATGCTTGTCGGCCTCGTTCTTGGTCACGTTGTAGCGGCCCAGGTCGGCCGCGGTGAGGTTGCCGCGCTTGCTGAAATAGTCCCCCATCACGCCGAAGGTCTGGAACATGTTGCCGCCGACGTTGACCCCCTGGTGGCAGGCTACGCAGCCGTAGGCCTTGAACAACTGGTAGCCGCGCTGCTCGTCGGCGGACAGCGCCGCCTTCTCGCCCTTTAAATAGCGGTCCAGGCGCGCGTTCGGCGTCGTCAGCGAGCGCTCGAAGACGGCGATCGCGTCCTGGATGTTCCTGGCCTGCAAGCCGTCCGCATAGGACTGCTTGAACTGCTCGACCAATGCGGCGTCCTGTGCCAGCTTGCTCAGCACTTCGGGCCAGTTGCTGCCCATCTCCTTGGGGTTGTGCACCGGGCCGGCGGCCTGCTCCTCGAGCGACGGGGCGCGGCCGTCCCAGAACTGGCGGAAGTTCAGGCTGCTGTTGAAGACCGTGGGCGCATTGATCGGGCCCTTCGCGCCGCCAATGCCAATCGACGTAGGCAGGCCATCGACGCCCCCCCTGGCCAGGTTGTGGCAGCCCGCGCAGGACAACGAGTTGTCCTTGGACAGCCTTTTGTCGTGGAACAAGCGGTCGCCGAGGGCGACCTTCTTGGGGTCCAGCTTGCTGTCGGTGGCGATCGGCTGAATCGGCTCACTGCTCTGGGCGCTGGCCACGCCCGCTACGCCGAGCGCAACGACGAGGGCCGCCGCGGCGGCGATGGTCTGTACCGCCCGCACCGCTCGCTGCGGTGTAGGCGGGGACGTCTTGCCGCTCATGGCGGTGCTTAGGGCTTGCAGCATCACTGTTGGACTCCAATGGCCGGCAAAGGCGTGTGAGTGGGTGCGAAAGACGCAGTCCGTTACGACTGCTTGCAGTTTGCCGACGACATGCCGGACCCGGCAATGTGCCCCGCGCTTGTGCGTGACGTCATCGTGAAAAAATTTCTCACGCTATGCGCCGAGGCTCGGCGTTCACACGCGGCCCGTGAAATAGATCGCGGGTCGGCGCTGCACATCCGTCCCGTCGCCGTGGCGCTCAACGGCGTGGCCGCCGTGTTTCAACTTTTTCGGGACCGGTGAGGACCGCCCGACGATGCCCCGCCTCAGGGATTCGAAACCCCCGCCGCCACGTGTCCGGCCGGCACATGCGCGGCGGCACTTTCGATGTGGCCGGTCTGGTCGTCGAAGAAGAAGTCGGGTTCGAACTCGCGCAGGAACTCGCCTTTGGCCAGACCACCGAGGAACATCGCTTCGTCGACCTCGATGTGCCAGTCCATCAGCGTGCGGATCGCGCGCTCGTGCGCCGGCGCGCTGCGCGCGGTGACGAGGGCGGTGCGAACGCGCATCGCATTCACGGGCTCGCGCTGCAGGCGCTGCAAGGCTACGAGCAGCGGCTTGAACGGGCCGGGCGCCAGCGGCGTGCCGGCGCGTGCGCTCTCGTGGGCCTGGAAGGCCGCTAGGCCGGCGTCCTGGTAGACGCGCTCGGATTCGTCGGAAAACAGCACCGCGTCACCGTCGAAGGCGATGCGGACTTCGTTCGGGTGCGCGCTCGACGCGCGCGCCGAGTTCGGATAGACCCGCGCCGCCGGCACCCCCGCGCCCAGGGCCGAGCGCACATCGGGCTCGTTGGTCGACAGGAACAGGTGCGCATTCAGCGGCCTGAGATATCGCCACGGGCTCTGGCCGCGCGTGAACACACCCCGCTCGATCGGCAGGCCATAGTGCTGGCAGGAGCGGAACACGCGCATGCCCGACACCGGGTCGTTGCGCGACAGGATCACCACCTCGACCAGCGGCAGGCGGCCGGTGTTGAAGGCCAGCAGCTTGTTGACCAGGGAGAACGCCACCCCGGCTCGCGCCGGCTGCTCCAGCCGTGCGAGCTGCAACTGCATGTAGGCGCGGTCGTCACTGGCCTCGAAGACGCGGTTCTCGTCTTCGAAGTCAAACAGGGCGCGCGAGGAAATGGCCACCACCAGGCGGCCGTCCAGAGAGGTGGGCATCGCGGCCCATGATAGCCAGCCGCCCCGGCGCGGCGCAGGGCTGTCAGTGCGCCATGAAACCCAGCGGCCCGCGCTTGCCGCTTTGATGCGCGCCGGACAGGTCGCGCAACTCGATCGCGTCGCGGCCGTCGAGGCGGGCGTTGCCGAAGGCGGCGGTCCAGGTGCGTCGCATTTCGCGTGGCGCGAGTTCGCTCATGCGCTCGAGCACCGCGTCGGTCGGCGCCTCGGCAAAGCGCTGGCCCCAGTCGTGGCCGGCGCGCAGGCTGGCGTACAGGCGCAGCGCGATCGCGCGCGCCGCGTCGCGGTCGGGCGCCTGCACTGCGTAGACGCTCATGCGGTTCAGGATCGGCTCGGGGATCGCGCGCTCGTCGTTGGCCGTGGCGACCCAGATCATCTGGCTGGCGTCGATCGGCACTTCGGCGAACTCGTCGGTGAAATCGTGCGCGGTGTCGTGTTCGAGCAGGCTGTACAGCGCGCCGAGGGGGTCGTAGGCGTGCTCGCCGCGGGCCTTGTCGATTTCGTCCACCACCATCACCGGGTTGGCATAGGCGCCGTCGACCAGGGTCTCGAACACCTTGCCCGGCCGTGCGCCCTTCCATTGGCTCGACGCGCCACTCAGCACCCAGCCGGCGGTCAGGCTGCTCATCGACACGAAGCCCATGCCCGTGCCCAGCAACTGCGCGATAACGCGCGCGAAATGGGTCTTGCCGATGCCCGGGGGGCCGAGCAGCAGCATCGGCGCGATTTCCAGCGCATCGCGGCTGTCCTGGCACAGCGCGAGCTGGCGCTTGATGTCGTCCAGGGCGGCGTGGAAGTTGGGCAGTTCCTCGTAGAGGTGGTCCATCGCCGGCAGGCCCGAGGGCTTGACCTGGAAGCGCTCGGGGCCTCTTTCGAGCATGCGCTCGTAGGTGCTGCGCAGGCTCTCGTGCTCTTTGGGCGGCAGCTTGTGCAGGCGTCGCTCGATGTCGGCGCAGCGGTAGACGCTGCGCATCTGCGCGATCGGGATGCTGGTCGACTGCGATGCGCCCACACGAACCTCCTGGAGCCGGTACCGATCATTCAATCACCGGCAAGGGTACGACAAGGGCGGAAGTGACGCTGCAAGTGCGGCCAATTGCGGCGCGTGTGCAACAAGTCGCACACCGTCTGTCGGCGCCATCGACCGTCTGCGCCGTGCCGTTGGCAGTGGCCCTGCACGGTGTGGCCTTCGCGGTGGTGCCGCCGCGGGGCTGAGTCGCTACCGGGTCACTTGACCCAGGTGTTGAGCTGGATGATCGGCAGCAGCACGGCGAGCACGATCAGCATGACCATGGCCCCCATGGCCACGATCAGCAGCGGCTCGAGCACGGTGGCCAGCGCCATCGCGCGGCGCTGCACTTCGACGCTGAGCTGAGTGGCGGCGCGCTGCAGCATCTGGGGCAGCGTCCCGGTCTGCTCACCCAGGCGGGCAAACATCGGCAACAGGCCCGGAAAGCGCTTCTTCGCGGCCAGCGCATTGGCCAGCGGCGCCCCTTCGCGCACCTGCACCAGCGCGGCCATCGCGTCGGCGCGCATGGCGCGGTTGCCCAGGGTTTCGGCGGCCGCCTGCAAGGCCTTCAGGATCGGCACGCCGGCCGCGGCCAGCATCGCCAGCGTGCTGGCGAAGCGCGCCGCGTTGTAGCCGCGCGCCAGCCGGCCGACCAGGGGCAGGGTCAGCCACAGGGCATCGAAGCGCTCGCGCACGGCTTCGCTGCGCAGCGAATAGGCGAACCCCATGCCTGCGGCGGCGCAGGCCAGCACCACCAGCCAGCCCCATTGGCGCACGAACGCGCTCACGGACAGCATGACCACGGTCAGCATCGGCAGCGCGCGCTTGCTGCCGGTGAACACGCTGGCCACCTGCGGCACCACGTAGGTGACGAGGAAGATCACGATCAGCAGCGCAATCAGCGAGACGATGGCCGGGTACAGCGTGGCGCCGATCAGCTTGCCCTTGAGCGTCTGGCGCTCTTCGAGGTCGTCGGCCAGCTTTTCCAGCACGGTGCCGAGCGCGCCGCTCTGCTCGCCGGCGGCGACCACGGCGCGGTAGACGTCATCGAACTCGCGCGGCGCGCTGGCCAGCGCGCGCGCAAACGGGCTGCCGGCATTGACCTCGCTGCGCAGGTGCGCCACCAGCTCGCGCTGGCGTGGGTCTTCGGCCTCGTCGACGAGTGCCGTCAGGGCGCGTTCGAGCGGCAGGCCCGAGCCCACCAGGCCGGCCATCTGTCGCGTCCACACGGACAACTCGGTGCTCGAAAACACGCGCCGGCCGAAGCGCGAGGCCGTGCCGTCGTTGGCCGCGTGGGCCACCGGAACGACGTCGAGCGGCACCAGTGCCTGGGCCCGCAACTGCGCCCGCGCGGCCTTGGCGTTGTCGGCTTCCAGTAGGCCGGTCTTGGCCTTGCCGGCGGCGTCCAGCGCCTCGAATTTGTAGGCGGGCATGGGTCGTCGCTACTGTGCACGGCCGCCGCCGGGCCGCCCCAAGGTGGCCGCGGCCCCCCCGGGGGGTAGCGAAGGCGCGTAGCGACAAGCTCGGGGGCTCATCATTCGCGAGTGACTCGCATGACCTCTGCGGCCGATGTGACGCCGCCTTCGACCAGGCGCTCGCCGTCTTCGCGCATCGAGCGCAGGCCCGCCGCTTCGGCCGCGACGAAGAGCTGGCTCTCGGCGGCGCGGTTGTGAATCAGCGCGCTGACCTTGTCGTCGGCGACCATCAGCTCGTAGACCCCGGTCCGACCCTTGTAGCCGGTCATCGAGCATTCGGCGCAGCCCACCGGGTGGTAGCGGCCGCGCGCGTCGACGCGCTTGCAATGCGGGCAGAGTTTGCGCACCAAACGCTGGGCCAGCACGCCGAGCAGCGAGCTGCTGAGCAGGAAGGGCTCGACGCCCATGTCGGTCAGGCGGGTGATGGCCGAAGGCGCATCGTTGGTGTGCAGCGTGGCCAGCACCAGGTGGCCGGTCAGCGAGGCCTGGATCGCGATCTGCGCGGTTTCAAAGTCGCGGATCTCGCCGATCATGATCACGTCAGGGTCCTGGCGCAGGATCGCCCGCAGCGCCTTGGCGAAGCTCAAGTCGAT
>JANMSR010000494.1:0-2619 GCA_031389565.1 Burkholderiales bacterium
ATCGACGGCTACTCGTTCCCGCGCTTCTTCCTCACCATCTTCATCCCGCTGATCAAGGCCGGCGTCGGTGTCGCGGCCTTCTTCTGCTTCATGTTCAGTTGGGTCGAGCTGCTGATGGCGCGCACCCTGACCAGCGTCAACGCCAAGCCGATCGTGGCCACGATGACGCGCACCGTGTCGGCCTCGGGCATGGACTGGGGCGTGCTCGCCGCGGCCGGCGTGCTGACCATCGTGCCGGGGGCGATCGTGATCTGGTTCGTGCGCCACTACATCGCCAAGGGCTTCGCGATGGGGAGAGTGTGATGTTCGCTTGGATGGCCTGGACCCTGCCGGTGGCGGTATTCTTCACCTGCATCGTGCTGATGCTGGTCGGCATGTCGGTGTGGGAGCTCAAGTCGCCCACGGTGCTGCGCAAGGGTTTCCTGCCGATCGCCACCACGCGGGGCGACCGGCTCTTCATCGGCCTGCTGTCCGCGGCCTATGTGAACCTGGCCTTCGTGGCCACGAGTGAGAAGATGATCGGCTGGTTCGGCCTGGCCAGCGAGCCGTCGATCTGGATCAGCTTTGGGCTGTCGATGGGCGTGCTGGCCCTGGTCATGCGCAAGGGCTGAGCAACGGCCTGGTTTTCAGAACGGCAGCCGGCCAACCTTCCCGTCCGGCCTGCCCAGCAATCAACGGGAAGTCCCTGAGGAAACCAATGATGAAACGCTCACCATCGATGTACGCACTTTCCGCCGTGGGGGCCGTCGTGCTGACGCTGTCCGCGTGCGGCAAGAAGGACGCACCCGCGGCGACGGCGCCGGCTTCGGCGCCGATGGCCACCGCGGCGGCGCCCGCAGCCACAGGTGCCGAAGCCACGGCCAAGAAGTGGATCGACAGCGAGTTCCAGCCCTCCACGCTGTCCAAAGACCAGCAACTGGCCGAGATGAAGTGGTTCATCGAAGCGGCGGCCAAGTTGAAGGCCAAGGGCGTGAACGAGATCTCGGTCGTGTCCGAGACCATCACCACGCACGAGTACGAGAGCAAGACGATGGCCAAGGCCTTCGCCGAGATCACCGGCATCACCGTCAAGCACGACTTGATCCAGGAAGGCGACGTGGTCGAGAAGCTGCAGACCTCGATGCAGTCGGGCAAGTCGATCTACGACGGCTGGATTTCCGACTCCGACCTGATCGGCACCCACTACCGCTACGGCAAGATTCTGGCCCTGTCGGACTACATGGAAGGCGCCGGCAAGGAGTTCACCAACCCGGGCCTGGACCTGAAGGACTTCATCGGCACCAGCTTCACCACGGCGCCCGACAAGAAGCTGTACCAGTTGCCCGACCAGCAGTTCGCCAACCTGTACTGGTTTCGCGCCGACCTGTTCGCCAAGCCGGAATACAAAGACAAGTTCAAGGCCAAGTACGGCTACGACCTGGGCGTGCCGCTGAACTGGAGCGCCTACGAAGACATCGCCGCCTTCTTCACCAATGACGTCAAGCAGATCGACGGCAAGCCGATCTATGGCCACATGGACTACGGCAAGAAGGACCCGTCGCTGGGCTGGCGCTTCACCGACGCCTGGCTGTCGATGGCCGGCACCGCCGACATCGGCATTCCCAACGGCCAACCGGTCGATGAGTGGGGCATCCGTGTCGGCGACGACAAGTGCACACCGGTGGGGGCTTCGGTCTCGCGCGGAGGTGCGACCAATTCGCCGGCGGCCGTGTATGCGCTGACCAAGTACGTCGACTGGATGAAGAAGTACGCGCCCAAGGAAGCCACCGGCATGACCTTTGGGGAAGCCGGCCCGGTGCCTGCACAGGGCCAGATCGCGCAGCAGATCTTCTGGTACACGGCCTTCACCGCCGACATGATCAAGAAGGGCCTGCCGGTCGTCAACGAAGACGGCACACCGAAGTGGCGCATGGCCCCCGGCCCGAACGGTCCGTACTGGAAGCAGGGCATGCAGAACGGCTACCAGGACGTCGGCTCGTGGACCTTCTTCAAGGACCACGACGCCAACAAGGTGGCCGGTGCCTGGCTCTACGCGCAGTTCATCACCAGCAAGACGGTGAGCCTGAAGAAGACCATCGTCGGCCTGACACCGATCCGCGAAAGCGACATCCAGAGCCAGGCCATGACCGACATGGCGCCCAAGCTCGGTGGCCTGGTGGAGTTCTATCGCAGCCCGGCGCGTGTCGCCTGGACACCCACCGGCACCAACGTGCCCGACTATCCGAAGCTGGCGCAGCTGTGGTGGAAAAACGTGGCGCAGGCAGTGACGGGTGAGATGACACCACAGAAAGCGATGGACACGCTGGCCGACGAGATGGACGACGTGATGGGCCGGCTGGAACGTGCCGGCATGGCCGTCTGCACGCCCAAGCTCAACCCCAAAGGCGACCCCAACAAGTATTTGAGCGACAAGGGCGCGCCGTGGAAGAAGCTGGCCAACGAAAAGCCCAAGGGCGAGACGATTGCCTACCAGACGCTGCTGGATGCCTGGAAGGCGGGCAAGGTTCGTTGAGAAGCCACTCGGTGACTCGACGCTGAGTTGAACGGCGAGCGCAGCGCAGCGACCGCGGCGCTGCGACCCGGGCCCTCGGTGCGCTTGCATCGAGGGCCTCTTTCGTT
>JANMSR010000535.1:0-3056 GCA_031389565.1 Burkholderiales bacterium
CGAGATTCGCGCGCGCCATTGGATGGGGCTGGCACAGCGATGCGGGGCCGAGGGCGTATGGCATCAAATGATCGCCATGGCGGTCGATGTCGAAGCGGCGCTCGGGCGAGTGCAAGCTCTGCTGCCGAATGATTTCCCGGCGCGCGTCTGGCATGCCGTGCGGGCCGGAACGGCGCGGCATGCAAACCAGTTCTTGCACGAAGCGGCGGCGCTCCCGGCAGCGCTCAAACCAGCGTCGAGATGATGCAAGCCCTGCAGCGCCTGCTGAGGGCCGGCTTCATGCACGCCGAGGCACTGTTCAACCGCGCCTTCGGCGACAAGTTGAACCCGCTGTACCACCTCGGCGCGACGATCTTCTTCCTGTTCTGGATCGTCGGCGCCAGCGGGCTGTACCTGTACGCCTTCTTCGACACCAGCGTCGACGGCGCCTACCGCTCGGTGCAGGCGCTGAGCGAGGACCAGTGGGTTGCCGGCGGCGTGCTGCGCAGCGTGCATCGCTACGCGTCCGACGCCATGGTGGCGACGATGGCCGTGCACGCCCTGCGCTACTTCGCCTTCGACCGCCTGCGCGGCTTTCGCTGGTTCTCGTGGGTCACCGGCGTCGCGCTGGTCTGGCTCATCTACGCGTCCGGCGCCAACGGCTACATGTTGCCCTGGGACCGCCTGGCCCAGTTCGTCACCCAGGCCAGCTTCGAGTGGATGGACTGGCTGCCCGGCTTCGGCGGCTCGCTGATCCGCAACTTCATCGTGCCGGCCAGCGTGAGCAATCGCCTCTTCTCGCTGCTGGTGTTCATTCACATCGGCGTGCCGCTGCTGGCGCTGCTCGTGATGTGGGTGCACGTGCAGCGCGTGCCCAAGGCCTCGACGCAACCGCCGCGGCCGATCGCGCTCGCGGTGCTGGCGATGCTGCTGGTGCTGGCCGTGGTGCAGCCGGTGGTCAGCCAGGGCGGCGCGGCGAACCTGGCCCTGGCGCCCACAGCCTTGTCGCTCGACTGGTTCCTGCTCGCCCTCTACCCATTGATCTATGCGTGGCCGCTGGGCGCCGTCTGGGCCTTCGTCGGCCTGGGCACGCTGGCGCTGCTGGCGATGCCGTGGTTGCCGCCGCGGCGTGGCCTGCGCCGCGAGCTGCAACTCACGATGCACCCCGGCGCATTGCCCGTCAGCGCGCGCGCCGGCGAAACCCTGCTCGAAGCCGGCCTGCGCGCCGGCCTGGCCCTGCCCTACGACTGTCGCGCCGGCGGCTGCGGCCGGTGCGTGTGCACGGTGCTCAATGGCCGCGTCGACCCCGGGCCGTACCAGCCCGCGGCGCTGACCGACGCGATGCGCGCGCGCGGCCAGGCCTTGATGTGCTGCGCGGTGGCTCTGGACGACGTTGAGCTGGAGGTAGATGTACCGACGCTGGGCGCGGCCCCGGACGCGACATCGGCGCCGCAGCGCTGGCGCGGCCGCATCGACAGCCTGGAGCGCGTCGCCGACGACGTGATGCGCCTGCGCCTGTCGCTGCCCGGCGGCGAGCGCATCGCGTTCATTGCCGGCCAGTACGTCAACATCGTGCTCGAAGACGGCCAGCGGCGCGCGTTCTCGTTCGCCAACGCGCCCCACGACAACGCCCTGATCGAGCTGCATGTGCGGCGCATTCCCGGCGGCCGGTTCACGACCCAGGTCTTCACGACGATGGAACCTGGCGACGCGATCGACTTCGAAGGTCCGCTCGGCCGCTTCACGCTGCGCCAGAGCGAGCGGCCGATCCTGTTTGTCGCCGGCGCGACCGGCTTCGCGCCGATCAAGAGCATCGTCGAAGACGCCTTCCATCGCGGCCTCACGCGGCCGATGCAGCTCTACTGGGGCGTGCGCGAAGCCAAGGATCTGTACGGGCTCGACCTGGCCGAGCGCTGGCAGCGCGAGCACCCGAACTTCTCGCTCGTGCCGGTGCTGTCGAACGCCGCGCCCGGCGATCTCTGGCCCGGCCGCCGCGGGTTCGTGCACGAGGCGATGCTCGCCGACCACCCCGACCTCACGGGCTACGAGGTCTACGCTTGCGGCTCGCTGCAAATGGTCGAGGCGGCGGTGCCGGCCTTCATCGCACGGGGGCTGGAGGAGCCGTTCTGCTTCGCCGACGCCTTCGTGACCCCAAAAACCCCGGCAGCAACAACTGTCACGCATTGAAAGAGGGTCGTCACAAGACTCACGTACGATGCAGCACCATGAATGCAATGATTGAGGATCGCGGTCAAACCCTCGGCGAAGAGATCGCCAACGCGCTGAGCCACGGCTTGGGCTGCCTGCTGGCCGTGGCCGCGCTGCCGATCCTGGTGCAGGGCGCGGCCGCGCGCGGCGGCACGGCCAATGTCGTGGCGGCCAGCCTGTTCGCGAGCACGATGATCGTGCTGTACTTCGTGTCCACGCTCTACCACGCGCTGCCGCGCGGCCGCGCCAAGGTCTGGCTGAACCGGCTCGACCACGCCTCGATCTACCTCTTCATCGCCGGCAGCTACATGCCCTTCCTGTTCGGTGTGCTCAACGGCGCATGGGGCTGGTCGCTGTTCGGCGTGGTCTGGGCTGCGGCGGCGCTCGGTGTCGGGGCCAAGCTGCTCGACCGGCTGAAGCATCCGCTGTGGTCGACCGGCCTGTACGTGGCGATGGGTTGGGTGGCCTTGATCGCCGCGGCGCCGCTTTTCGAACGGATGTCGGCCGAGGGTCTGCTGTGGCTGGTGGCCGGTGGCCTGTCGTACACCGCCGGCGCGGTGGTGTTCCTGTTCGACTCGAAGCTGCGCTATGCGCACTTCGTCTGGCACCTGTTCGTGATCGGCGGCAGCGCCTGCCATTTCTGCGCGGCACTGTGGCACGCCGCGGCGTGACGCGCAGAGTCTCGGCGCCGCCCGGGCGCTAGGAGGCTGTCGGGCTTTGGGCGGGCCCGGCCCAACCCCCGACAGCCTCCGAGGCGCTGGGCTCGGAGATTTCGCGCACCGCCTTGTCGATGTGGCCGGCCTGGCGCAGCGCCAGGTCGCTGAGCGAAACGATGCCGACCAGTTCCTTGTCGATGTTGACCACCGGCA
>JANMSR010000542.1:0-2115 GCA_031389565.1 Burkholderiales bacterium
TTCGACTTCCATCACACCGGACGCAAGGTGCCCTACACCTGCACCCAGTGCGACGAGGCCTGGTGCCTGCATGCCTGCCCGGTCGAAGCGATCACGCTGGACAAGTTGACGGGAGCCAAGGTCGTCAACGAATCGACGTGCGTCGGCTGCAAGGTGTGCACCATCGCCTGCCCGTTCGGCACCATCAACTACGTACAGGAAACCGGCAAGGTGCAGAAGTGCGACCTGTGCGGCGGCGACCCGGCCTGCGCCACGGCCTGCCCGACCGGCGCGATCACCTACGTCGACGCCAACTGGACCGGCTTGAACAAGATGGCCGCCTGGGCGGACAAGCTCGGCAACCAACCCACCGCTGCTTAAGGAGAACACACCATGTCCTGGGCAGGAAAAATCCTTCGCGTCAATCTCACCGCCGGCACGGTCAAGTCCGAGCCGCTGAACATGGACTGGGCGCGCGCCTACCTCGGCTCGCGCGGCCTGGCCACCAAGTACATCGTCGACGAGGTCGACCCCAAGGTCGACCCGCTGTCGCCGGCCAACAAGCTGATCTGGGCCACCGGGCCGCTGACCGGCACGATGGCCTCCACCGGTGGCCGCTACACGGTGGTCACCAAAGGTCCGCTGACGGGCGCCATTGCCTGCTCGAATTCAGGTGGCTACTGGGGCGCCGAGCTGAAGATGGCCGGCTGGGACATGGTCATCTTCGAGGGCAAATCGGCCAAGCCGGTGTACCTGTTCATCGAGGACGACGTGGCCGAATTGCGCGACGCCGCGCACCTGTGGGGCGGCAGCGTCTGGCACACCGAGGAGACGATCAAGAAGCAGCACCAGGATCCGCTGATCCGGGTCTCGTCGATCGGCAAGGCGGGCGAGAACCAGGTGCTGTTCGCGGCGGTGGTCAACGACCTGCACCGCGCGGCCGGCCGCTCGGGCGTCGGCGCCGGGATGGGCAGCAAGAATCTGAAGGCCATCGCCGTGCGCGGCACCAAGGGTGTGGGCAACATCGCCGACCCCAAGGAGTTCATGAAGGTCACGTTCGAGAAGAAGAAGATCCTGGCCGACAACGCGGTCACCGGCCAGGGCCTGCCGACCTATGGCACCCAGGTGCTGATGAACGTGATCAACGAGATCGGTGCCTTGCCCACCCGCAACCACCGCGACACCCAGTTCGAAGGCGCGAAAGACATCTCGGCCGAAGCGATGGCCACACCGAGGAAGAGCGACGGCAAGGCGCAACTCGTCACCAACCAGGCCTGCTTCGGGTGCACGATTGCCTGCGGTCGCATCAGCAAGATCGACCAGACCCATTTCTCGGTGGAAAACAAGCCGCAGTACTGGGGCGCGACCGGTGGGCTCGAGTACGAGGCCGCCTGGGCGCTCGGCGCCGCCAATGGCATCAACGATCTGGAGGCGCTGCAGTACGCCCAGACCATCTGCAACGAGCAGGGCATGGACCCGATCTCTTTCGGCGCCACCATCGGCGCCGTGATGGAGCTGTACGAGATGGGTGTGTTGACGCAGGAGCAGATCGGCATCGCGTCGCCGTTCGGCTCGGCCAAGGCGTTGTGCGAACTGGCCGACATCACGGCAGCCGGCACCGGCTTCGGGCGTGAGATCGGCCAGGGCAGCAAGCGGCTGTGCGCCAAGTACGGCCACCCCGAGCTCTCCATGAGCGTCAAGGGCCAGGAGTTCCCGGCCTACGACGCACGCGGCATCCAGGGCATGGGCCTCACCTACGCCACCAGCAACCGCGGCGCCTGCCACCTGCGCAGCTACACCGTGGCCTCCGAGGTGCTCGGCATCCCGGTCAAGACCGACCCGTTGGTGGCCGAAGGCAAGCCCGAACTGGTGATGGCCTTCCAGGACGCCACCGCGGTGTTCGACTCCGCCGGCATCTGCGTCTTCACCAGCTTTGCCTGGGGCCTGGCCGATGTGGCGCCGCAGGTGGCGGCGGCCTGCGGACCGGAGTTCACGCTGGAGAACCTGAGCCTGATCGGCGAACGGATCTGGAACATGGAGCGCGACTTCAACAACCGTGCCGGCTTCACTGCGAAGGATGACAACCTGCCGCCGCGCCTGCTCAACGAAGCCGCCAAGACCGGGCCGGCCAAGGGC
>JANMSR010000519.1:0-1575 GCA_031389565.1 Burkholderiales bacterium
GTTGAGAAGCCCAGCACCCCTAGCGATTTCGCTGCGTTCAACTGCACGCAGCGGGCAGATTATGGCATCAGGCCAGCGCCGGGCCGCTCCCAAGCCTGTCCTGAGCCAGGTCGAAGGGCGGCCTGAGCTCCCCTTGGGGGACGCGAGCGCAGCGAGCTGGGGGCTGTCATCTCAATCGAAAGTCGGTGACTCGACGCCCAGCACCTTGTGCAGTTTCGGACTCGTGGTCGTGTACTGCAAGTGGATGCGCTTGTCCGGGAAGATGATCGGCGCGGCGCCGAAGGCCGCCAACGCCGCTTCGTGGAACCCCGACAGGATCAGCTTCTTCTTGCCCGGGTAGGTGTTGATGTCGCCGACGGCAAAGATCCCGGGCACGGTGGTCTCGAAGGTCGAGGTGTCGACCGTGACCTGCTTGCGCTCGATGTTCAGGCCCCAGTCGGCGATCGGCCCGAGCTTGGGCGACAGGCCGAAGAACACCAGCAGCATGTCCAGCGGCACCACGCGGGTAATGCCGTCGCCGCCGGTGACCTTGACCGCGGTGAGCTTGCCGTCGCGCTCGTCGATGCCGGTGACCTGGCCGACCAGGAACTGCATCTCCAGTGCCTCGCACAGCTCGCGCAGGCGGCCCACACTGGCCGGTGCGGCCTTGAAGCCGTCGCGCCGGTGCACCAGGATCACGCTCTCGGCCTTGTGCGGGCCTTCCTGCACGAAGTTGAGCGCCCAGTCCAGCGCCGAGTCGCCGCCACCGACGATCACGAGGTTCTTGCCGGCAAACTGCGCCGGATCGCGTACGCGGTAGTGCAACTGCGTGCCGTCGTACTTTTCCAGGCCGTCCACCTTGAGCAGGCGCGGCTGGAACGAGCCCACGCCGCCGGCGATGAAGATCGTCTTGGTGATGAAGCGCGTGCCTTTGCTGGTGGCCACGTCGAAGCGGCCGTCGTCGCGGCGCGCCACCAGATTGACTTCCTGGCCCAGGTGCAGGGCCGCGCCGAAGGGCTCGATCTGCTTCAGGAGGTTGTCGGTGAGTTCCTTGCCGGTGCACACCGGCACGGCCGGGATGTCGTAGATCGGCTTGTCGGGGTAGAGCTCGATGCACTGGCCGCCGGGGTAGGCCAGCGAGTCGACGACATGCGCCTTGACCTCGAGCAGGCCGAGCTCGAACACTTGGAACAGGCCCACGGGGCCGGCGCCGACGATGACGGCGTCGGTTTCGATGGGTTCTGCTGCCTGCATGGCTTGAGACGGCATTACCGGATCAATTGGTCGAGCTTGTCTTTGACGTCTTTCCACTCGTCAGCGTCGGCAGGCCCAGGCTTGCGCTTTGTGATGCTGGGCCACTTCTTGGACAGCTCCGCGTTGAGCTTGATGAAGTGCAGCTGGTGCTGCGGCACGTCTTCCTCGGGCAGGATGGCATTGACCGGGCACTCGGGAATGCACACCGCGCAGTCGATGCACTCGTCGGGGTCGATGGTCAGGAAGTTCGGGCCTTCACGAAAACAATCGACGGGGCAGACATCGACGCAGTCGGTGTACTTGCAGCGGATGCACGATTCGAGGACGACGTGGGTCATTGCG
>JANMSR010000256.1:0-2412 GCA_031389565.1 Burkholderiales bacterium
AAAGTCGCCGAGGATCAGCGTGCCGTAGCCGTTCGGCCCGCCCCAGAGCGGGTCGATCGGGCTCTGGGTGGCATAACCGCCGTTGGCGTCGCGGTTGCCCCCGAACCAGACGAACTGGTTCTTGGCGCGCACGTTGCTCACGGTGACCTCGCCGTTCCACGGGCCAATCGCCTGGCGGATGCCGAGCGCGATTTGGTCGGCATAAGGCATCTTGAAATCGTTCCGGATGAGCCAGATCTCGCCGCCCGGCTGCGCGTTCTTCTGCAGTTCGTCGAGCGCGTGGTTGGCCATCGTGCGATCGTACGAGCGGCCCAAGCCGCCGAACAGCACCGTGTTGCGATTGCCCAACAGGTCGAGCGACGCGCCGATGCGCGGTGCTAGTGCGCCCTTGAAGACCTTGCGCGAGTTGCCGGTGCTGATGTAGTCGCCGACGTTGATTCCGCCCAAGGCAAGCGATTGCGCGTAGGTCTGGCCCGGCGGCGGCGTCATGTTCCAGCGCGGCCCGTCGAGCGCATAAAGCGCGTTGACGCGGTCGGCGGGGGTGACGTAATCGTTGTTCAACATGTTGGTCTCGTAGTCGTAGCGCACGCCGAGATTGAGCTCGAGGCGCGGCGTCAGCGCCCAGTCGTCCTGGATATAAAGGCCGATCTGCCTGTTCTTGAAGGCGGCGACGGCACCGGGAATGGCGCGCCGGATGTTGCATTGGTCGCTGTGGGCGCCGCCGTTGGTGACGTTGGTGCCGGTGCAGTTCGTGCCGTCGAAATACGGTTGGCCGGTGACGTTGTCGACCAGGGTCTCGACGGTGTCGACGCTGAAGGCGGTGCCCGACAGGTCGTACTTCATGGCCTTGACCTTGACGCCGCCCTTGAGCACGTGGCCCGGGAGGCCGGTGAAGGTCAGGTCCTCGGAGATGGAGGTACCCTTCTGGCCGCGATCCTGCGCGTCGGGCGAACCGCCGACGAAGAGCACGTCCTGCGAGTTGTTGAGCAGCTGCGGCGATCCGGTCGATACCTTGTACCTGATGAACGGACCGGTCGAGGCCGAACGCGGGTTCCAGGTGGCGTCCTCGAAGCCCAGGCGCGCCTCGCTCAGCCAGGCGTCGCGCGCCCACTCGTGCTTGATGCCGAACCGCGTTTCGTCGTTTTTGCGCTCCTTGTCGTTGCCCGGAGCGCTGAGGTTTCGGTCCTCGGCAACGCGGTCCTTTTCGCGGCGCACCAGCAGACTGGCGCTGAGCTTCTGTTCGCTGCTCAGCTGGGTGTCGACCTTGCCGAACATCAGGTGCTCGCGGAACGAGTCGACCTGGCTGCCCTGGGCCCCGACCAGCGAGGGCACGATGCCCACGCCGCTGGGCAGCTTGTCGAGGTTCCTCGGCACGACCTGGCGGGAGTCCTCGATGTTCTTGCCGTCGTACGCGAAAAAGAAGTGAGCCCGATCCTGCTTGATCGGCCCGCCCATGCTGAAACCGTACTCGTATTTCTTCGACGGCGGCAGCGCGACGCCCTGGGCCTCGCGCTCTTTCTCGAACACCGACTTTTCGCGCCAGTTGGTGCCGGTACGGTCGCCGTAGACCTCGCCGTGGAACTCGTTCGTGCCGGACCTGGTGACTGCGGTGATCGCCGCGCTGCTGACCTGTTCGAACTCGGCCTTGTAGTTCTGCGTGAGCACCATGTACTCGGCGATCGCCGACTGCGGAAACGGGTTGCCGCGCGACGAGTCCTGGCCGGTCACGCCGCCGCGCAGGATGTTGTTCTTCGTGCCCACGCCGTCGATGAAGACATTGACATGGTCGAAGTTCTGCGCGCCGGCCTGGATCCTGGTGTTGCCGCCGCCGTCGATGGAGAATGCCACCCCCGGCGCCAGGTCGGCGGAGCTGAGGAAGTTGCGCGTGACCTGGGGCAGGCTCTCGATCATCTTTTGCGACACGCTGGTGCCGACTTGCGAGTCGCGCACGCCTTGCCGCTGGGCGGAGCCGACGACGACGACCCGCTCTATCCGGGTCACCGTGCCGCCGAGCGCCAGGTCCACCGTGGCGGTTTCGCCCACCTGCACGGTGATCACCTGGGTCTTGACCGTGCCACCCGGGCCGTCGATTCGAATCTCGTACGAGCCCGGCGCCAGGCCCGGCAGCACATAGCTGCCGTTGGCGAGCGAGCTGGTACGGTAAGTGTTGCCGTTGGCCTGATTGACGGCCGTCACCGTGAGGCCGGGTTGCAGGGCCGTGTCACTGGTGATCTGGCCCTTGATCGTCGAGGTGCTCAGTTGCGCGTGGGCCGTGCCGGCCAAAGCGAGGACCACCGCTGTGGCGAGGGTGTAGCGGTGGAACGTGTTTCGTGTGCGGTTGGTTGCCATTCGTTCTTCTCCTCGTGCGGTTTTCTTTATGGATCGTCGGCCTGTCGCCGGCCTGGGTCGTGA
>JANMSR010000531.1:0-1665 GCA_031389565.1 Burkholderiales bacterium
GTCGGTGGGCACGGCCACGCCGTAGCAACCCAGTTCGGCCAGGCCCTTCAGCTCGGCCTTCGGGAAGTGGTGCGACTTGTCCCACTCGGCGGCCCTGGGCGCGATGCGGTCTTGCACATAGGCGCGCACGGCGTCTTGGACGGCGATGTGGTCTTCACTGAGCAACATGACTTTTCATCCTTGCAATGTCTTCTTCGTACTGCGTCACCAGCAGCACCTGGGGCCCGGCTGCGGTGCGCAGCAGGTTGTAGCCGGTGTGAAAGTCCTGCAGCAGCGAACCATCTTGCCGCCACAAGGACCGGTGCAGATTGGCGAAGGCGTGGTGGGCACCCAGGCCGATGCAATCGACGATCTCGAACGTCGCGTTGCGATAGCCGTTGCCGCGGTAGATGTCGCACAGCGCGCGGTGGTTGGCGCGCATCGGACCGTCTTCGGTCCACAGGCACAGTTGCGCCCAAGCCTCGCCGCCGCGCGTGGTCGTGATCGCGCTCGGCGTGTGCCACAGCTCGGCCACCGCGTCGCCGTCGAGGCGGTTGAAGGCGTCGCGGTAGGTCTCGAAGAAAGCTTGAACTTCGGTGCGGCTCATGGCGAAGGCTCGGCGATCTAGATCGAAACGAGATGCCGCGCCGATGCACCGCGCACGGCGCTGAGCGGAATCTGGGCATCGAAGGTGACGAAGCACGCATCGTGCTCGACGGCCAGCGCAAGCAGGTACAGGTCGGTGATCTGGCGGTGGCCATGCATTCGCGTGTGATCGAGCCGCGTTGTATCGAGCAGGCTGATGTCGTCGTGCCAGAAGGCGTGGCTGGGTTGACCGCAGGAGCGGCGCAGGACGGCCAGCGCATCCGCCAGGGGCACAGGGTTGGGATAGTTGGGCTGACTCAGGATTCGCACACAGCCGTTTTGCGTCAGCGCGCAGGTGGCCCAACCGCCGCGCGCGTGCGCCGCAAGCCAGTCGGCCGCCTCGCGATGGTGGATATGCTGCGTGTCGTGCAGCGCTATCAGCACGTTGACGTCGAGCAGGGCCCGGCGTGCGGCCGGGCTAGTAGATGCCATCGTCGCGCAGTTGGTTGATGATCTCGTTGGTCACCACCCCACCGCGGCGCGGCAGCGGTTCGATCCCCAGTTTGGCCAGGCCCGGGTGCCGCGTCTCGCGTCGGCGCCCTGGATGCGTCGACTGAGCCGTCAGCGTGCGCCGCGCCAGGTCGCTGATCACGGCGCCGATGCTGAGTTTGTTGCGGCGCGCCGTCTCCTTGGCGGCCATCAGGACGTCGTCTTCGATATCGAGCGTGGTACGCATGTCGGCCTGCCTCTCACGGTGATGCTTGATGTTAGCGCATCAAGTATCGCCTGTCGCTGGCCCCTGCCGCGCCCGGTTCGCCACCACCACACCCACGATCGCCACGGCCCCGCCGACGAGCAGCGACGCATCCAGGCGCTCGCCCAGCAGCAGCACCGAGCTGGCGACACCGAACACCGGCACCAGGCTGATGTAGCTCGAAGCCACGCCCGCGCCCAGCACGGCGATGCCGCGGTAGAACCAGGCGTAGGCGAGGACGGTGGAGCCGACGGCCAGAAAGACCAGTGAGACCCAGGCCGCGGGTGACAGGCCGACCACCGCGCCGCGCACGGCGGCTGGGCCCTCGAAGACGAAGGCCGCCACCC
>JANMSR010000001.1:0-6926 GCA_031389565.1 Burkholderiales bacterium
TCGATGGTCAGCGCCTTGAACAGCTCGAGCGCCCCGAGCAGCGCCAGCAGCACGCCCAGACCGAAGGGGAAGTAGGCGGGGCCGGGCCGCGCCGAACTGCCGAAGCTGTAGTTCGTCGCGCCCCAGGCGAAGGCCACGCCGACGAGCAGGAACATCATGCCGGCCCAGAAATCGCGCTCGCTCTTGATCTTCATGTCCGCTGCACTCCTTCGGCGTTTGCCGGCCCGGTGCATTCTAGGCAGCAGCCCGGTCGTCACTGGCTGTGGTTTCCACGTAAGGCACCGCGGTCAGCGAGCGGTCGTCGCTTGCCAGGCCGGCGTGGTGCGCAGCACTTCCTCGAGCGTGGTCACGCCTTCGGCGACCTTCATCACGCCGGCCGCGCGCAAGGGGTGCATGCCATCGGCCACGGCCTGACGGCGCAGCGCATCTTCGTCGAACACCGGGTGGATGTGCGAGCGCGCGGCCTCGGTCATGGTCATCATCTCGTACAGGCCGGCGCGGCCGCGGTAGCCGGTCATGCGGCATTCGAGGCAGCCGACCGGCTTGTACACCCGCGGCGCGCCCTTCAACTTCCACGGCGCGACGGCGGCGTCGAGCGTGGCCATCACGGCGCCGTCGTCGGGCTGCTTGCAGGCCGGGCACAGCGTGCGCGCCAGGCGTTGCGCGAGCACCCCGATCACGGTGGCCGAGATCAGGTACGGCGGCACGCCCAGGTCGGCCAACCGGGTGATCGCCGCCGCGGCGTCGTTGGTGTGCAGGGTGGAGAAGACCAGGTGGCCGGTCAGCGCGGCCTGGATCGCCATTTCGGCGGTCTGCAGGTCGCGGATTTCGCCGACCATGATGATGTCCGGATCCTGCCGCATCAGTGCGCGCAGGCCTTCGGCGAAACCGAGGTCCAATGCGGCCATCGCCTGGGTCTGGTTGAAGGCCGGCTCGATCATCTCGATCGGGTCTTCGATGGTGCAGACGTTGACTTCGTCGGTGGCCAGGCGCTTCAAGGTCGCATACAGCGTGGTCGTCTTGCCGCTGCCGGTGGGCCCGGTGACCAGGATGATGCCGTGCGGCCGCGCCGTGAGCTCGGCCCAGCGCTCGGCCTCGCGGGCGCCGAAGCCCAGCGCTTCGACGCCCTTGACCACGGTGTCGGGGTCGAAGATGCGCATCACCATCTTTTCGCCGAACGCGGTGGGCAGCGTGGCCAGGCGCATCTCGACTTCGCCGCCGGGCTGGCCGTCGGCCGTGACCGGGCGCACGGTCTTGATGCGGCCGTCGAGCGGGCGGCGCTTTTCGACCACGTCCATGCGGCCGAGCAGCTTGATGCGCGCGACCATCGCGTTCATCACCGTGATCGGCACCTGGTAGACGGTGTGCAGCACGCCGTCGATGCGAAAGCGGATCACGCCCATCTCGCGCCGCGGCTCGAGGTGGATGTCGGACGCACGCTGGTCGAAGGCGTACTGCCACAACCAGTCGACCACCTGCACGACGCCCTGGTCGTTGGCATCGAGCTGCTTGTTGCTCTTGCCCATTTCGACCAGTTGTTCGAAGCTGGCCAGCGAGGTGGTCTCGCCGCGCTTGGCCGCGGCGCGCACCGAGCGCGACAGGGTGTAGAACTCGGTCGTGTAGCGCTGCACCTCGAGCGGGTGCGCCAGCACCAGGCGCAGGCGCTTCTTGGTGTGGGCCTCGATCTCGGGCACCCAGGCAATGTCGAGCGGCTCGCAAGTCGCCACCGTGATCTCGTTCAGGCCCACAGCGATGGGCAAGGCGCGGCGCATCTCGGCATAGTGGATCGACATCACGTCGGCCACCCGCGCCACATCGACCTTCAGCGGGTCGATGCGCAGGTAGGGCATGGCCAGCCGGCCAGCGAGCCATTCGGTCAGGGCTTCGGTGTCGAGCGCGCGGCCGTTGCGCGCGTCGGCGAGATTGGCGCCGCCCAGGCGGATCAACGGGTGCTGGCTCGAATCGCCGGCGCCAAAGCGGGCCCGCACGCGCGCCGCTTCGTCGTCGCCGATCAGGCCGTCCGCATGCAGCGACTGCAGCAGCCAGCGCCATTCGAGGCGGCCCTTGGGCAGTGGAGGCGTCGAGGTCATGACAGCACCCCGCTCGCCGAGTACGGCGAGCGACCCTCCGAGAGGGTCGGGCCTGGCTTGGGGCGGCCCGGCGCGGCGGCCCGTGAAGTCGAGCTCATGACAGCACCCCGCGCGCCGAGTACGGCGAGCGACCCTCCCGTGGCCACGAAGGGGCCACTGCGCGGCCCAAGGTCGGGCCTGGCTTGGGGCGGCCCGGCGCGGCGGCCCGTGAAGAACAGGTTGACACCGGATGTCTCATGGGGTTGCAACGAGTAGGGGCAGGGGCCTGACCATGCGCAACCATTTGCGCGCCGGCAGGCCGAACCGGCGCTCGATGGTAGCGGCCCGCGCCGTCAGTTCGTCACGGCCGGGCACAACGACCCCGCGCGCGGCCACCACCACCGTGTTGCCTTCGCGCGTGGGCCGCAGGCTCCAGACCTGGCCGGGGCCGAAGGCCGTGGCAATGCGCGCGGCGCTGTGCTCGAAGCTGGCGGCGCGGCCGAACAGGTTCACGGTCATCACGCCGCCATGCGCCAGCGTTGCGCGGCAGGCGGCGTAGAAGGCCGTGCTGTCGAGCACCGGCGCCGCGGCTTCGTGGTCGTAGAGGTCGACGTTGAGGACCTGGGCGGTTTGCAGGTTCGTGTCGTCATGGACCCACGCATCGGCGTCACGTTCGAGCACGCTCAGCCGCGCATCGTCGGCCGGCAGGCGAAAGCCGTGGCGGCAGGCCGCGATCACGGCCGGGTTCAACTCGACCGCGGTGACGCGCTCCATGCGCAGCACCTGGTGGCAAAAGCGCGTCATCGCGGCGGCGCCCAGGCCCAACTGCACGGCGTGGCCGCGCGCGATGTCGGCGCTGTCGCGCCACAGCATCCAGGCCATCATGCGCTGCACGTACTCGAGCACCAGCGCCCTGGGCTGGTCGATGTCCATCGCCCCCTGCACCCACGGCGTTTCGCCCAGGTGCAGCGTGCGCAGGCCGCCTTGTTCGGCAATCGTGGCGCTGGGCAGCTCCGGTCGTTTCATGCGACGCCTGCGGCCTCGAACACGGCACGCCAGGCCGCCGTCTTGCGCTCGAACGACCAACTGGCGTTGGCCGGGCTGGTGGACGGCAAGCGGTGCACCGGCAAGCCGAGCGTGCGCGTGATGCGCATCGCGCGCGCCGACTCGCCGCCGTTGTGGGCGATCGCGCGCAGCCACGGCAGGCGTGCCACCAGGGCCGCCAGGTCGTTGGGCTGGACGTCCTCGATCGATGTGTCGAGGCTGCCCTCGCGGCGGCAGGCGGCGTAGACATCCCACAGCGCCAGGCCGCGGCGCCGGGCTTCGGCCACGCGAGCGGGGTAGCGCAGGGCCGCCAGGTCGACACGCCACAGGGTCGCCAGGATCGGCCAGAAGTGGTTGCGCGGGTGGGCGTAGTACTGCTGCGCCGCGAGCGATGCGACACCGGGAAAGCTGCCGAGCACGAGCAGGCGCGCGCCGGGTCCGGCCACCGGCGGCAGGCCTTGCAGCGACGCGGTGGCGACCGTCATCGCGGGCCGACCGTCAGCAACGCAGCCACACGGGGCAACGCCGCCACGACGTTGGCAGCGGTACGCAGCGCCGTCTCCTCGATCGACCAGCCGCGCAGCGCGGCCAGCGTTTGCGCGATGCGCGGCAGCTCGGCCGGCTGGTTGCGGCTCGGCGGCCGGAGTTCGCGCTCGCCGGCCCTGACGTAAAGCCACTGCGGCGGGATGTCGGGGGCGTCGGTTTCGAGCACCGGCACCTCGGCCGGCAGCATGGCCGCCAGGTGCCGGATCTGCAGCGCGCGCTCGAAGGTCATCGCACCACCGAAGCCGAGCTTGAAGCCGCGCTGGCTGAACGCCAGCGCCTGCGCGTCGCTGCCGTTGAAGGCATGGACGATGCCGCCCGGCACCTCGATGCGGCGCAGGTGTTTGAGCAGGCCGTCGGCCGAGCGGCGCACATGCAGGATCACCGGCAGAGCGTGCGCGCGGGCGAGCTCGAGTTGCGCGGCGTAGAAGCGCTCCTGGCGGGCACGGTCACGCGCCAGCGCCGGCTGGCGCTCGGGTCCGTCCGCAGGCACGAAGTGGTCCAGGCCGATCTCGCCCACTGCCACCAGGTTCGGGTCGTTGCGATGGGCCTGCAGGGCCTCGGCGAGCCGGTCGAGGTCGGCGTCGTCGGCGCGGTCGACACACAGCGGATGGATGCCCAGCGCATAGGCCAGACCGTGCCGGTGGGCCAGCACAACCAGGGCGTCGAACCCGGCCACTGCCACCCCGGGCAGCACCAGCATCGCCACGCCAGCGGCACGGCTGGCAGCCACGACCGCGTCGCGGTCGGCGTCGAACTCGGGGGCGTCGAGGTGGCAGTGGCTGTCGATCCAGGGCATCGCAACAATGATCCCATGCCGTGCACGAACAGCCGCGCCGTGATACTGTTTTGGCCTCCAGACCGCCTTTGCCGGAGCGTTCCATGAGGCGAGCCCCGTTGTACAGCGCATCGACGCCCCGGGCCCAGCCAGCGGCAGGCAGCGCTGCGCCGCAGGCGACAGCCGCCCCGATGCCAACGCCCGCCAACGCAGCGGCGCAGCGCGCCGGTGGGGTGGCGCGCCACCGCCCATGGCTGATGGCCGGCCTGGCCGCGCTGCTCGGCGCGGCCCTGGCCGCCACGCTGCTGCTGCGCTTCGGCCCCCCCGGTGCGCGCGCGCTGACGCAAGACGACATCGACCGCGCGGTGTTGCACACCTTGAACACCAAGTCGCTGCCGGCGCCGGCGGCCAAGGCCTTCGAGGCGGTGCGCGGCTCGGTGGTCAAGGTGATCGGCTTGTCGGACGCGAAAGAGGCCCAGGCCAAGGACGGCAAAGACGCCAAAGAGGGCAAGGAGGGCAAAGACAGCAAGGACGCCAAGCGCGCCCGGCCCAAGGTCGAGCGCGACGGCGACGAGACTGAGCGGGAAGAGCGCGGCGTCGGCACCGGCGTGGTGATCATGGACAACGGCACCATCCTGACCAATCTGCACGTGGTGTTCGGCGCCCGGCGCATCAAGGTGATCTTCGCCGACGGCCTGGAGGCCGACGCCGACCTGATTGCGCTGCGCCCCGAGCATGACCTGGCCGTACTGCGCGCGCGCAAGCTCCCCGACGACCTGAAGCCCGCGACGATGCGCAGCACGCACGACCTGAAACCCGGCGACCGCGTCACCGCCGTCGGCTTCCCGTTCGGCATCGGGCCCTCGGTGTCGCACGGAGTGGTCTCAGGCCTGAAGCGCGAGTTCCGCTCGCCCGAAGGCCAGCGCATCCTGACCAACCTGATCCAGTTCGACGCCGCCGCCAACCCGGGCAATTCGGGCGGGCCGCTGGTCACCGACGACGGCGAAGTGGTCGGCATCGTGACCGCGATCTACAACCCCACCGAGGAACGCTTCTTCGTCGGCATCGGCTTCGCGGTGCCGATAGAGAATGCTGCCCAGGCGGCAGGCATGCCGCCCTTCTGATCCACGGCAGGCATGCCGCCTTTCTGATCCACGGCAGGCATGCCGCCTTTCTGATCCACGGCAGGCATGCCAACTTTGTGAGAACACAGGAAACAACGATGACCGAACGCATCACCGCCGCTGCCTCTGCCACGCTGATGGAGCAACTGCTTTACGAGGTCAAGCGCGTCGTCGTCGGCCAGGACCGTTTTCTGGAGCGCGTGCTGGTGGCCATGCTGGCGCAGGGCCACCTGCTGGTCGAAGGCGTGCCGGGGCTGGCCAAGACGCTGACCGTGAAGACGCTCGCGCGCACCTTGTCGGGCCAGTTCAAGCGCATCCAGTTCACACCCGATCTGGTGCCGGCCGACCTGGTGGGCACGCGCATCTACAACCAGAAAAGCGGCGAGTTCGGCACCTCGCTGGGCCCGGTGTTCACCAACCTCTTGCTGGCCGACGAGATCAACCGCGCGCCGGCCAAGGTGCAGAGCGCGCTGCTCGAAGTGATGCAGGAGCGCCAGGTCACGATCGCCGGGCAGACGCACTTCGTGCCCGAGCCGTTCCTGGTGATGGCCACGCAGAACCCGATCGAGACCGAGGGCACCTACCCGCTGCCCGAGGCCCAGGTCGACCGCTTCATGATGAAGGTGCTCGTCGGCTACCCGACCGAGGACGAAGAGTTCGTGATCGTCGAGCGCGTCACCGGCCCCGCGGTCGAGGTGGTCGCGGTGGCCACACCCGAACAACTGGCGCAGTTGCAACGCGAGTGCCGCAGCGCATATGTCGACCCGGCGCTGATCACCTACGCCGTGAAGCTGGTGGCCGCGACGCGCGAGCCGGCCAAGGCCGGGTTGAAGGATCTGGCCAAGTACGTGGCATTCGGCGCCAGCCCGCGCGCCACCATCTGCCTGATCGAGGGCGCGCGTGCGCTGGCCTTCCTGCGCGGCCGCAACTATGTGCTGCCCGAAGATTTGCTCGACCTCACCGGCGACGTGCTGCGCCATCGCATCTCGCTGACCTACGAAGCGCTGGCCGACGGCATCACGACCGATGCCTTGGTCGAGCGCATCGTGCGTGCCCTGCCGGCACCGGCCAAGCCGCTGTCTCACGATGATCGCGCAACCGCCAACGGCTGAGGCCAGCGCCGCCCCCAACGTGCAGGCCCTCCTGCAGCGGCTGGAGTGGACGGTGCTCAAGCGCCTGGACGGTGCGCTGCAGGGCGACTACCGCACCCTGCTGCGTGGCCATGGCATCGACCTGGCCGACCTGCGCGAGTACCAGCACCATGACGATGTGCGCCACATCGACTGGAACGTCACCGCGCGGCTGCAGGTGCCGCATGTGCGCCTGTTCACCGAAGACCGCGAACTCTGCGCCTGGTTCCTGCTCGAC
>JANMSR010000030.1:0-10979 GCA_031389565.1 Burkholderiales bacterium
GTTTTCAACCACCGCGTCGATGGCGCAACCGACCGAGCAGTGTCCGCAGACGGTGCGCTTGACGACCAGCTTCTTGGCGCCATCGGCGGCCTTGGCGCCTTCCGCCGCCTCGGCCTTTTTCACCAGCACCAGTTGCGACGCCGCCATGCCGGCGCCGACACCGAGGCCCGAGCGGCGCAGGAAGGCGCGGCGGTCCATCGTCGGGATCGCGCGGCCGACGCCGCGGGACAGGCTGGAGACCAGGGCCGAAGAACGGGCGCCGGTGGTGGCGGTGGATTTGCGGGTGAGCAACATGGGGAGTCCTCAAGGCGAGATCGCGACAGGCAGGAGCGCGTGGAGCACCGCAGCCACGCTCAGGTCAAACGCGGGTGGTCTGGTAGTAATCCAACACGTGCTGCGTCACCTGGTAGCCGCCGCCTTTGTCGGGCGCGGGTTTCGGCGTCGCAGCCACGGCGGTGTCGGCCGGTTTCAGCGCGGGCAGCGCCAGCGCGGCGGCAGCCAGCGCTCCCACGCTGCCGCCTGCGGCAAACACGCGGCGGCGGCTCAAGGACGGTGTGTCGGCTGGGTCGGTACGCTTCATGGCATCACTCCTGGGGGCGCGGCCCCGCTAACGCCCGCAGCACACCCTATGCACCGCGTTGCATGGCTCCGATTACCCTCCGACCGGCCCGGGCCTTCAATCAGGGGCAGCCCCTATCGAACGCGACAACTTGTCGCATCCCTGGCGACAGCTTGTCGGCCGCCGCCTTCCTACAATCGGCAACCCGCGATGAGCCCCGCCACAGTCCCCTCTGAACACGCCGAAGCGCGCTGGCCGCTGGCCTGCGTGTTGGTGGTCGATGACGAGCCGGGCATGCGCCACTTCCTCGAGAAAACGCTGGCTCCGCGGGTCGGCCAGGTGATGGTTGCCGAGAGCGCCGAGCAGGCCGACGCGTTGGTTCGGCGCCACCGCTTCGATTTGCTGATCCTCGACATCTCGCTGCCTGGCCAAAGCGGCATCGAGTGGTTGAAGACGCTGCGCGCCCGCGGCCTGCTCGGCGAGGTGGTGCTGATCACCGCCTTCGCCGACCTGGACACGGCGATCGAAGCCCTGCGCGCGGGGGCCAGCGACTTCATCCTCAAACCTTTTCGCGTCACGCAGATCCTCAACGCCGTGCGCCACGGCCTGGACCGCGCACTGCTCAAGCGCGAAAACTGGGTCCTGCGGCGCACGCTGCTGCAGCGCACGCCGCCGGCCGACGGGCTGGTCGGCTCGTCGCTGGCGATCAAAGGCCTGCAGGCAGCCATCCAGCGCACGGCCAGCGTCGCCAGCACCGTGCTGCTGACGGGCGAATCGGGCACCGGCAAAGAGCTCGCGGCGCTGGCCCTGCACCGCCAGAGCCCGCGGGCCAGCCACCCGTTCGTCCCGGTCAACTGCGCCGCGGTGTCGCCGGAATCGATTGAAGCCGAGCTGTTCGGCCTGGCCGGCGGCGCGGCGGCCGGGGGCCGGCGCGGCCGCGACGGCTTGTTGCTGTATGCCCAGGGCGGCACCTTGTTTCTCGACGAGGTGGCCGGGCTGCCACTGGCGCTACAGGCCACCCTGCTGCGGGCGCTGGAAGAGCGGCGTATCCGGCCGGTCGGCAGCGAGCAGGAAATACCGCTGGACGTGCGCATCGTCGCTGCCACCAACCGGCCGCTGGCCGCCGAGGTGGCCGCCGGGCGCTTCCGCGCCGACCAGTACTACCGCCTCCAGGTGGTGGAGATCAATCTGCCGCCGTTGCGCGCGCACAAGGAAGACATCGCCGAGTTGGTCGAGCACTTCAGTACCACACTGGCGCCGCAACTCGGTGTGACGCCGATCGAGGTCAGCGCCGACGAACTGCACTACCTTCAGCAGTACGACTGGCCGGGCAACGTGCGCGAACTGCGCAACCTGATCGAACGCTCACTGATCCTGGGCGCACTCAATGTTTCGGCGCTGTACCGAATGCTGCCCAAGCAGCCCGAGCCGCCCCTGACGCCGCTGATGCCGCTGATGCCCACGACGTTGCCGGCGCCGCTGGCCGGACCGACCGACCTCGAAACCCTCGAGCACCATCACATCCTGGCGGTGCTCGAATCGGTGCAGGGCGACAAGACGCACGCCGCCAAACTGCTGGGCATCTCTCGCCGCACCCTCGAGCGGCGCTGCGCGGAATGGGGCGTGTGATCTTCCGCGGCGCGGCGTCCCGCTTCCAGCGGCTGGCGATTCGCAACAAGCTGCTGCTGATGGTGCTGGCGCCCCTGCTGGTGGTGCTGCCGCTGCTGGGCGGCGTGCTGCTGTGGGGCAACAGCGCATTCGACCGCCTGCTGATCACCAAGATCCGCAGCGACCTGGCAGTGGCCAATGGCTACTTTGAGCAAGTCCTCGGCGAGGTCGGCGCCAGCGCGACGGCTGCGGCCGACTCGCGCGCGCTGCACGACGCCGTCGTGCGCGGCGAGGCCGCCGAAGTGGTACAGCAACTGCGCCGCTTCAAGGCGCGCGAGGGCCTGGACTTCATCAACCTGCGCAGCGCCGACGGCCAGTTGCAGGCCACCGACCACGGCCTGGTGCCGGCGGCGCTGTCGCCCCCGCTGCCGCGAGCCCGGCCGCGCAACGGCCGCGCTGCCGGTTCGGTGGAAGTGCTCGACCTGGCCACCTTGGCGCAACTGGCGCCGGCATTGCAGTCGCAGGTGCCGGTGCCGATCGTGCCGACGCGCAACGCCGCGCCGAGCGCACGCACGCGGGAGGACCGGGCGATGGTGGTGCTGGCCAGTGCGCCGCTGCGCGACGCGCACGGTACGCTGCTCGGCCAGGTGCAGGCGGGTGTGCTGCTCAATCGCAACCTGCCGTTCATCGACCACATCAACCAGATCGTCTACCCCGAGGGCTCGCTGCCGTACGGCAGCCGCGGCACCGCCACGCTGTTCCTCGACGACGTGCGCATCAGCACCAACGTGCGCCTGTTCGGCAGCGAGGCGGGCGGCGGCATCAACCGCGCCATCGGCACGCGCGTGTCGCAGGCGGTGCGTGAGCAGGTGCTCGGCGCCGGCCACACCTGGCTCGACCGCGCCTTCGTCGTCAACGAGTGGTATGTGTCGGGTTACCTGCCGATCGCCAACCACGCCGGTGAGCGCGTGGGCATGCTCTACGTCGGCTTCACCGAGCAGCCGTTCACGGCCCTCAAGGTCGGCGTTATGGCCAGCATCGGCGCGTTGTTCCTGGTGGTGATGGTCGGCGCCGCCGCGCTCTCGCTGCGCTGGGCGCGTGGCATCTTCGGTCCGCTCGAGCGCATGGCCGGCACGATGCAGCAGGTCGAGGCCGGCGCGCTCGACGCGCGTGTCGGCACGCTGGCCAACCGCGACGAGATCGGCGACCTGGCCGGCCACCTCGACCAGTTGCTCGACACCATCGCCGAGAACACCCACGCGCTGCAGCGCTGGAACGCCGAGCTCGATACCAAGGTCGCCGAGCGCACCGAGGCGCTGGAGAACGCACAGCAGCAACTGGTGCGCTCGGAAAAGCTGGCCGCCGTGGGCCAGCTCACCGCCAGCATCGCGCACGAGGTCAACAACCCGATCGCAGTGATCCAGGGCAACCTCGACCTGGTGCGCGAACTGCTCGGCAGCGACGCCGCCCGGGTGCACGGTGAACTGCGGCTGGTCGACGAACAGATCGAGCGCATGCGCCTGATCGTCACCCGGCTGCTGCAGTTCGCGCGGCCGAACGAGTTCGCCGGCTATATCGAAGCGGTCGACGTTGCCGCGGCGCTCGACGACAGCCTGCTACTGGTCGGCCACCTGCTGGCCAAGACGCAGATCACGGTGCAACGCCGCTTCGGCGCGCAGCGGCGCCCGTCGATCAATCGCCACGAGCTGCAGCAGGTCATCGTCAATCTGCTGGTCAACGCCACGCAGGCCATGCCCGGCGGCGGCACGCTGGCGCTGACCACGCGCGATACCAACGACGGCGATGCGGTCGAGATCGAGGTCGCCGACAGCGGCCCCGGGCTCGGTGCGGCATTGATCGCCGAGCTGTTCAAGCCCTTCGTCACGCGCAAGAAAGACGGCACCGGCCTGGGCCTGTGGATCAGCCGCAGCATCGTCGAGCGTTACGGCGGAGAGATCGCTGCGGCCGACCGGGGCGACGGCGCGAGCGGTGCGGTGTTCACGGTGCGGCTGCGCTGCGAGGCCGGGCTTACGAGCACCTGAGCGGCGCTGACGGCACGCTGCATCATCGTCGAGCAGGCCCGGGTCGAATTCGGCTGCGACTTGTGCGGCCTGAAGTACCCCTTCGACCCGGTCGATGTCGGCGAGTTGTTCACTCCGGTAAGCCGCAGATGCCCGGGTCGGACCCATTGAAGATCGGCGTCACTTCTTGCGCCGCGCGACGAATTCGACCGAGGCCCGGCCGATGGCGTATTCGCACGAAGTTCGACCGCCGGCACCGAACGCATAGCCCACTTCGAGCACGCCGGCCGGCTTGCGCCGGCCCACCGGGGCCAACAGAGGCTCCCCCGCAGCGATCAGGCCGGCAGCACCTCGAGCCGGCCACCTCGATCGGCCAGGGTCTTTGCCAGCAGCGCCGTCGTAGCGTAGATTGCGTCGATCGTCGGTGTCGGCGTGTCCGTGATGCGCGCCAGCTCGACGACACTGCCCACCAGGGCTTGCAACTCCAGCGCGCGGCCGCGCTCCACGTCCTGCAGCATCGACGTCTTGTGCGCGCCCACGCTCTGGGCGCCGGCGATGCGTTGATCCATCGAGACCTTGAACTCGACGCCGAGTTTTTCGCCCACCAACTGGGCCTCGCTCATCATCCGAGCGGCAAGCTCGCGGCTCGGCGCGAAGCGGCAGATGTCTTCCAGCGTCGC
This sequence comes from Burkholderiales bacterium, assembly GCA_031389565.1. GTDB lineage: Bacteria > Pseudomonadota > Gammaproteobacteria > Burkholderiales > Burkholderiaceae_C > CADEEN01. Next base: position 4,869 of record JANMSR010000030.1, read on the forward strand.
GTGCGTGAGCGCACTGATCGGGTTGAAGCTCAGGTTGCCCCACAGCTTGACCCATATCTCGCTGCGGATGTCGCGCGACACTGGCGCCTTGAAGCCCGCCGCCATCAACGACTTGCTGAGCACATCGATGCGCGGGCTTCGCTGGCCGTCCAGTTCACCCAGCGTGAAGCGGTTGCCTTCGATGAGTTTGACCACGCCCGGCTCGGCCAGTTCTGCCGCGGGGTAGACGACGCTGCCGATGATGCGCTCGACCTCGATGCCCGCGGCCAGAGTGCCATCGGGATCGACGCTGGCCAGCACACGGCCGTCGAAAGCCCCGCCGAGCCGCTGGAAGTACCACCACGGCACGCCGTTGATCATCGTCACGACCATCGTGTCGGGCCCGAACAGTCCGCGCAGGCCCGGCAGCAGGTCGCGCACCTGATGGGCCTTGGTGGTCAGCAGCACCACGTCCTGCGGGCCCGCCTCGGCCGGATCCTGCACCGCGCGCACATCGCTCGCGTGCTGCGTGCTGCCGTCGGGCAGCAGCAGACGCAAGCCTTGCGAATTGATGGCGGCCAGATTCTTGTTGCGGGCGATGAACGTGACCTGCTCGCCTGCCAGTGCCAGCTTCGCGCCGAGGTAGCCGCCGATGGCGCCGGCGCCGACGATTGCGTACTTCATGGCCTAGAACTCTCCCGAGACATAGGAACCGAAGCCCAGTCCGATGCGCTGTGCCAGGCCGATGCGCTGCAACTTGCCCGTGGCACCCTTGGGCAGTTCGTCGACGAACAGGATCTTCTTCGGCACCTTGTAGCCGGCCACCCGTTGGGCGACGAACTGCTGCAGCTCACGCTCGCCGCATTCGTGGCCTTCGTGCAGCACCACCATCGCCGCCACCTCTTCCCCGAGCCGCTTGTGCGGCGCGCCGAATACGACCACCTGCGCGACCGAGACATGGTCCAGCAGGATCTCGTCGATCTCTCGGGGACTCACCTTCTCTCCGCCCCGGTTGATGATCTCCTTCAGCCGGCCCGTGATGCTCAGGTAGCCTTCGGTGTCCATCGCGCCCTGGTCGCCGGTGCGCAACCAGCCATCGACGAAGGCCTCGTCATTGGCTTTGGGGTTGCTCTCGTAGCCTGCCGTGACACTGGACCCGCGGATCACGACCTCGCCGACCTCGCCGGGGCCCAGCAGCGCGCCGTCCTCGCCGCGGATGGCGATCTCGGGGCCGGCCGCGCGCCCCACCGAGCCGGGCTTGCGCGGCAGCGGCGGCAGCGGGTTCGACGCCATCTGGTGCGCCGCTTCCGTCATGCCGTAGGACTCGATCAACGGCGCCTTGAACATCGCCTCGATCTGCCCGATCAATTGCGGCGGCATCGCCGACGACGACGAGCGCACGAAGCGCAGCGGGTGGCGCGCCAGCACCTCGGCGTTGTGCTTGCCGCGGCTGGCGATCGCCAGGTGCATGGTCGGCACCGCCGTGTACCAGGTCGGGTGGGCCTCGTCCATCCACTTGAAGAATCGCAGCGCATTGAAGCCCGGGGTGCAGAACACCTGCGAGCCCGCCGACAGGGGCGCCAGCAGGCCCGCGAGCAAGCCGTGAATGTGGAACAGCGGCATGATGTTCAAGCCGATGTCCTGCGCCGTGAATTGCAGCGTGGCCGCGATCTGCCGCGCCGATGCGCACAGATTGGCCCCCGACAGCGGCACCCGCTTGGGCCGCGAGGTCGTGCCCGAGGTGTGCAGCACCATGGCCACGTCGTCGGCCAGCGCCGGGCCCGCGCTGGCGCAGGCTGCAGCGGGGGCCGCCCCGAGGCTGAACTGGCCGGCCGGGGCGCCGTCGGCGACCGCCAGTTCGATGATCTGCACGCCCAGCTTGCGCGCCGCCGCCACTGCCGGCGAGGGGCTGCCGTGCTCGACGATCAGCGCCTTGGCCTGCAGATCGCCCAGGTAGAACTCGAACTCGTCAGCGCGGTACGCGGGGTTCAGCGGCGCGCTGGTCGCCGCACAAGCGCAGGCCACAAAGCAGGTCGCCATCTCGGGCCCGTTGGGTAGCACGATGGCGATGCGGTCGTTGCGGCCGATGCCTGCCGCATTGAGCGACGCGGTGGTGGCGGCCACCAGGGCGCGCAGCCCACGGTAGTCGAGCGCTGCGCGGCCTGGGGCGGCAATGGCGACGGCGTCATCGGCACCCGCTTGCAGGAGAGCTTGAAGTGTCATGATTGAATCGGTTGTGGCAGGTTCCCGTTGATCTCGATTCTTGCCGATCTTCGGGCTCGCAGGCCCCAGGTTCAAGGTTTCAAGGGTTCACGCATGTTTGACGATCCACCCACCGGCCACGGCCAAGCGCTCATGATCGCCAAAGCGCTGCTCGAGGGCTTCGACCGCCATTACCGGCTGTTCAGCGAAACCAACCGTGCGGCCAAGCAGCGCTTCGAGCGGGCCGACTGGCACGCGCAGCAGCAGGCGATGCGTGAGCGGATCGAGTTCTACGACGAGCGCGTGCGCGAAGCCAAGCACCGGCTGCAGACCGAGTTCGCCGCCGAGGGGCTGCCGATCGCGGTCTGGCAGCAGGTCAAGCTGCTCTACATCGGGCTGCTGGTCAACCACCGGCAGCCGGAACTGGCCGAGACCTTCTTCAATTCGGTCACCACGAGAATCCTGCACCGCAGCTACTTCCACAACAACTTTATCTTCGTCCGGCCAGCGATCTCCACCTCCTACATCGAGCTCGACGAAACGCTCGGGCCGACCACCTACCGCGGCTACTACCCCACGCTCGAGAACTGGCGCGATACCTGGGTGCAACTGGTGCGCGACTTCGATCTGCAACTGCCCTTCGAGGATCTCGAGCGCGACGCCGGCGACGTGGTGGCCGAACTGCAGCGCCGCCTGGGAACCCTCCAGCCGCGCGCCAATTTCCAGATCCAGGTGCTGTCGAACCTGTTCTTCCGCAACAAGGGCGCCTATGTCGTGGGCAAGATCATCAACGGCGGCCAGCAGACGCCCATCGCCCTGCCGCTGCTGCACACCGCCCACGGCAAGCTGACGATCGACACCGTCCTGCACACCGAGGACGACATGGAGATGCTGTTCAGCTATGCCCGTGCCTACTTCCTGGTCGACATGCAGGTGCCCAGCGCCTACGTGCAATTCCTGCGCACACTGATGCCGCGCAAGCCGCGCGCCGAGATCTACAGCGCCGTCGGCCTGCACAAGCAGGGCAAGAACAGCTTCTACCGCGACCTGCTGGTGCACCTGCGCCACAGCAGCGACCGCTTCCGCATCGCCCCGGGCATCAAGGGCACGGTGATGCTGGTCTTCGACCTGCCGTCCTTCCCCTATGTCTTCAAGCTGATCAAGGACTTCTACCCAGCGCGCAAGAACACCACACGCGAACAGATCAAGGCCAAGTACCTGCTGGTCAAGCGGCACGACCGCGTCGGCCGCATGGCCGACACGCTGGAGTACAGCAAGGTGGCCCTGCCACTGGCGCGCTTCGAGCCCGAGCTGATCGACGAGATGCAAGAGTTCTGCTCGAGCATGCTCGAGATCGCCGCCGGCAGCGGCCTGCAGGAAATCATCATCGACCACGCCTACATCGAGCGACGGATGATCCCGCTGAACCTGTTCTTGAAGGACGCAACGGCCGCCGGGGACAGCGATGCGATCGAGCGCGCCACGATCGAATACGGCAACGCGATCAAGGATCTGGTGGCCGCCGACATCTTCCCCGGCGACATGCTGTGGAAAAACTTCGGCATGACGCGGCAGGGCAAGGTGGTGTTCTACGACTACGACGAGATCGAGTACCTCAGCGACTGCAACTTCCGGCACGTGCCGCCGCCGCAGGACGACGACGAGCGGAGGTCGAACGGGGTCTGGTTCGACGTCGGCACGAAGGACGTCTTCCCCGAGACCTTCGGCCCTTTCCTGTTGGGCAACGCCCGGGTGCGCCAGGCCTTCATGAAGCACCATGCCGACCTGCTGAACGCCGACTACTGGAACCTGCACAAGCAGCGCATCCAGGCCGGCGCGATGCTCGACGTGTTCCCGTACGAGCCGCAGCGCCGCTTCGTGAACCAGCGCCGGGGGGCCGAGCCGGCGCCTGCGACGGCGAGCCCTTGACCGACTCGCGCAGCTCGCGTGCGCGGCCGGGTGTCGGCCGTCGGTTGGCGGTCGAAAGCGAACCTAACCCGGCGGCAGGAACAAGACCGGGTCCACTGCCTGGGCGTTGAGGTAGACGCTGAAGTGCAGGTGCGCGCCCGTCACGCGGCCGCTGGCGCCCACTTTGCCGATCGGTGCGCCGGCCTCGAGCGCCGCGCCGATGCGGGTGTCGATCGCCGAGAGGTGGCAGTACAAGGTGAGGAAGCCCTGGCCGTGGTCGACGATCACGGTCTGGCCATTGAAAAAGTAGTCGCCCGTGTCGATCACCTCGCCCGCGGCGGCGCAGGCCACCGGCGCGCCGGTGGCGGCGGCGATGTCCATGCCGCTGTGCGGGTTGCGCGCCTGGCCGTTGAAGATGCGGCGCAGCCCGAACGACGACGAACGCGGCCCGCTCGTCGGCGCCAGCAGTTGCAGCGTGGCCGGCTCGCGCGCGGCCGAGAAGCGGCGCAGCACCTGGCCCAGGTGCACCCGCTCGCGCTCGTAGCGGGCGATGTCTTGCGGCGAGAGGTCGACGTGTTTCGGCGCCACGCTCAGGCGCTGCTCGGCGTATTGCTTGGGCTGCAGCTTGAAAGCCAGCTCGCGGGTGCGACCATCGGCCTCCTTCACGGCCAGGAACAGCCGCTGCTTCGCATCGGTCGCCAGGCCGATGCCCACCACCGCCACCCAGGCCGCGCCTTGCGCGAGCACCAGCACCGGCCGGCCGCCGAAACTGGCGGTGGGGCGTGCGGCGCTCGCCTCACCGAGCGCGACGATGGCCACGCCGCCCGGCACCGGCGCAGCGGCCGGCAGCCAGGTGGCCGCACGCGCCGCACGCGGCCGCAGGCACGCCAAGGCGGCGAGCGATGCGATGGCCGAGCGTCTTTGCATCAAGGCATGGTAGCCGCCGTGGCCGCCGCACGCCTACAGCAGCCAGGCAGGAACGGCCGTGATCCGTGGCTCGCCCGAAAGAGGAACGAGGTCCGGCACCATGCACACCACCGCGCCAGGTCCCAGCGCCACGCCGTGGCCGGCCAGCGTCAGCATGCCGGCGATCGCGTCGCGGCCAGGCGCCGCCGACTTCTTGATCTCGATCGGATACAGCAGGCCATCGGACTCGATCAGCAGGTCGATTTCACGCTGGTCCTTGTCCCTGAAGAAGTGCATCGGTGCCGTCGATCCGGCATGCGCGTGGCTGCGCAGCACCTGGCCATAGACCCAGGTCTCGAACAGCGCACCAGCCATCGCACCGGCCTCCAGCGTCTGCGGGCTGGTCCACTGCGTGAGGTAGGCGCACAGGCCGGTGTCGAGGAAGTAGAGCTTGGGCGTCTTGACCAGACGCTTGGTGATGTTGGTGTGCCAGGGCTGCAACAGGCTCACGATGCCCGAGGCCTCGAGGATCGACAGCCAGCTCTTCGCGGTGTTGGGCGCGACATCGGCATCGCGCGCCAGGTCGGCGATGTTGAGCAACTGCGCCGTGCGCGCGGCCGCGGCGCGCACGAAGCGAAGGAAGGCGGTCTCGTCACCCACGCGTGCCAGATCGCGCATGTCGCGCTGCAAGTAGGTTTGCAGGTAGGAGCTGTAGAACAGATCGCGCGACATGGCGGGCTGCGTCACCAGCGCGGGATAGCTGCCGCGCCAGATGGCCGCGTCCAGCGCATGCAGGTCAGCCGCAAGCGCTGATCGGCGCAGCCGTTGTAGTTGCGCCGGCACGGGCAGGAAGGCCGGTGCCGGCGGCAGGCGCAGCGCCTCGCGGCGCGACAACCCGAGCAAGCACAGCACCGCGACGCGCCCGGCCAGCGATTCGGCCACACCGTGCATCAAGTGAAACGGCTGCGAGCCTGTCAACCAGAAGTCGCCGGACTTGCCTCGGGCATCGACCGCCATCTTGATGTGCGGCAGGATCTGCGGTGCGTACTGCACTTCGTCGATCAGCACCGGCGGCGGGTAGGTCTGTACGAACAGCGCCGGATCGTCCCGCGCCAG
>JANMSR010000013.1:0-1861 GCA_031389565.1 Burkholderiales bacterium
GGCGCCGATGGAGATGTTCGAGACCACGATCCAGTTCAAGCCGAAGAGCGAGTGGCGCGCCGGGATGACACAGGACAAGCTGGTGGATGAACTCGACCGCATCGTCAAGGTGCCGGGGCTGGCCAACATCTGGGTGCCGCCTATCCGCAACCGCATCGACATGCTCGCCACCGGCATCAAGAGCCCGGTGGGGGTCAAGGTCGCCGGCGCCGACCTGGTCACGATTGACCGGGTGACCGGTGAGATCGAGAAGGTGTTGAAGGACGTGCCCGGCGTGAGCAGCGCACTGGCCGAACGCCTGACCGGTGGCCGCTACGTGGACGTGACCATCAACCGCGATGCCGCAGCGCGTTTCGGCATGAACATCGCCGACGTGCAGTCGATCATCACCTCGGCGGTGGGCGGCGACAACATCGGCGAGACGGTCGAGGGCCTGCAGCGCTTCCCGATCAACATGCGCTATCCGCGCGAGACGCGCGACTCGCTGGACAAGCTGCGCAAGCTGCCCATCGTCAGCGAACGCGGCGCGCGGCTCGTGCTGTCCGACGTGGCCGACATCCGCATCACCGACGGCCCGCCGATGCTGCGCAGCGAGAACGCACGGCTGTCGGGCTGGGTGTATGTGGACATCCGCGGCCGCGACCTGCGCGGCGCGGTGCAGGAGATGCAGCGCGTCGTCGGCGAGAAGGTGGCGCTGCCGGCGGGCTACTCGATCTCCTGGTCGGGGCAGTTCGAATTCCTCGAGCGTGCCACCGCGAAGCTGAAGGTGGTCGTGCCGTTCACGCTGCTCATCATCTTCGTGCTGTTGTACCTGACCTTCAGGCGCTTGGATGAGGCGGCGCTGATCATGGCGACCTTGCCCTTCGCGCTGGTCGGCGGCATCTGGCTGCTCTGGCTGCTGAGCTACAACCTGTCGGTCGCGGGGGCCGTCGGCTTCATCGCGCTGGCGGGTGTCTCGGCCGAGTTCGGCGTCATCATGCTGCTGTACCTGAAACAGGCCTGGGACGCGCGCGTCGCCGAGGGCAAGACGAGCAACGCCGATCTGCAGGACGCGATTCGCGACGGCGCCGTGCTGCGCGTGCGCCCGAAGGCGATGACGGTGGCGGTGATCCTGGCCGGCCTGTTTCCGATCATGTGGGGCGAAGGCACCGGCTCGGAAGTGATGCAGCGCATCGCCGCGCCGATGGTCGGCGGCATGATCACCGCGCCGCTGCTGTCGATGATCGTGATCCCGGCGGCGTACTACTTGATGCGGCGACCGACGGCTGTTAGGCAGTCACGGTTAAGCTCGCTCACGCCAGCGGCAATTGGCGAATCCCTCTGAGGTTCCAAATGGACATTCTCGCGCACGGATTGTGGGCCTGGGCGGGTGGCGAAGTCCTGCGCCGACGCGGTCATCTGACCAAAAGAACGCTCGCGGCAGGTGTCGCGCTAACGCTGGCGCCCGATCTTATTCAGATGTTGCCGGTTCTCGCGGGAGTGCTCATTGGTCAAATTAGCCTTGGCGAATTCCTCGCCTATGCCACGGCCAATCCGGATCAAGAGCCGATTAAGGTGGCCTGGGTGAGCGTCTCCGCGAATCACCTCCATTGCGTCATGCACAGCGTGATCATCGCGGGCGTTGTTTCGCTTGTCGCATGGTGGCGGCGGCCGGTAATGCTTTACCCGCTCCTGGGATGGTGGCTGCATATCGCGATCGACGTGCCGACCCACTCGTCCGACTACTACGCGGTACCAATCTTCTATCCCATTTCCTTTCGCGGCTTTAATGGGATTGCATGGACGTCGCCTTGGTTCATCGGCATGAACTACGTCGCGCTCGTGGCCGCCGGCATCTGGCTGATTCGCACCCGCTCACGGC
>JANMSR010000074.1:0-2528 GCA_031389565.1 Burkholderiales bacterium
GGGAATTCGGCGCCGGGCTCACGGCCACGGCCGGCGTTCGCATCAGCCGCGTGCGTTTCGAGAGCGATGACCACTTCATCGTGCTGCCCAGTAACCCCGACGACAGCGGCGGCGTCGACTACCGCGCGACCAACCCGGTGCTCGGCATCGCCTGGCGCGCGAGCCCGTCGCTCAACCTCTACGCCAACGCCGGCCGCGGCTTCGAAACGCCGACCTTCACCGAGCTGGCCTACCGCCCCGTCGGCACCGGCCTGAACACCGCGCTGCGCGCCTCGCGCTCCCGCCACGCCGAAGTCGGGGCGAAGTGGAAACTCACGCCCGGGCAGCGGGTCGACCTGGCGCTGTTCGACATCGACACCGAGGACGAAATCGTCGTCGACACCAACAGCGGTGGCCGCTCGACCTTCAAGAACGCCGGTCGCACCCAGCGCCGCGGGGTCGAGCTGCAATACGTCGGCGCGATCGGCAGCGACTGGCGCGCCACGCTGGCATTGACCGCCCTGCGTGCGAGCTTCCGCGACGCCTTCGTCAGCGGCAGCGGCGCCACCGCCGTGCCGGTGCCGGCCGGCAACCGCCTGCCTGGCACGCCCGACCGCAGCGCCTTCGCCGAGCTGGCCTACGCGCCGGCGCGGGCCTGGGGCGGCTTCAACGCGGCGATCGAAGTCGCGCACGTCGGCCGCCTGTTCGTCAACGACGCCAACCAAGACAGCGCAGCGGCCAGCACCGTCGTCAACCTGCGCGCCGGCCTGGCGCAGACGGTGGGCGATTGGAGCTTCACGCAACTGCTGCGCATCGACAACGCCGCCGACCGCCGCTACGCCGGCTCGGTGATCGTCAACGAAGCCAACCGCCGCTTCTTCGAGCCGGCGCCACCGCGGGGGGCACTGCTGGCGCTGACCGCGAAGTACGCGTTTCGCTAGCCTTTGTCGGCGAACGAGCGCAACTCCGCGGCCAGATTCGGCATCGTCTGTTCGATGCTGCGCGCACAGGCCCGCAGTTCCTGCGGCGTTTGCGCTAGCCGCTGCACGCGCCGCCGCTCGAGCTGCCGCACGGCCCAGCGCCAGGCCCGTGCTGCGCGGGCCGCCATGCTGCCCTCGTGCTTGGCGGCCAGGGCGGTCGTGTGCGGGGTGGGGTCGGCCATCACGGGCCGTGCCCGGTCGACCTCGGTGAGGCTGTGGACCCACCCCTGCGCCGGGCGTGAGGTCGCATGGCCACTCATGGCGCGCCCCTCAGGCCCGCGGGGGTGGGCGGTCGGCTGCGGCGCGAGGCGCCGCGTAACCCACAGGGCGGCCGCGGCGGCCCACTGCGCACCGCGCGGTGATGCAACGGCGGGCGGGACATGAACCCGGATGTGCAGACTGGACATGATGACGACTTCCTTTCTTCGGCTGGGCGGGCATGACAGCCCCGCACGCATGAAGACTAGGGTTTTCACCTACACTGCGCCAATAGTGATTCCGAATCCCGGCATCACCGCCGCGAATGCCCATTGCTCGCCTCCATGAACCGGTCCTCGATCAATTTCCGCACGCTCGACCTGAACCTGTTGAAAGTCTTCGACGTCGTGATGGTCGAACGCAACGTCACGCGCGCCGCGGCGCGCCTGGCGATGACGCAGCCCGCCGTGAGCAATGCGCTGCGCCGGCTGCGCGAGGCCACGCACGAAGAACTCTTCGTTCCCAGCTCGAGCGGCGTGACACCGACGGCACACGCGCAGTCACTGTGGCCCACGGTGCGGGCCTCGCTCGACAGCCTGCAGGAAGCCTTCGAGCCGCAGGGGTTCGAGCCGCGCACGGACGCGCGCACTTTCACCCTGGCCATGGCCGACGCGACCGCAGCCCTGTTCGTGCCGGTGCTGGTGCGGGCCCTGCAAGCCGAACACGCGAGGGTCCATCTGCGTGTCGTGGCGCTGACCTCGCGCGACCCTCGCCCACTGCTCGATCAGGGTCACGCCGACATTGCCCTCGGCTTTTTCCCCGACGTCCGCGCGGCACTGGCGGCCGAGGGCGAGGGCGGCCTGCTGCGCCTGGAAGCGCTTTACGGTTGCGAGTACACGTGCGTGATGCGGCAGGGCCACGCGTTGGCGCAGCCCGGCGCGTTGACACTCGATGCCTTCTGCGCCGCCGACCATCTGCGTGTCAGCTTCGCCGGCCGCCCGCGCGGCTTTGTCGACGAAGCGCTGGCAAGCCTGGATCGCGAGCGCCGCGTGATGATCACTGTGAGCAACTTCTTCACCGCCGGATCGGTGGTGCACCAGTCCGATCTGCTGACCGTGCTGCCGCGCAGCTTCGTGCCGGCCACCGGCTTCGCCCCGCAACTGGCGGTGCGCGCGCTGCCATTCCAGCTGCCGAGCATCGATGTCAGCATGCTCTGGCACCAGCGGCATGAGAACGACAGCGCCCAACGTTGGTTGCGCGACACCTTGGTGCGTGCGGCAACCACCATATCCGAATCGAAGTGAGCGCACGCCCGCGCGGCATGCGTCCGCAGGCAAGGCTGAGAGAGCATTCTCGGCAGTGATGGCCACA
>JANMSR010000083.1:0-6092 GCA_031389565.1 Burkholderiales bacterium
TCCCGCAGCGCCTGCTGGCCACCGTGCGCGACCGACTGGCGGCCGGCGCGCCGATCGCCCGGCTCGCGCTCGCCGTCGCGGCCTGGTTGCATCACTTGCGCGGCCATGACGAGGCCGGCCAGCGCTACGCCATCGACGACCCGCAGTCCGGCGCGCTGCAAGCGCTGCACCGCGACGCCGAGCTGCAGCCCGAGCCGCGCGCACGCGCCGAGCGCTACACCCGGTTCGCGCCGGTGTTCGGCGACCTGGCCGGTCAGGCGCGGCTGGTTGACGCGCTCGCGCCCGCGCTGCAAAGTCTGCGTGACCGCGGCGTCGCAGCGACATTGGCTGCCTCTGCCTCTGGGGGCGGGGAGGGTCGGCCTCATCGCGTGCCGGCGACCGCTTTGACCACGCACAATCAGACTTGAAAGACACGACGCCATGAGCCCTTTGGAACGCCTGGCAGGCAAGACCGCCTTCATCACCGCTGCCGGCCAGGGCATCGGCCGCGCCACCGCCGTGGCCTTCGTGCGCGAAGGCGCGCGCGTGATCGCCACCGACATCAATGCCGCACTGCTGCAAAGCCTGGCCACTGAGATCGGCTGCACGACGCGCCTGCTCGACGTGACCGATGCAGCGGCGATCAGCGCAGCCGCGCAGGCGGTCGGCGCCATCGACGTGCTGTTCAATGGCGCCGGCTTCGTGCACGCCGGCACGGTGCTCGATTGCAGCGAGGACGAATGGGCCTTCGGTTTTGACTTGAACGTGCGTTCGCAGTACCGCACGATCAAGGCCTTCCTGCCGGCCATGTTGGCGAACAATGGCGGCCAGGGTCATGGCTCGATCATCAACATGGCCTCGGTGGCAAGCAGCATCAAGGGCGCCCCGAACCGCTTTGTCTATGGCGCGACCAAGGCCGCGGTGATCGGCCTGACCAAGGCCGTCGCGGCCGACTTCGTCGCCAAAGGCATCCGCTGCAACGCCATCTGCCCCGGCACGGTCGAGTCGCCGAGCCTGCGCGAGCGCATCGCCGCCGGCGCCCAGGCCAGCGGCCAGACGCAGGCGCAGGTCGAGGCCGGCTACATCGCGCGCCAGCCGATGGGGCGCCTGGGCCGCAGCGAAGAGATCGCCGCGCTGGCCGTATACCTGGCCAGCGACGAATCGGCGTTCATGACCGGCACGGCCCAGGTCATCGACGGCGGCTGGTCCAACTGAATCCACCCCCCGAGGAAACACAAAGATGAAACTGCTGCGACACGGCCCCCGGGGCCACGAGAAGCCGGGCCTGCTCGACGCCCAAGGCCAGGTGCGCGACCTCTCGGCCCTGCTGCCCGACATCACGCCGGGCACGCTGGCGCCCGCTGCGCTGGCCGCGCTGCGCGCGCTCGACATCCGTGCCCTGCCGGTGGTGCCTCAAGGCACGCTGGCGGTGCCGTGGACAGGGATGACGAAATTCATCGCCATCGGCCTGAACTACGCCGACCACGCGGCCGAATCGAACATGCCGATCCCCAAGGAGCCGATCGTCTTCATGAAGACCCCCAGTTGCGCCGTGGGCTGCAACCACGCCGTGGTACTGCCGCAGGGCTCGGTCAAGGCCGACTGGGAGGTCGAGCTCGGCATCGTCATCGGCAGCCGCGCGCGCTATGTGTCGCAGGCCGAGGCGCTGGCGCATGTGGCGGGTTTCTGTGTCGTCAACGACGTGTCCGAGCGCGAGTACCAGCTCGAACGCGGCAGCCAGTGGGACAAGGGCAAGGGCTGCGACACTTTCGGCCCGATCGGCCCGTGGCTGGTCACGACCGATGAAGTGGGTGACCCGCAGAACCTGTCGATGGGGCTCGAAGTCAACGGCCACCGCTACCAGAACGGCAGCACCCGGACGATGATCTTCGGCGCCGCCGAAATCGTCAGCTACCTGAGCCGCTTCATGACCCTCGAGCCCGGCGACCTGATCACCACCGGCACGCCGCCTGGCGTGGGCCTGGGCATCAAGCCGAACCCGGTATTCCTGAAAGCGGGCGACAAGATGCGCGTGTTCATCGACAAGCTCGGCGAACAACAACAGACCGTGCACGCCTGGGACCCGGAGCTGATTGATGGCTGACGTTCGCGGCGCCGGAACTTCCGGCGCCGCAGCAGGATCATTGGGATGTGAGCAACACCACCTGCAATGGGGCTTGCCAGCCACGCTGCACCGAACTAAAAACAGCACACGCTGCGTCAGCCGTCGGTCGGCGCGGCACGTTGAACGCCAGCGTGGGGCCTGGGGTGTGAAATGTGGGCGAAAAGCGCCGCATCTCAGCCCATAGGCCGGTGCTGACTGCGCGATGCTGCGATCAAGATAGCACGCACACCATGTGCTCGAGGATCGGAAAGCTCTGATGCCGCCTGGGCCCGTCAAGCCGGGACTGCATCAGAACTTCCCAGACACCGGCAGGCAAATTGCTTGCGGGTGCCGAGTCCTTACCAGGAGCTCCGCACATGGACGTCATCAGCAGTTTCACCGCGCGCTTCGAGCGCACCCGTGAAGAGGAGCTCTCGCTAGAGGACTTTCTCGCCGAGTGCAAGCGCAACCCGCTGGCCTACGCCACCGCGCCCGAGCGCATGTTGAAGGCCATCGGCGATCCGCAAACGGTCGACACGCGCAATGACCAGCGGCTGTCGCGCCTGTTCGCCAACAAGGTCATCAAGCGCTACCCGGCCTTCGCCGAGTTCTACGGCATGGAAGATTCCATCGAGCAGGTGGTGTCGTACTTTCGCCATGCAGCGCAAGGGCTGGAAGAGAAAAAGCAGATCCTGTATCTGCTCGGCCCCGTCGGCGGCGGCAAGAGCTCGATCGCCGAGCGGCTGAAGCAATTGATGCAGGACGTGCCGTTCTATGCCATCAAGGGCTCACCGGTCAACGAGTCGCCGCTGGGCCTGTTCGATTTGGTCGAAGACGGGCCGATCCTGGAAAAGGAATACGGCATCCCGCGGCGCTACTTGCAACGCATCCTGTCGCCCTGGGCCGTCAAGCGGCTCGAAGAGTTCGGCGGCGACATCCGCAAGTTCAAGGTCGCCAAGCGCCATCCGTCGATCTTGAAGCAAGTGGGCATCAGCAAGACCGAGCCCGGCGACGAAAACAACCAGGACATTTCGAGCCTGGTCGGCAAGGTCGACATCCGCAAGCTCGAAACCTATGCCCAGGACGACCCCGATGCCTACAGCTACTCGGGCGGGCTGTGCCTGTCGAACCAGGGGCTGCTGGAATTCGTCGAGATGTTCAAGGCGCCGATCAAGGTGCTGCACCCGCTGCTCACGGCCACCCAGGAAAACAACTACAAGGGCACCGAGGGCTTCGGCGCGATCCCGTTCGATGGCATCGTGCTGGCGCACAGCAACGAGAGCGAGTGGAAGGCGTTTCGCAACAACAAGAACAACGAGGCCTTCCTCGACCGCATCTACATCGTCAAGGTGCCGTACTGCCTGCGCGTCAGCGAAGAGGTGCATATCTACGAGAAGCTGATCCGCAACTCGTCGCTGGCCGAGGCCAAGTGCGCGCCGGGCACGTTGAAGATGATGAGTCAGTTCGCGGTGTTGACGCGCCTGAAGGAGCCGGAGAATTCATCGCTGTACTCGAAGATGCAGGTCTATGACGGTGAGAACCTGAAGGACACCGACCCGCGCGCCAAGAGCTACCAGGAGTACCGTGACTACGCGGGCGTCGACGAAGGCATGAGCGGCATCTCGACACGCTTCGCGTTCAAGATCATCTCCAAGGTCTTCAACTTCGACAGCCAGGAAGTGGCGGCCAATCCGGTGCACCTGATGTATGTGCTCGAGCAGCAGATCGAGCGCGAGCAGTTCCCCAAGGAACTCGAGGACAAGTACCTCGGCTTCATCAAGGAGCACCTGGGCGTGCGCTACGCCGAGTTCATCGGCAAGGAAATCCAGACCGCCTACCTGGAGAGCTACAGCGAGTACGGCCAGAACATCTTCGACCGGTATGTCACCTACGCCGACTACTGGATCCAGGACCACGAGTACCGCGATACCGACACCGGCGAGGTCTTCGACCGCGGCGCGCTGAACGCCGAACTGGAGAAGATCGAAAAGCCCGCCGGGATTGCCAACCCGAAGGACTTCCGCAACGAGATCGTCAACTTCGTGCTGCGGGCACGCGCCAACAACCAGGGCAACAACCCGGTCTGGACCAGCTACGAGAAGCTGCGCACGGTGATCGAGAAGAAAATGTTCTCGAACACCGAAGAGCTGTTGCCGGTGATCAGCTTCAATGCCAAGGCCAGCGCCGACGAGGCCAAGAAGCACGAAGATTTCGTCACCCGCATGGTGGCCAAGGGCTACACCTCCAAGCAGGTGCGGCTGCTGTGCGAGTGGTATTTGAGAGTACGCAAGTCGAGTTGAGGGCAACAGCGTGTTGCAGTCCATTATCGATCGCCGCCTTTCGGGCAAGAACAAGTCGATCGGCAACCGTGAGCGATTCCTGCGCCGCTACAAGGGGCAGATCCGCGAGGCAGTCAAGCGCGCGATCGATGGCCGCGGCATCCGCGACATCGAGCGCGCCGAAGACATCACGATCCCGAAGAAGGACATTTCCGAGCCGGTGTTCCACCATGGCCCCGGTGGCACGCGCGAGATGGTCCACCCCGGCAACCGTGAGTACGTGCGCGGCGATCGCATCGAGCGGCCGAAGGGCGGCCAGGGCGGCAAGGGCAAGGGCCAGGCCAGCGACTCGGGCGAAGGCGAAGACGACTTCACCTTCACGCTGTCGAAGGAAGAGTTCATGCAGGTCTTCTTCGAAGACCTGGCGCTGCCGCACCTGGTACGCACGCAACTGGCCGAGACGCCGGAATGGAAGAGCCACCGCGCCGGTTTCACCAGCGACGGCACGCCGACGAATCTGCACGTGGTGCGATCGATGCGCGGCGCGATCGGCCGCCGCATCGCGATCGGCGCCGAAGCCCGACGCGAATTGCGCGAGCTAGAGGAAGAACTCGAAGCGCTGCTGCGCGATGCCCCCATCGGCGACGCCGCAACGCGCATCAAGATCACCGTGCTCGAAGCGCGCATCGCCGAGTTGCGCGCTCGCGTCAAACGCATCCCCTTCCTCGACCCGATCGACTTGCGCTTTCGCAACCGCGTGCGTGTGCCGGTGCCGACCAGCAAGGCGGTGATGTTCTGCCTGATGGACGTGTCGGGCTCGATGGACGAAGGCCGCAAGGACCTGGCCAAGCGCTTCTTCATCCTGCTGTACCTGTTCCTGACGCGGCATTATGACAAGATCGACATCGTCTTCATCCGCCACCACACCCAGGCCGCGGAAGTCGACGAGCAGAACTTCTTCCACGCCACCGAAACCGGCGGCACGGTGGTGTCCTCCGCGCTGGTGCTGATGGAAGAAATCATCCGCGCGCGCTACAGCCCGAGCGAGTGGAACATCTATGGCGCGCAGGCCAGCGACGGCGACAACTGGCACCACGACAGCGGCCGCTGCCGCGAGTTGCTGGCCGAGAAGATCCTGCCGCTGACGCGTTACTTCGCTTACGTGCAGGTGGCCGACGAAGTGCAGAACCTGTGGCAGGAGTACGCACAACTGGTCGGTGTGGCGCCGCAGTTCGCGATGCGCAAGGCGACCGAAGCCGCGCAAATCTACCCGGTGTTCCGCGACCTGTTCAAGAAGGAAGGCGCGGAGGCTCGCGCGGCATGAGCACGCCGGGCCGCCCCAAGGGCGAATACCGAAGCGCGCAGCGCGAAGGTAGCCTGATGAGCACGCCGGGCCGCCCCAAGGGCGAAATCGCAGCGCGTAGCGCGGAGTCTGCCTGATGACCAAGAAGAAAATCAAAGCGCTGCGCGAACCGATGTCGCCCGGGCCGCGGCCGGCAGAGCGGCTGCCGGCGCCGAGCGACTGGAGCTTCGAGCTGATCGAGGAGTACCACCGCGTGATCCGCGAAACGGCGGCACGCTTCGGGCTGGACACCTACCCGAACCAGCTCGAGGTCATCACCGCCGAGCAGATGATGGACGCCTACGCCAGCGTCGGCATGCCGGTGAACTACCGCCACTGGAGCTACGGCAAGGAGTTCATCTCGACCGAGAAGAACTACAAGCGCGGC
>JANMSR010000090.1:0-4926 GCA_031389565.1 Burkholderiales bacterium
GCGACGCGCTGGCGCTGCCCGCCCGAGAGCTGGCGCGGGTAGCGCTCGAGTAGCGTCGTCAGGCCGAGGATCTCGGCGGCGCGGCCGACCTTGGCGTCGATGGCCGATTTGTCGAGCTTGGCCAGCATCAGCGCGAACGCCATGTTCTGCTGCACCGTCATGTGCGGATACAGCGCGTAGTTCTGGAACACCATGGCAATGTCGCGCTGCTTCGGCGGCACGTCGTTGACGATCTTGTTGCCGATGCGGATTTCGCCGCCGCTGATCTCCTCGAGCCCGGCGATCATTCGCAGCAGCGTCGACTTACCGCAGCCCGACGGCCCGACCAGCACCGTGAACGAACCGTCGGCGATGTCGATGTCCACGCCGTGCAGGATCTCGACCGTACCGAATCGTTTCTTGACCGACTGGATAGTGACACTGGCCATTGCTGTGGGAAACCTGTCCATGAAGAAGGCGAGCCAGCGCGCAGACGAGCCGCACGGCGACGCCGCCGCAGTATCGGCACGCCGCGGCGCGTGCGCCATCAGGGCAAACCGGGGGGAACAAGGAGTTTGCAATTTGTATGATGACCCGATCACCATGCTGAATCTGCCCGCGCCTGCCCCGCCGAGCCCGTCGCGACTGGTTGCCGAGCGTCTGTCCGACCGGCTGGCCGTTCGCATCGCCGAACAGATCGACGGCGGTGCGCTCAAGCCCGGCGACCGCCTGCCCACCGAGCAGCAGCTTGGCGCGGCCTACGGCGTGTCGCGCACCGTCGTGCGCGAGGCCGTGCACCAGTTGAAATCGCAGGGACTGGTGCGCTCGCGCCAGGGCTCCGGTGTGTTCGCCACCGCACCGCCCGCGCACCGCGCGCTGGCCTTCGACCCCAAGGTGCTGGAGTCGATCGACGCTGTCGTGCAGATGGTCGAGCTGCGTCGCGTGATCGAGGGCGAAATGGCGGCGCTGGCCGCCAAACGTGTCACGCGCGCCCAACTGGCGCAGTTGAAGCGCGCGATGGCCGCCATCGACACCGCCACCGACGCCGGCGAGCTCGGCGTCGAGGAAGACCTGGCCTTCCACCGCGCCATCGGCGAGGCGACCGGAAACCCGCAGTTCGTGCGTCTGCTGGGCATCCTCGAGGCCTATCTGCGCGACGCGATGACCGTGACCAAAGGCTATGAGTCGATGCGCGCAGATTTCATGGAACAGGTGCGGCGCGAACACCGCGCCATCGTCGACGCCGTTGCCGCCGGCGACGAACGAGCGGCGCGCCGGGCCGCAACGCAACACCATCTGAATGGCGAAAAGCGGCTTGTGACCAGCGGCGTGATCAGGCCGGCCAAGAAGGCGGCGCGCGCAAGACAATGAAGCGGCCCATCCTCGGCGTCATTGCAGACGACTTCACCGGCGCGACGGACGTCGCCGGCATGCTGGTGCAGGCCGGCATGGACACGCTGCTGTCGATCGGCGTACCAGAGGACGCGACAGGGCGCGACACTGCGCTCGATGCCGACGCGGTGGTGGTGGCGCTGAAGTCGCGCACCGCACCGGTGGCCGAGGCCGTGCGCGATGCACAGTCCGCGCTGGCGCACCTGCGAGGCGCCGGTTGCCGGCGTTTTTATTTCAAGGAAAGCTCGACCATCGACTCGACGCCGCGCGGCAAAATCGGCCCGGTGGCCGAGGCCTTGAAGGCCACGCACGGCGCCGACATCGCGATCGCCTGCCCGGCCTTCCCCGAGAACGGTCGCAGCGTCTACCGCGGGCACCTGTTCGTCGGCGACCTGCTGCTGTCGGACTCGGGCATGCGCGAGCACCCGCTGACGCCGATGACCGACGCCAACCTGGTGCGCTGGCTGCAGGCGCAGACGGCCTTGCGCGTCGGTCTGCTGGGCCACGATGCCGTCGCCGCCGGCCTCGATGCCGTGGCCGCGCGTTGCGCCGCCTTGCGGGCCGAGGGCGTGCGCATCGCCATCGCCGATGCGATCGACAACGACGACCTGCGCAGCCTGGGCGCTGCCTTTGCCGACCTGCCCCTGCTGGTGGCCGGCTCGGGCCTCGCGCTCGGCCTGCCCGCGGCCTACGCCGCGCGCGGCTGGTTGCAGCCCGATGCGCGCGTCGCCGCCCTGCCCGCGGTGGGTGGCCACGCCGCGGTGTTGTCGGGATCCTGCTCGAGCGCCACCAATGCCCAGGTGCAGCACTGGCTGCAAGCCGGCCGGCCCGCCCTGCGTATCGACGCGCTGGCGCTGGCCGAAGGCGCGCCGCTGGCCGCGCAAGCCCTGGCCTGGGCCGCGTCGCAACTGGCGCAGGGGCCCGTGCTGGTCTATGCGACGGCCGATGCCCAGACGGTGAAGGCCGCGCAACAGCAGCTCGGCGTCGAACGTGCCGGTGCGCTGGTCGAAGCCTGCCTGGCCGACGTCGCCGCGGGCCTGCAGCAACAGGGCGTGCGCCGCTTCGTGGTCGCCGGCGGCGAAACCTCGGGCGCCGTCGTGCAGGCGTTGCAAGTCCTGCGCCTGCGTGTCGGCGCGTCGATCGACCCGGGCGTGCCCTGGACCCAGGCCGAGGGCCGGCCGCTGCTGCTGGCACTGAAGTCGGGCAACTTCGGCAGCGTCGATTTTTTCGCCAAGGCCCTGGCGATGGTGTCATGAGCCTGCCCGGCCGCCCGAAAGGCGAATACCAAAGCGCGCAGCGCGTAGGTTGCCTGATGAGCGATCTGCTGCGCCATGAGCTCTGTCGCGTCGGCAGTTCGCTGTTTTCGCGCGGCTACGTCCACGCCACTGCGGGCAACCTCAGCGCGCGGGTCGATGACGGCTTTTTGATCACACCCACCGACGCCTGCCTCGGCTTCCTCGACACCGCACGCCTGGCCTTCATCGACGAGGCCGGCGTGCAACAGGACGGCGACCAGGCCAGCAAGACGCTCGCCCTGCACCGCGCGATCTACGCCGCCGAGCCCAGCGCGCGCTGCGTGATTCACACCCACAGCACGCACCTGGTGGCGCTGACGCTGGCGGGGGTGTGGAGTCAAGCCGATGTGCTGCCACCGATCACGCCGTATTTCGTGATGAAGGTCGGCCATGTGCCGCTGGTGACGTACCGCCGGCCCGGTGATCCTGCAGTCGCAAAGCAGGTCACGGCGCTGATCGCGGCCGCGCGCGCGCGCGGCACGCCGATCCGCGCGGTGCTGCTCGACCGCCTCGGGCCGGTGGTCTGGCACGAGTCGCCCGCCGCCGCGATGGCCGTGCTCGAAGAACTCGAAGAGACGGCGCGGCTGTGGCTGATGACGAACCCGAAGCCCGCGCCACTCGACGAACAACAACTGGCTGAGCTGCGCGCGCAGTTCGGCGCTGCCTGGTGAGGACATTGCAATGCCGCGCTTTGCCGCCAACCTGTCGATGCTCTACAACGAGCATGCCTTCCTCGACCGCTTCGCCGCCGCCGCGGCCGACGGCTTTGCCGCCGTCGAGTACCTGTTCCCGTACGCCTTCGCGGCCGGTGAGCTCGCAGCCCGCCTGAGCGACCACGGCCTGCAACAGGTGCTGTTCAACGCCCCGCCCGGCGACTGGGACCGCGGCGAACGCGGCATGGCCTGCCTGCCCGGCCGTGAAGACGAGTTCGAGCGCAGCATCGATCAGGCGCTCGCGTATGCGGCTGCGCTGCGTTGCCCACGCGTGCACGTGATGGCCGGCCTGGCGCCGGCCGGCAGCGAGCGCGAAACGCTGCGCGCCACCTACATCCGCAACCTTGCGTGGGCGGCGGCGCAGGCCGCACCGCACGGCGTTGAGCTGCTGATCGAGCCGATCAACAGCCGCGACATCCCCGGCTTCTTTCTGAACCGGCAGGACCAGGCGCACGCGGTCGTGGCCGAAGTCGGTGCGGCCAACCTGAAGGTGCAGATGGATCTGTACCACTGCCAGATCGTCGAAGGCGATCTGGCGAAAAAGATCGAACGCTACCTGCCCGGCGGCGCGGTCGGTCACCTGCAGATTGCCGGCGTGCCAGAGCGCCATGAGCCCGATCTCGGCGAGATCAACTACCGCTACCTGTTCGAGCTGATCGACCGCCTGGGC
Source organism: Burkholderiales bacterium (assembly GCA_031389565.1). Taxonomy (GTDB): domain Bacteria; phylum Pseudomonadota; class Gammaproteobacteria; order Burkholderiales; family Burkholderiaceae_C; genus CADEEN01. The sequence continues at coordinate 4,050 of JANMSR010000090.1, forward strand.
TACACGGGCTGGATCGGCGCCGAGTACCGCCCTCGTGACACGACACCCGCCGGCACGTCCGCCGGCCTGGCCTGGTTCCAACCCTACCGGACAAGGCAAACATGAAGCTGCTCATCACCGGCGGCGCCGGCTTCGTCGGCGCGCGGCTCGCACGCACCCTGCTCGCCAACGACAAAAGGTCGGGCACGCTCGCCGGCCTACGCATCGAAGCGCTGGTGCTCGCCGACCAGTACACGCCACCGGCCGACCTGCTCGCGGACCCCCGCGTGAGCGCGCGCACGGGAGCCCTGCTCGAGCTATGCGCCGCGCTGGGCCGCGAGCGCTTCGACGGCGTGTTCCACCTCGCCTCGGCGGTGTCGGGCGAATGCGAGCTCGATTTCGAGCTGGGCATGCGATCGAACCTCGACACCACGCGCGCGCTGCTCGATGCACTGCGCTTGGCCGGCAACCAACCGCGGTTCGTATTCTCCAGTTCGGTGGCCGTGTTCGGCCCGGACCCCGGCCGGCCCCTGCCCGAGGTGGTGGCCGACGACACCCTGCCCGCGCCGCAAACCTCGTACGGCACGCAAAAGCTGATGTGCGAACAGTTGATCGCCGATTGCACGCGCAAGGGTTTCGTCGACGGCCGCGCCGCGCGGCTGATGACCGTGACCGTGCGCCCGGGCAAGCCCAACGCCGCTGCGTCGTCGTTCTTCAGCGGCATCATCCGCGAGCCGCTGGCCGGTGTCGACGCGGCCTGCCCGGTGGACGCGAGCGTGTCGCACCCGGTGTCGTCGCCGGCGCGCACGGTCGAGGGCCTGATCGCCGTCTACGAAGCCTCGCGTGAAGCGCTCGGCGGCCGGCTGGCGCTCAACCTGCCGGCACTCAACGTCACGGT
>JANMSR010000134.1:0-1683 GCA_031389565.1 Burkholderiales bacterium
GAGGTGGCGCGCCAACCGCGCGTGTCGGAACGCCCGCCACCCCACGCCGCAACTTCAGGCGCGTTGCAGCACAGGCGGGCGCAGGGGGCTTTCGAGGAAGCGGTCGGCGACGAAGCGCGCGTAGGGGCTGGGCACGATGCCCGCCGCCGTAGGCACCAGCGCGACGAGACCGTCGGCGAAGACCGCGGCGCTGCCCTGACCATGGCAGGTCGAGCCGGCGGTGCTGCCCGGGTTGCCGTCCGTGTCTGCCGACATGTCGTCTGCGACGGCAGCGGTCACTGCGTGTTCATGCGCTCGCTCATGCGCGTGCTCATGTGCAGGGTCGGCGACCTGCTTGCCGGCAGACACGCGCTCATGCGGACAGGCATGGGTCGCCGCAGCCCAGATTGATTGGAGCGGTAGCAATGCCATCAGCAGGATGAGCGCGATTCGACGCATGAGTTCGAGTGTAGCAACGGCCCGATTACTGGCCGCCGCCCAGCGCCTGCGGGCGCTGCCTGTCGGCGGCCGACAGGCTCAGCAGTTCCCGTTTCACCTCCTCGCGCGTCTTGCCGGGGCCGGGCGTGCGCTCCGGTGCACATGCGCCGCGCTCGCTGGTCAGGCAGCGCCACTGGCCGTCTCGCGTTGCCTGAATGGCCTCGCGTTGCACTTCGGCCCGGGTGCGGGTGCTCGTCATGACGTGATTCGGATTGAAGGTGTAGCCGGCGTCGTTGCTGGCAGGGTGCCAGACCATGTTGGCCAGCGACAGGCCGGGCAGCAGCAGCGTGGCTGCGAGCGTGGCGGTCAGGGCAGACTTGCGGACATTCATGAGGTTCATCCTTTGGTGGTGAGGGAAATCGGTTCCTGGCTGCTGCCCCCGCGCCTCGGCATGGGGGCAGCACGGTGCAGACTGTAGGAACTCGATGCCGACGAGACACCCACCGGAAGATGACAAATTTGTCATCCGCGCGTGCGCGGCGCGATCCGACAATGGGCGCATGAAACTGTTGGTAATCGAGGACGAAGTCAAGCTGGCCGAGTACCTGCGCAAGGGCCTGACCGAGGCCGGCCATGCGGTCGATGTGGCGCACGATGGCGTCGACGGGCTGCACCTGGCGATGCAGGGTGCCTATGACCTGGTCGTGCTCGACGGCATGCTGCCCGGCATCGACGGCCTGGGCGTGCTGGCGGCACTGCGTCAGGCCCAGCAGACGCCGGTGCTGATGTTGACCGCGCGCGTCAGGGTGGAGGACCGTGTCCGCGGTCTGCAGAGCGGTGCGGACGACTACCTGGTCAAGCCGTTTGCGTTCTCCGAGCTGCTGGCCCGGGTGCAGGTGCTGTTGCGCCGAGGCAGTGTGCAGCGCGATGCGGCCGAGCCTTCGGTGCTCGGCCTGGCCGACCTCGAGCTGGACCTGCTGCGCCGCAAGGCCACACGCGCCGGACAACGCCTGGACCTGACCGCCAAAGAGTTTGCGCTGCTCGCGCTGCTGCTGCGGCGACAAGGCCAGGTGCTGTCGCGCACCGAGATCGCCGAGCAGGTCTGGGACATGAACTTCGACAGCGACACCAATGTCATCGAGGTGGCAGTGCGGCGGCTGCGCGGCAAGCTCGACCAGCCGTTCGACCGCGTGCTGCTGCACACCGTGCGCGGCATGGGCTACGTGCTCGAAGTGCGCGAGCGGTGACACGCCGGCCCATCCGATC
>JANMSR010000141.1:0-18729 GCA_031389565.1 Burkholderiales bacterium
CTCTCGCGGCTGAACTCGGTGCCATACACATAGGCCTTGTCGGTCAGGCCACCGGCGGCCGCCAGCGCGTCGGTGATCGACGTTTCGGGTGGCAGGACGTATTCACCCGGCCGCAGCACTTCACCTTCGATCCTCACGCGCTTGTTCTGGCGCTGCACCGGCAAGGCAGAGTCGACGGCGCTGAAGGCGCGCAGCACGTCACCGTTGGCCAGGGCCGCGTTGTTCGCGGCCGGCAAAGCCAACTGCACGATGCGCACGGTGGCGCGGTCGTCGAGTCGCTCGACCGCCAGGCGCGAGCGATCGGCGACGGCAGAAAACCCACCGGCCATGCGCAGCAGGTCGGCCACCGTTTCGCCGGGCTTCAACTCGAAGATCGCAGCGCGGTTGACGCTGCCGATCAGCGCCACCTGGGTGCCCACCGGTCCGACGTGGATCACGTCGTCGCCCTGCAACATGCGGTCCGCGCTGCGGTCGCCACCGAGCAGCAGGTCGTAGAGGTCGAAGCCGGCCACACGCTGGTTGCCGCGCTTGATCTCGATGTTGCGGAAACTGCCGGCCGCCGACGGCCCGCCGGCCTTGAGCAATGCCTGGACCACCGTGGCCAGGCTGCTCACGTTGTAGCTGCCGGGCTTGGCCACGAAGCCGGTCACGTACACGCGCTGACCGCGCAACTGGCCGAGCGACACGCTCAACTGGAAGTTGCGAAACACGTGCGACACGCGCTGGCTGATCGTCGCCGGCAGGTCGGCATAGCGCACGCCCGACAGCAACACCGGGCCGACACGCGGGATGCTGACTCGGCCGCTGCGGTCGACCTGCAGGCGCAGGTCGGCGTCGACCGAGCCCCACAAGGTCAGCAGGATCTCGTCGCCGGGCTTGATCAGGTAATCAGGCGGCACCAGCGGCATCGTCTCGGCAGCTTCGGCCGTTGCGGCGTCGTCCGCGGGGGTCATCAACTCGGCGCCGAAGCGGCGGATCTCGTGCGGCGCGGTCAGGTGCTGGACGAAGACTTCGAATTCGCTCGGCACTGCTTTGGCGGCGGTTGCAGGCACCGCGGGTAAGGCATTGGCGGGCACCTGTGAGGGCATCGAAGGCTGCGTTGGCGTCGCCGCACCGGGCTGACGCAGCCGAATCGGCCCACCGGCCGGCGCGCCCTGCGCGTCTGTCGCCAGCGTCGAGGGTTGTGCGTGAGCCGTCATCGCGCCCACGAGACTCGCGCTTGCGATGAACCAGGCGGCCACTGTGCGACCGCGCCACGCAGGGGTGCGCTGTGGCGCGAATTCGGTGCAGTCGGTGGCGTGATCACTCATGGGCATGGAGATGGCGGCGTGGAGGGCACTCGCGCGGCACGCCGCGCGACAGGGCATTCGCGCGGCACGCCGCGCGACAAGCAGGCGGCGCTGATGCGCTGCCCTACTACAGCGGCGCGCGATTCTAGCCCGCGCTCGGCGTGGCGCGACAGCCACTCGGCTGGCTAAACTGCCGCCGATGCTGCTGCTCGTTTCGGCGTTCGCCGTTTCTTTCCTGGTCACCCTGTGGGTCGTGCGTGCGGCCAAGGGGCTGCAGCGCATGGTCGGCGACCACGACCTGTCCGGGCCGCAGAAGTTCCATGCCCACTCGGTGCCCCGCATCGGAGGCGTGGGTATCTTCCTTGGCGTCGTGACTGGCGCGGTGGCTCTTGCCTGGCGCGAACCCGCGGCAGCATCCTGGGTGGCGTCATTCCTGGCATGTGCAGTGCCCGCATTCGGCGGCGGCATTGCCGAAGACCTGACCAAGACGCAGAGCCCGCGCCGGCGCCTGTTCCTGACGGCGGTGTCGGCCGCCCTCGCGGGTTGGCTGGTCCAGGCGGTGATCACCCGCACCGATATCCCGGGCGTCGACTGGGTCGTCGCGTTCCCGATGGGCGCGCTGCTGGTCACCATGTTCGTCGTTGCAGGCGTGGCCAATGCCGTCAACATCATCGACGGCCTCAACGGTCTGGCCTCGATGTGCGTGGTGATCATGCTCATCGGCCTGGCGTATGTCGCCTTCGCGGTCGATGACCGGCTGATCGCGCTGCTGGCGTTGGCGGGGGTCGGTGCCGTGCTCGGCTTCTTCGTCTGGAATTTCCCCGCCGGCTTGGTCTTCCTGGGTGACGGGGGCGCGTACTTTCTCGGCTTTTACGTCGCCGAGCTGGCCATCCTGCTGCTGCACCGCAACCCCGGCGTGTCGCCGATGTTCCCGCTGCTGCTGTGCATTTACCCGGTGTTCGAGACCCTGTTTTCGATCTACCGCCGCAAATGGCTGCGTGGCGTCCCGGTGGGCATGCCCGATGGCGCACACCTGCACAGCCTGATCTACCGGCGCTTCATGCGCTGGGCGGCGGGCGAGCGCAGCGCGCGCGACCTGACGCGGCGCAACTCGATGACGTCGCCCTACCTTTGGATGCTGTGCTCGCTGTCGGTCGTGCCGGCCGTGCTGTGGTTCGACAGCACCGCCATCCAGGCTGCTTTCATCGGCTTGTTCGCCATCACCTACGTGCTGCTGTACTGGCGCATCGTGCGCTTCAAGGCGCCGCGCTGGCTGCTGCTGCGGCGCAGGAAGTAGGGACAAGGGATAATCCGGGGTGATCACCGAAACCCCACTAGCCTTGCCCGACACCCCGACCGGCGCTGCCGCAGCCCCTGCGCCCGTCCGCTTCGACACCCTCCCGCTCGACCCGAAGCTGCTGCGCGCGGTGGCCGATTCCGGCTACACCGCGATGACGCCGATCCAGGCCAAGGCGATCCCGATCGTGCTCGACGGCCGCGACGTGATGGGCGCGGCGCAAACCGGCACCGGCAAGACGGCCGCCTTCACGCTGCCACTGTTGCAGAAGATGCTGCGCCACGAAAACGCCAGCATGTCACCGGCTCGCCACCCGGTGCGCGCACTGGTGATCACGCCGACGCGCGAGTTGGCCGACCAGGTGGCCAACAGCGTCAAGACCTATGCCAAGCAAACGCTGCTGCGCTCGACCGTGGTCTTCGGCGGCATCGACATGAAGCCGCAGACGCTGGTCTTGAAAGGCGGCGTCGAGGTGCTGGTAGCCACGCCGGGTCGCCTGCTCGATCACATCGAGGCCAAGAACTGCGTGCTCAACCAAGTCGAGTACGTGGTGCTCGACGAGGCCGACCGCATGCTCGACATCGGCTTCCTGCCCGACTTGCAGCGCATCCTGTCGTACCTGCCCAAGGAGCGCCAGACGCTGCTGTTCTCGGCCACCTTCTCGCCCGAGATCAGGAAGCTGGCCAACAGTTACCTGCAGGACCCTGTGCTGGTCGAGGTGGCACGGCCCAACGCCACCGCCACCAATGTCGAGCAGCGCTTTTACAGTGTCACCGACGACGACAAGCGCGCGGTGGTGCGCCAGTTGTTGAAGACCCGGGGGTTGACGCAGGCCTTGATCTTCGTCAACTCCAAGCTCGGCGCGGCGCGCCTGGCCCGCTCGTTCGAGCGCGACGGGCTGAAGACACAGGCACTGCACGGCGACAAGAGCCAGGACGAACGCCTGAAAGCGCTGGCCGCGTTCAAGGCCGGCGAGGTCGAGTTGCTGGTGGCCACCGACGTGGCCGCGCGCGGCCTGGACATTGTCGACTTGCCGGGGGTGTTCAATTTCGACGTGCCGTTCAACGCCGAGGACTACATCCACCGCATCGGCCGCACCGGACGCGCCGGCGCGTCCGGCCTGGCCGTCACCCTGGTCACGCGCGACGACACGCGGCTGGTGTCTGACATCGAAAAGCTGATCAAGAGCAAGATCGAGCTTGAGCCGTTCGACCTCGACGATGAGCGCCCGCGCCGCCCGCGCCCGCGTGCCGACGACGAGCCCGCGGTTCGCGAGACGCGCGAGGAGCGTGCCGTGGCGCCGCCGCAGCGAAGCTACGAGCGCCGCGCGCCTGCGTCGGCGGCCGATCCGTTCTTCGACCGGCCCTACGAACCGCCCGCCACCGCCGCCGCGGCCGCGTGGGAGCCGGCGCCGAAGACCGCTGTGTCCAGCACGCGGGCGTTGTCGCCCAACATCAAGCCCAAGCGCAAGGTCGCCGCACTGCTGGGCGGCGCCAAGGTTTGAGCTGGCGCCGCGCCACCGTGTGGCGCTGCTTGCTGGCGGTGGTGATGGTCACCGGTCTGACCCTGGCGCTGCGCCCGCTGGGCACGGGGGTGTGGCCGGAAAATTGGTTCAACGGTGCCGACAAGCTGTTGCACCTGGCCTTCTTCACGCTGCTGTGGTGCTGTGGTGATCGCGCCCGTCTGACGCCCGCCTGGCTGCTCGGGCTGGGCTTGTTGCTGTTCGGTGTCGGCATCGAACTGGCGCAAGGCTTTTTCACCACCACACGCGACGCATCGTCGGCCGATGTGCTGGCCGACGGCGCCGGGCTGTTGCTGGGTGCGGTGCTGACCCGCTGGGCGTCATGGCGCCAGCCACAGGAAGACCGCGGGTAGGTGTTTGTCGTCGAAGGCGGGCGGCTGAGCGCGCCATTGCGCCACGCTGCGTGTGCTGCACCAGCCGGCTGGCAGCGTGAGGCCACAGGCCACCGACAGTTGCGTCTGCGGATGCAGGGCTTCCAGCAGAGCGGCCATCAGCGCGGCGTTGCGGTAGGGCGTCTCGATCGCGATTTGCGTTTGGCGCTCGCGGCGCGATTGCTGCTGCAAGGCCTGCACGCGGGCTGCGCGCTCGGCAGCGTCGGTCGGCAGGTAGCCGACAAAGGCGAAGCTCTGGCCATTGAGCCCGCTGGCGGCCAGGGCAAGCATCAGCGAGCTGGGCCCGGCGAGCGGGCGCACCGCGACGCCCAGCCGGTGCGCCGTGGCCACCAGCGCCGCGCCGGGGTCGGCCACCGCGGGCAGGCCGGCTTCGCTGATCAGGCCGACGTCATGGCCGGCCAACGCGGGGGCCAGCAGCGGCGCGAGGTCGACCGCAATCGGCGCCATGCGCGCGCCCTTCGGTGGCCGCGGCAGCTCACGGATCTCGATCGCCTGCAGGGGCCAGTCCAAGGGCAGCACGGCGCCCACGCGCTTGAGAAAGGCGCGCGTGGTCTTGGCGTCCTCGGCCACCCAATGGGCCAGGCGGGCCGCGTGCTGCAGCACCGCGGCCGGCAGCACAGCATCGATCGCCGGTGCATCGGGTGCGCCCAGGTCCAGCGTGTTGGGCACCAGCAGCAGGGTGCCGCGCGGCGATGTCATGGCGGTCAGCGCGCGAGCGGGTCCAGGCCGGCTTCGCGCAGCAGCGTGCAGGTGCGGATCAGCGGCAGGCCGATCAGGGCCGTCGGGTCGTCGGAGTCGATCGCCGCCAGCAGCGCGATGCCCAGCGCCTCGCTCTTGGCGCTGCCGGCGCAGTCGTAGGGCTGCTCGATCCGAAGGTAGCGTTCGATCTCGGCGTCGCCGAGCACGCGAAACGTCACCGCCACCGGTGCGACCAGGCCGCGGGCGTAGCCGCGGTCGCGGCGCATCACCGCCACGGCGGTGTGGAACATCACGTGCCGTCCGCTCATCGCGCGCAATTGCGCCAGCGCACGCTCATGCGTGTGCGGCTTGCCGATCGCCTCGCCGTCGAGTTCAGCCACCTGGTCCGAGCCGATCACGACCGCATCGGCATGCTGCGTCGCCACCGCCAGCGCCTTGGCCATTGCCAGGCGCTCAGCCAATGCGCTCGGCGCCTCGCCGGGCAACGCGGTTTCCTCGACCTCGGGCGACACCACGTCGAACGGCAGGCGCAGTCTTTGCAGCAGTTCGCGGCGGTAGCGCGAGGTCGAAGCCAGGATCAGCCGGGGTGCGTCGGGCATGGCGCACATTCTCACACCGCGTCGGGCCAGCGCAGGGCCGCTCCCGAGCCTGTCCTGAGCCGTGTCGAAGGGCGGCCCGAACTCCCCGCGGGGGCAAGCGATCGCAGCGAGCCAGGGGCTGTCACTTGCCGCCGTAAACTGCCCTCATGACATCGCGCAGCCCCGACCCGCGCAAGCTCGACGTGGCCGCCGTCGCGACCGACGCCGCCGTGCTCGAAGGCCACTGGCCGCTCGCCGGCTTTGCGCGCCTGGCCGACGGCTCGACTCAGGATGGCGAGGTGCAATGGTCGGTGCGTGGCCAACGGCGGCCGGTCGCCGGCGGCGAGGCCGAGATCTGGCTGCACCTGGCAGCGCGGGCGCAGGTCTTGCGCGAGTGCCAGCGCTGCCTGCAGCCCGTCGCCTTGGACCTCGAAGCGGTGCGACCCCTGCGTTTCGTGGCCGGTGAAGACGCCGCTGCGGCGCTGGATGCCGAATGCGACGACGATGTGCTCGCGTTGCCGCGCAGCCTCGATCTGCACGAGCTGGTGGAAGACGAATTGGTGCTCGCCCTGCCGCTGGTGCCCATGCATGCGAAGTGCCCGCTGCGACTGCCGATGTCGGCCGGCGATGCCGGCGTCGAGGCTGAGGTCGAGGCGGCCCCGAACCCGTTTGCGGCGCTGTCTGCGCTCAAACGCGGGCGAGACCGCGACGACCCAGGATGAGGTCGACCGCGATGACCGCCCTGCTATACTCTGCGGCTTTTCGCGCTGGCTCGGTTTGTGCCCAGACCGCGCCGCCCGGCCCACCCTCCATCCCTTCTTGGCAGGGTCCCGCCTCAGGAGATTTTCATGGCTGTCCAGCAAAACAAGAAGTCGCCGTCCAAGCGTGGCATGCACCGTTCGCACAACGCCCTCACCACGCCGGGCACCGCGATCGAGTCCACCACCGGCGAAAATCACCTGCGCCACCACATCAGCCCGACCGGCTTTTACCGTGGGCGCAAAGTGCTGAAGACCAAGGCCGACGCCTGACCGGCTCACGCCGACCCGGCTGCCGCCTGCGCCTGCGTGGCCGTCCGGCCTGAGGCGTCGTGTACTCCGCCGGCAGAGCGCATACCTTGCCAGCCTCGCTGCCCCCGCTGCCGATCGTTCGGCTGGCCGTCGACTGCATGGGCGGTGACCATGGCGCGGTGGTCACGCTTGCCGCGTGCCACGCCTTCCTCGACAAGCATCCACAGGCCGAACTGGTGCTGGTTGGCGCCTCGCAGGCCCTGAGCGCAGCCGCCGCCTGGCCACGCACGCAGTGTGTTGTCGCCTCCGAGGTGGTGACGATGGACGACTCCATCGAAGTCGCCCTGCGCCGCAAGAAAGACTCGTCGATGCGCGTGGCGATCGCGCAGTTGAAGGCCACTGATGGCGCCGAAGCGCCAGCCCATGTCTGCGTGTCTGCCGGCAACACCGGCGCGCTGATGGCCGTGGCGCGCTACCTGCTGAAGACGCTCGACGGCATCGATCGTCCCGCCATTGCCACCGTGCTGCCGAATCGCCGCGATGGCTTCACGACGGTGCTCGATCTCGGCGCCAATGTCGATTGCACGCCCGAGCACCTGCTGCAGTTTGCGGTGATGGGCAGCGCCTTGGTGGCCGCGGTCGATGGCAAGGACGATCCCAGCGTGGGCCTGCTCAACATCGGCGAAGAAGCCATCAAGGGCAGCGACACGATCAAGCGCGCCGGCGAGTTGCTGCGCGCGGCGGCCGCCGATGGCCACCTCAACTTCTTCGGCAATGTCGAAGGCAATGACATCTTCAAGGGCACCACCGACATCGTGGTCTGCGACGGCTTCGTCGGCAACGCGGTGCTCAAGGCCTCCGAGGGCTTGGCGGCCATGCTCGGCGAATTCATCCGCCAGGAGTTCGCGCGCAATGCGTTCACCAAGCTGGCCGCGCTGGCGGCGACGCCGGTTCTCAAGCGCTTCAAGCAGCGAGTCGATCACCGGCGCTACAACGGCGCGGCCCTGCTCGGCCTGTGCGGCCTGGTCTTCAAGAGCCACGGCTCGGCCGATGCATTCGCCTTCGAGCAGGCGTTGAGCCGCGCTTATGATGCCGCCCGCAACCGCCTGCTCGACCGCGTGCACGACCGCATTCTCGAAACCCTGCAAGCCATGCCGACGCCGGACTTGGCGTCCCAAGCCGCATGACTGTTTCATCAACGCCCGGCCTGCCGCGCACCTCGCGCATCACCGGCACCGGCAGCCACCTGCCGCCGCGGCGGCTGACCAACGCCGACCTGGCGCGGGAGCTGGCCGCGCGCGGTGTCCAGACCTCGGACGCATGGATCGTCGAGCGCACCGGCATCCGCGCCCGTCACTTTGCGGCCGACGGGGTCGTTTGCAGCGATATGGCATTGACGGCGGCTCGCGCGGCTTTGCAGGCGGCCGGGCGCGATGCCGCCGACATCGACCTGATCATCGTCGCCACCTCGACGCCCGACATGGTGTTCCCGTCGACGGCCTGCATCCTGCAGCAAAAGCTCGGCGTGCACGGCTTCCCGGCGTTCGACCTGCAGGCGGTGTGCTCGGGCTTCATCTATGCGTTGACGGTGGCCGATGCGCTGATCCGCACCGGCAGCGCGAAGTGCGCCCTGGTGATCGGCGCCGAAGTCTTCTCGCGCATTCTCGATTTCAACGACCGCAGCACCTGTGTCCTGTTCGGCGACGGTGCCGGCGCGGTGGTACTCGAAGCCAGCAACGAACCCGGCCTCCTGGCCAGCGACCTGCATGCCGACGGCCGCCATGTCGGCCTGCTGTGCACGCCCGGCACAGTGGCCGGCGGCAAGGTGCTCGGCGATCCGACGCTGAAGATGGACGGCCCAGCGGTGTTCAAGCTGGCCGTCGGTGTGCTCGAAGACACTGCGCGTGCGGTGCTGGCCAAGGCGGGCAAGACCGAAGCCGACATCGATTTCCTGATCCCGCACCAAGCCAACATCCGCATCATGCTGAGCACGGCACGCAAGTTGAAGCTGTCGCCCGACAAGCTGATTGTCACCGTCGACGAGCATGGCAACACTTCGGCCGCATCGATCCCGCTGGCGCTCGATGTCGCGGTGCGTGATGGCCGCATCCGTCGCGGCCACACCCTGATGCTCGAAGGCGTGGGCGGCGGCTTCACCTGGGGCGCGGTGCTGCTCCAGTTCTGAACCACGGACCCCTCGATGCCATCGTTTGCCTTTCTCTTCCCGGGCCAGGGCTCCCAAGCGGTGGGCATGCTCGACGCCTGGGGCGACCACCCGGCCGTGCGCGAAACGCTGGCCGAAGCCGCAGCGGCACTTGGCCAGGACGTGGCCAAGCTGATCCGTGAAGGCCCGGCCGAAGCGCTGGCCCTGACCGCCAACACCCAGCCGGTGATGCTCACGGCCGGAATCGCCTGCTACCGCGCGTGGCGCGCCGAGGGGGGTGCCGAGCCGGCCGCGGTCGCTGGCCATTCGCTCGGCGAGTACACCGCGCTGGTGGCCGCCGGCGCGCTGACGCTGGCCGATGCCCTGCCGCTGGTGCGCTTTCGCGCCCAGGCGATGCAGGACGCGGTACCGGTTGGCACGGGCGCGATGGCGGCGATCCTCGGCCTGGATGCCGCGGCCGTGCGGGATGGCTGCGCCGAGGCGGCGGCCGCCTCAGGCGAAGTGGTCGAGGCCGTCAATTTCAACGACCCGAAGCAAACCGTGATTGCCGGCAGCAAGGCCGGTGTCGACAAGGGCTGCGAAGTCTTGAAGGCCAAGGGCGCCAAACGCACGCTGCTGCTGCCTGTGTCGGCCCCGTTCCATTCCAGTCTGATGAAGCCGGCAGCAGAGCGGCTGCGCGAGCGCCTGGCGGGCACGGTCATCTCGTCGCCGCGGTTGGCGGTAATGAACAACGTCGATGCCGCGGTGGTCATCGACCCGGCGGCGATCCGCGACGCGCTCTACCGCCAGGCCTTCGGCGCGGTACGCTGGGTCGAGGTGGTGCAGGGCCTGCGCGCACGCGGCCACACGCACCTGATCGAGTGCGGCCCGGGCAAGGTGCTGGCCGGCATGGTCAGGCGCATCGACGCCGAGGCCGTGACGATGACCCTGTTCGATCCGGCGACGCTGGCTGAAGCCAAGGGGTTGCTGGCATGAGCGAGGTTTTGCAGGGCCAGGTGGCGCTGGTCACCGGCGCTTCGCGCGGCATCGGCCGCGCGATCGCGTGGGCGCTCGCAGTCCACGGCGTGACCGTCATCGGCACCGCAACCAGCCAAGCCGGCGCCGCGGCCATCGGCGATGCGCTGGCGGCACATGGTGGCCGCGGCATCGCGCTCGACGTCAACGACGGCGCGGCACTCGATGCCGCCGTCGCCACCGTCCTCGAGCAGCACGGCGCACTCCACATCCTGGTCAACAACGCCGGCATCACCCGCGACACGCTGGCGATGCGCATGAAAGATGCCGACTGGGACGCGGTGCTCGACACCAACCTGAAGGCCGTCTTTCGCGCCAGCCGCGCCGTGATGCGCACGATGATGAAGCAGCGCTACGGCCGCATCGTCAACATCACATCGGTGGTCGGCGCGTCGGGCAACCCCGGCCAGGCCAACTACGCCGCGGCCAAAGCTGGTGTGGCCGGCATGACGCGAGCGCTCGCTCGCGAGCTGGGCAGCCGTGGCGTGACAGTCAACTGCGTCGCGCCGGGCTTCATCGCCACCGACATGACCGCCACCCTGCCTGAAGCGCAGAAGGCGGCGCTGCTGGCGCAGATCCCGGTCGGCCGCCTGGGCACGCCGCAGGAGGTCGCCGATGCGGTACTGTTCCTGGCTTCACCCGCGGCCGGCTACATCACCGGCAGCGAACTGCATGTCAACGGCGGCATGTTCATGAACTAGCTCGGGGGCCCGCCGGGCAGCGTGCGCGACTGGGGGCTCCTCTCTAGCGCCGCGTAGAATTCGGGCCGTTTTGCGTACCCACTCCTGGAGGAGTCAATGAGCGATATCGAAGCACGTGTCAAGAAGATCATTGCCGAGCAACTCGGCGTGCCGGAGGCCGACGTCACCAACGAGAAGGCGTTCGTCGCCGACCTCGGTGCCGACTCGCTGGACACGGTGGAATTGGTGATGGCCCTCGAGGACGAGTTCGGCATCGAGATCCCCGACGAAGAAGCCGAGAAGATCACCACGGTGCAACTGGCGATCGACTACGCGGTCGGTCATCAAAAAGCCTGAAATGACGGCCCCAAGCTCGCTGCACTCGCGTCCCCCCCCGAGGGGAGCTCAGGCCGCTTGGGGGCGGCCCAGCGCTGGCCTGAGCGCATGACTCGTCGCAGGGTCGTGGTCACCGGCCTCGGGCTGGTCAGCCCGGTGGGCAACAGCGTCGCCGAGGGCTGGGCCAACGTGGTGGCCGGCCGCTCGGGCATTGCCGACATCACGAAGTTCGATGCGTCGGCGTTTGCCTGCCGCTTTGCCGGCGAGGTCAGGGGCTTCAAGGTCGAGGATTACATCCCAGCCAAGGAAGCACGCCACATGGACACCTTCATCCATTACGGGATGGCGGCGTCGATCCAGGCGGTGCGCGATGCGGGGCTCACGACCGGCGATGCATTGACGGAAGACCAGGCCGAGCGCATCGGTGTGATGGTCGGCTCGGGCATCGGCGGCCTGCCGCTGATCGAGGCCACGCAGAAGGAGTACGGTGAGCGCGGCCCGCGCCGCATATCGCCGTTTTTCGTGCCGGCATCGATCATCAACATGATCTCCGGCCATGTTTCGATCCGCTACGGCTTCACGGGTCCGAACATGGCGATCGTGACGGCCTGCACCACCGGTCTGCACTGCATCGGCGAGGCCGGGCGGATGATCGAGTACGGCGATGCCGACGTGATGATCGCCGGCGGTGCGGAGGGCACGGTGTCGCCGCTGGGCGTCGGCGGCTTCGCTGCGGCCCGCGCGCTGTCCACGCGCAATGACGATCCCGCCACCGCGTCGCGGCCGTGGGACAAGGACCGTGACGGTTTCGTGCTCGGCGAGGGGGGCGGCGTGCTGGTGCTCGAGGAATACGAGCACGCCAAGAAGCGCGGCGCCAAGGTCTATGCCGAGCTGGCCGGATTCGGCATGGGTGCCGACGCCTTCCACATGACCGCGCCCAACGTCGATGGCCCCAAGCGCGCCATGAAGGCGGCCCTGCGCAACGCCGGTGCCAATGCCGACGCCGAGCGCTACCTCAATGCGCACGGCTCGTCCACCCCGCTCGGCGACCTGAACGAAAACAACGCCATCAAGCTGGCCTTTGGCGACCATGCGGGCAAGCTGGTGGTCAACAGCACCAAGTCGATGACCGGCCACCTGCTCGGCGGTGCGGGCGGCGTCGAGTCGGTGTTCACCGTGCTTGCGCTGCACCATCAGGTCAGTCCACCGACGATCAACATCTTCAACCAGGACCCCGAGTGCGACCTGGACTACTGCGCCAACACGGCGCGCGAAATGAAGATCGATGTCGCGATGAAGAACAATTTCGGCTTCGGCGGCACCAACGGCACGCTGATCTTCCGGCGCGCCTGAGCGGCGCGCGGCCAGCGGGACGCCCAAGCCATGCATGCGGCGCCGCCGGTGCGCATGAGCCTCGCGCCCGACCGCGCCTGGCATGCGATCGTCACCCTGTGCGCGAGCGCGGCAGGGGCGAACCTGGCCGCGTGGGCGGCCTTGCAGGCGCAGGCGTCGTTGCAGATCGCGGCCGTTGCCGCCCTGCTGGCGGGCGCTTGCGCGGGGCTGTTGGCTTCGCGGTCGGTGCGCCGGCGCAGCGCCGCGACCGCCGTCCTGGTCTGGGACGGCGCCACTTGGTATGGGTCGCCCGGCGTCTCCGCGCCCTCGGCGGGTGAGGTGCGCGTGATGATCGACCTCGGCGTCTGGCTGCTGCTGCGCTTTGCACCCACCCTGCCGGAGCAGCCCGCGGCCTGGCTGGCCACGTCGCGGCGCCACGCCGGCGCACTTTGGCCGGCCTGGCGCGCCGCGCTTTATTCGCGCCGGCCGAGCCCTGACCGGCCGAGCGCGCCCGATCCGACATGACCCCAGACACCGACGCCGACGCCCTGCTGGTCGAGCGCACCAAGCGCGGCGACGTGAAGGCGTTCGAGATGCTGGTGGTTAAGTACCAGCGGCGCATCGAGCGGCTGATCGGGCGCATGGTGCGCGACGTTGACCTGGTCCAGGACATTGCGCAGGAAACCTTCATCCGCGCCTACCGTGCCATCCCGCAGTTCCGAGGTGTGAGCGCCTTCTATACCTGCCTCTACCGGATCGCGGTCAACTCCGCCAAAAAGGCGCTGGTCGAGCTCAAACGCAACCCGCTGGTCTCGGAAGGCGCCCTGGTATCCCATGACGATGGCGACGAAACTTCGCGGGTCGAGAACGAACTAAGTGACGGCGAAACGCCGGAGTCGCTGCTGCAAAGCAAGGAAATCGGCGCAACCGTGAATGCCGCCATCGAGGCCCTGAGCGAGGATTTGCGACAGGCGATCGTGTTGCGTGAGATCGAAGGCCTGAGCTACGAAGAGATCGCTGCTGTGATGAATTGCCCGATCGGCACCGTGCGCTCACGGATATTTCGCGCCCGTGAAGCGATCGCAGTACGGTTGCGGCCGCTGCTGGGCACGCGAGATGGCGCGCGCTGGTGATGCGTGACGAGGATGTGGAGTGCAATGACATGAATGATGAAGAACCGACGGGTCGACTGCAACAGCAGCAGGCACTGTCTGCACTGCTCGACGGCCAGGGCGGTGAGGCCGATCTCGCCTGCCGCGCCTGGCGTGACGACGCGCAATTGCGGGCCGATTGGCATGCCTACCACCTGATCGGCGAATTGATGCGCAGCGATGACGTGCGCTGCGCGCCGCAGCGCGATGCGCAGTTCCTGGGCCGCCTGCGCGAGCGGCTGGTCGCGGAGCCGGTGGTGCTGGCGCCTTCGGTGGCCGCCGCCCCTGCGCGGCGGGCAGCATGGCGCCGCGCCTGGGCCGCCCCGATGGCGATGGCGGCCGGCTTCGTTGCCGTGGCCGGTGTGCTGGTGGTCACGCGTGTGGCCGCACCCGAGGGTGCGGCGCAGGATCGCTCGACGCTGGCGGCGAAGTCGCAGCCTGTGCCTCCTGCGGCGGGTGTTCAGGCCGCGGCTGCAGGGCCATCGGCGTCCGGCGTGCTGGCGGTGGACGGCACGCTGATCCGCAACGCCGCACTCGACCGCTACCTCACGGCCCACAAGCAGTACAGCAACACCTCGGCGCTGGCGGTACCGGGCGGCATGGTGCGCAATGCGGCCGTCACGGCGCCGGGTCGCTGAATGCGATTGCTCGCCGGTTCGCCTTTGATGGGTCGACGGTTGGCGGCGGCGGCCGTTATCGCCGCAGCGTCGCTGTGGCCGGTGCTCGCGCAGGCGGGCGACGCGACGACGACGGGTGCCGAGGCTCGAAGCTGGTTGCAGCGCATTCATGCCGCCGCCAGCCAGCGCAACTACCAGGGCACCTTGGTGGTCACCGCGGGCGGCGGGATGTCGAGTTCGCGCCTGGCCCACTACTGCGAAGGCAACCAGGTTTTCGAGCGCATCGACATGCTCGACGGGCAGCCGCGCCGCGTCTACCGCCACAACGAGCAAGTGCTGACGCTGTGGCCGGCGGCCAAGGTGGCACGCATCGAGCAGCGCGATCCGGTGGCGCTTTTCCCAGCCGTGCTCAGCGGCAGTGAGGAGCAATTGTTCGAACGCTACGACATGCAGGCCGAAGGCAGCGACCGCGTGGCCGGGCTTGACGCCGCCGTGTTCCTGCTGCGCCCGCGCGACGGCCAGCGCTTCGCACAACGGCTGTGGGCCGAGCGCAGCAGTGGCCTGCTGCTGCGTGCCGACGTGCTGGCGCCCGATGGTCGGGTGCTCGAGTCCGCAGCCTTCACCGAGGTCACCATCGGTGTGAAGTCGCAGCCCGAGTCGGTGCTCGCGCCGATGAAAAAGCTCGAGGGCTACCGCGTGCTGCGCGACGCGCCGCAACGCACCGGGCTCGAAGCCGAGGGCTGGCGGTTGAAAGTGCCGGTGGCCGGTTTCAGGCAGATCAGTTGCGTCAAGCGCACGCTGGACGCTGCGGGTGACGGCGAGCGCGCCGCGGCGGCCGATGTGTTGCAGACGATCTTCTCCGACGGCCTGACCCATGTGTCGGTGTTTATCGAACCTTTCCATGCCGAACGCCACCGCGCCGGCGCCGGCGCTTTCGGCGCCACCCACACCCTGATGCAGCCCTCGGGGCCGCACTGGGTCACCGTGGTCGGCGATGTGCCGCTGGCCACGCTGAAGCAGTTTGCCGCGGCGCTCGAGCGCTTGCGTTGACCCCATCCTTTGCCTTTGACTGTTGAGACCATGAACGAACCACTCCTTGCCCTGCCCCTCAATTCGCCTCGCCGTGCGCTCGCTGCCGGCTTGATCGCGCTGGCCTTCATGGTGTCGGCCGGTGCGCC
The DNA here is from genome assembly GCA_031389565.1 of Burkholderiales bacterium. Classification (GTDB taxonomy): domain Bacteria; phylum Pseudomonadota; class Gammaproteobacteria; order Burkholderiales; family Burkholderiaceae_C; genus CADEEN01. Next base: position 15,260 of record JANMSR010000141.1, read on the forward strand.
GCGCACGGTGCAGGCGCAGGCGCGCGAACTGCCCGACTTCACCGAGCTGGTCGAGCGCGTCGGCCCGGCCGTCGTCAACATCCGCACGGCCGAGCGCGGCCGCGCCACGGCGCAGGGCGGCGGTGGCGAAATCGACGAGCAGATGCGCGAGTTCTTCCGCCGCTTCGGCATCCCGCTGCCCAACAACCCGCAGCCGCGCCGCGGTGGCCCGCGCGACGAAGACAGCGAGCCGCAGCAGCGCGGCATCGGCTCGGGCTTCGTGCTCACGGCCGACGGCTATGTGATGACCAATGCGCATGTGGTCGACGGCGCCGACGAAGTCATCGTTACGCTGACCGACAAGCGCGAGTTCAAGGCCCGCATCATCGGCGCGGACAAGCGCACCGATGTGGCGGTGGTCAAGATCGAGGCTGCGGGGCTGCCGACCGTGAAGATCGGCGACGTCAACCAGGTCAAGGTCGGGGCCTGGGTGATCGCGATCGGCTCGCCGTTCAACCTCGACAACACCGTCACTGCCGGCATCGTCAGCGCCAAGCAGCGCGACACTGGCGACTTCCTGCCGCTGTTCCAGACCGACGTGGCCATCAACCCCGGCAACTCGGGCGGCCCGCTGATCAACATGCGCGGCGAAGTCATCGGCATCAATTCGCAGATCTACAGCCGCTCGGGCGGCTACATGGGCATCTCGTTCGCGATCCCGATCGACGAGGCGATTCGCGTGTCGGACCAGTTGCGCGCCAGCGGGCGCGTCATTCGCGGGCGCATCGGCGTGACCATCGCACCGGTGACCAAGGAAGTGGCCGAGTCGATCGGATTGGGCAAGCCGGTCGGTGCCCTGGTGCAGGGTGTGGAGTCGGGCGGCCCGGCCGACAAGGCGGGCATCGAGGCCGGCGACATCATCACCAAGGTCGACGGCAAGCCGATCGAGAAATCGGGCGATCTGCCGCGCCTCGTCGGCGCCAGCAAGCCGGGTGCCAAGACCACCCTGCAGGTGTTCCGCCGTGGCGCCAACCGCGACCTCGCGGTCACCGTGGTCGAGTTCGAGCCGGAAAAACCGCGCCGCATCGCGCAGGCCAGCGAGCCACAGCCGGCGCAGCCGAAGACGGCCGTCGGCCTGGCGGTTTCGGATCTCACCGATGCCCAGAAGCGCGAGCTCAAGCTGCGTGGCGGCGTGCGCGTCGAAACCGTCGACGGAGCGGCGACTCGCGCCGGCCTGCGCGAGGGCGACGTCATCGTGACCCTGGACAACACCGAGGTCAGCGACGCCAAACAGTTCAACGCGCTGGTAGCCAAGGCCGACAAGACGCGACCGATCAGCGTCATGGTGCGCCGCGGCGAATGGACCAATTACTTCGTCATTCGGCCGGTGGCACGCTGAGGCCAGGGGGTCAAGTCCCACGGGTGACGGGTCGGGCGGGTCTTTCCGCTTGGTGGAATCTGGCGACCGGCCTCATGAGCTATAGATGTGAGCGTATGTTCACTTCGGAGGGGTGTCCGAGTCATTGGTAGTCCTGGCGCATATAATTGAGCCGTGAAACGCTGACTTTCCCGGCGCCGGGATAGCAGAGTGACAGTCGTTGAAACTGTCCCCAGACGATCCACAAGCAATTGTGGATAAGCTGTTGATGGTTTTTCATGTTGGTAGCCTGCAACGACGAAATATCTAGAGTTGGCGCGGGTTCCAGCGGGGTCGCTGTGGCTACAATGAAGGCCCAACAAGCAGTTGCCATACGTTTTGTTGGAAGGCGCGTCACTGATTCGACGCGCCTTTTTTTATGCACTTTGCACGCTCGCGCGTCGTCGTGAGCGGCACTCGCCGCGCCCACCGGGGCTTCGATGAACCAGATCCGCAATTTCTCCATCATTGCCCACATCGACCACGGCAAGAGCACGCTGGCCGATCGCATCATCCAGCGCTGCGGCGGCTTGTCGGACCGCGAAATGGAAGCCCAGGTGCTCGACTCGATGGACATCGAGCGCGAACGCGGCATCACCATCAAAGCCCAGACCGCGGCGCTGTCTTACACGGCCCGCGACGGCAAGACCTACCAGCTCAACCTGATCGACACCCCCGGGCATGTCGACTTCAGCTACGAGGTCAGCCGGTCGCTTTCGGCCTGCGAGGGCGCGCTGCTGGTGGTGGATGCTAGCCAGGGCGTCGAGGCGCAGACGGTGGCCAATTGCTACACCGCGCTCGAGCTCGGCGTCGAGGTCGTGCCGGTGCTCAACAAGATGGACTTGCCGCAGGCCGACCCCGACAACGCGAAGGCCGAAATCGAAGATGTGATCGGCATCGACGCCAGCCGCGCCATTCCGTGTTCAGCCAAGACCGGTCTGGGCCTGGACGAGATCCTGGAAGCCGTGATCGCGCGCATGCCGGCGCCCAGGGGCCAGCCCGACGGGCCGCCGCGGGCGATGATCATCGACTCCTGGTTCGACAACTATGTTGGCGTCGTGATGCTGGTGCGGGTGGTTGACGGCTCGTTCTCCAAGGGCGAGCGCATTCGCATGATGGCCACCAACACGGTCTACGGCATCGAACAGATGGGCGTGTTCACGCCCAAGGCGGTGCCGCGCGACGAGCTGAAGGCGGGCGAGGTGGGCTTCGTGATTTGCGGCATCAAGGAGCTGCAGGCGGCCAAGGTCGGCGACACGATCACGCTGGAAAAGAAGCTGCCCAACAACGCCGGCCCGGCCACCCAGGCATTGCCCGGTTTCAAGGAAATCCAGCCGCAGGTGTTTGCCGGGCTGTACCCGACCGAAGCCAGTGAATACGACTCGCTGCGCGATGCGCTGGAGAAACTCAAACTCAACGACAGCTCGCTGCGCTACGAGCCGGAAGTCAGCCAGGCGCTGGGTTTCGGCTTTCGCTGCGGCTTTCTGGGCCTGCTGCACATGGAAATCGTGCAGGAGCGGCTGGAGCGCGAATTCGACCAGGACCTGATCACCACCGCGCCGAGCGTGGTCTACCAGGTCGTGCTCAACGACGACACCGTGCTGATGGTCGAGAACCCGAGCAGGATCCCCGACCCGGGCCGCATCCGCGAGATCCGTGAGCCGATCGTCACGGTGCAGCTTTACATGCCGCAGGACAGCGTCGGCCCGGTGATGACCTTGGCCAACGCCAAGCGCGGCCAGCAGATCAATATGGCCTACCACGGCCGCCAAGTGCACCTGACCTACGAGATGCCGCTGGCCGAGATCGTGCTCGACTTCTTCGACAAGCTGAAAAGCGTGTCGCGCGGCTACGCGTCGATGGACTACGAGTTCAAGGAATACCGTGCCGCCGACGTGGTCAAGGTCGATTTGCTGATCAACGGCGACCGCGTCGACGCGCTCTCGATCATCGTGCACCGGGCGCAGAGCCTGTACCGCGGCCGCGCCGTGGCGGCCAAGATGCGCGAGCAGATCCCGCGCCAGATGTACGACGTGGCGATCCAGGCCGCGATCGGCGCCAACATCATCGCCCG
>JANMSR010000183.1:0-1771 GCA_031389565.1 Burkholderiales bacterium
ACGGTCGGGCACGCCGGCGCCCGCCCCGGCCCGGCCGCCCTGGCCTCACAGGGTGCGACGCTGATGGCCTCGATGGCCGAGGCCGCCCACGCCATGAATCTGGGTGACGCCGCGCCCGACGCCGCCATCACGCTGAGCAGCCACCACCAGTTGCTGCGCGCCGTGCCCGGCCGCCGCGGCTTGGCCCTGCACGCGGTGCTCGACCGCGGCCTGGCCAACCTGACCCTGGTGCGGCTGCAACTGCAGCGGCTCGACCTGTTGCTGGAAGAGGGCGACCTGGCCTGAATCCGACGACTCAGTGCACGACCCGCGAGAACATGAACTCGCCGCCGTCGACATCGACCGGGATCACGTCCTTGGGCCCGAAGCGGCCTTCGAGGATCAGCTTGGCCACCGGGTTCTCGATGCGCTGCTGGATCGCGCGCTTCAGGGGCCGCGCGCCGAACACCGGGTCGAAGCCGACCTTGGCGACTTCGGCCAGCGCTTCGGCCGAGACGTCGAGCTTCATGTCCATCTTGGCCAGCCGCGCTTCCAGGATCCGGAGCTGGATCGCGGCGATCGAACGGATGTGGGATTCGTCGAGCGCGTGGAAGACCACCTGCTCGTCGATGCGATTCAGGAACTCGGGCCGAAAGTGCTGCCTGACCTCGGCCTGCACGGCCGCGCGGATCAGCTCGCTGTCCTGGCCGGCCATCTGCATGATCATGGGCGAGCCCAGGTTGCTGGTCATCACGATCACGGTGTTCTTGAAGTCCACCGTGCGGCCCTGGCCGTCGGTCAGGCGGCCGTCGTCGAGCACCTGGAGCAGCACGTTGAAGACATCCGGGTGGGCCTTCTCGACCTCGTCGAGCAGCAGCACGCTGTACGGCTTGCGCCGCACCGCCTCGGTCAACGTGCCGCCTTCGTCGTAGCCGACATAGCCCGGCGGCGCGCCGATCAGGCGGCTGACGCTGTGTTTCTCCATGAACTCGCTCATGTCCACGCGCAGCATGTGCTCCTCGCTGTCGAACAGGAAGCCGGCCAGCGCTTTGCACAGCTCGGTCTTGCCGACGCCCGTGGGGCCGAGAAAGAGGAACGAGCCGAGCGGCCGGTTCGGGTCGCTCAGGCCAGCGCGTGAACGGCGGATGGCGTCGGCCACCGCCGTGATGGCCTCGTCCTGGCCGACCACGCGCTCGTGCAGGCGGCTTTCCATCTGTAGCAGCTTGTCGCGCTCGCCCTGCATCAGCTTGGAGACCGGAATGCCGGTGGCGCGCGACACCACCTCGGCGATCTCTTCGGCGCCGACCATCGTGCGCAGCAATTGCGGGCCCGCAGTGCCGCCGGCCTTGGTCTTCTTGGTCTCCTTGGCCTGGGCTTGCTTGAGCGTCTTCTCCAGCTCGGGCAGCTTGCCGTATTGCAACTCGGCGACCTTGTCGAAGTTGCCCTTCCGCGTCCACTCCTCGATCTGGTGCCGGATGCGGTCGATCTCTTCCTTGACATGCGCCGAGCCCAGGGCCGCGGCCTTCTCGGCCTGCCAGATCTCTTCGAGGTCGGCGACTTCGCGCTCGAGCTTGGCGATCTCGTCTTCGATCAGGCCGAAGCGCTTCTTCGAGGACTCGTCCTTTTCCTTCCTCACCGCCTCGCGCTCGATCTTCAACTGGATCAGCCGGCGGTCGAGCTTGTCCAGCGCCTCGGGCTTGGAGTCGATCTCGATCTTGACCTTGGCCGCGGCCTCGTCGATCAGGTCGATCGCCTTGTCGGGCAGGAAGCGGTCGGTGATGTAGCGGTGGCT
>JANMSR010000208.1:0-2649 GCA_031389565.1 Burkholderiales bacterium
CGCGGAGCGCTACGTCGCTGACGGCCACTACACCTGGAACAGCGGCATGTTCGTCGTGCGCGCGTCGGTGTGGCTGGCCGCATTGGAGCAATTCCGCCCAGACATCGCCGCCGCCACGCGCACGGCCTGGGCCGCGCGCAGCACCGATGCGCGCTTCGTTCGCCCGGGCAAGGCCGAGTTCGCGGTGGTGCCGGCCGAGTCGGTGGACTGCGCGGTGATGGAGCGCTGCCCCGGCAGCGCCTTCGACATCCGCATGCTGCCGCTAGCCGCCGGTTGGAACGACCTTGGTGCCTGGGACGCGGTCTGGCAAGTGGCAGCCAAGGACGGCGATGGCAACGCCGCGCTCGGCGATGCGCTGGTCGAGGACAGCCGCAACACCCTCGTCCACGCCACCAGCCGCCTGGTGAGCCTCGTGGGCGTCGACAACCTGGTGGTCGTCGAGACGCCCGACGCCGTGCTCGTGGCCGACCGCGCGCGCAGCCAGGACGTGAAGAAAATCGTCGCCACGCTCGAAGCCCAGGGCCGCGGCGAGAAAACGCTGCACCACAAGGTGCACCGCCCTTGGGGCTGGTACGACAGCATCGACGCGGGGCCGCGCTTTCAGGTCAAGCGCATCCTGGTCAAGCCCGGCGCGTCGCTCAGCCTGCAGATGCACCACCACCGCGCCGAGCACTGGATCGTGGTCAGCGGCACCGCCGAGGTCACCAACGGCGACCAGGTCACGATGCTCAGCGAAAATCAGAGCACCTACATCCCGCTCGGCCAGACGCACCGCCTGGCCAACCCCGGCAAGGTGCCGCTCGAGATCATCGAGGTGCAATCGGGCTCCTACCTCGGCGAAGACGACATCGTGCGTTTCGAAGACACCTACGGGCGCAAGTGATTCAAGTTTGATGGACAAGAACGCCAAGATTTTCGTCACCGGCCACCGCGGCATGGTCGGCAGCGCGCTGGTGCGGCGCCTGCAGGCCGGCGGCTACACGAACTTGCTGACCCGCACGCATGCACAGCTTGACCTGATCGACCAACGCGCGGTGCAAGCCTGCCTGGCCAGTCAGCGCCCCGACTACCTCTTCATCGCTGCGGCAAAAGTCGGCGGCATCCAGGCCAACAATGAGTCCCGCGCCGAGTTCCTGTACCAGAACCTGATGATCGAGGCCAACCTGATCCACGGCGCGCACCTGGCCGGGGTGCAGCGGCTGATGTTCCTGGCCTCGAGTTGCATCTACCCACGCGAGGCCGCGCAGCCGATCACCGAAGACGCGCTGCTGACCGGCCCGCTCGAACCAACGAACGAGCCCTATGCGATTGCCAAGATCGCCGGCATCAAGCTCGCAGAAAGCTACCAGCGCCAGTACGGCCGCCAGTACACCAGCGTGATGCCGACCAACCTGTACGGACCCAATGACAACTACGACCTGGCCACCAGCCATGTGCTGCCCGCGTTGATCCGCAAAGCCCATGAAGCCAAGCAGCGTGGCGACGCCCAGCTGGTGGTGTGGGGCAGCGGCACGCCGCGGCGCGAGTTCCTGTACGTCGACGACCTGGCCGATGCCTGCGTGCACCTGATGCAGCAGGGCTACGACGGCCCGCTGGTCAACATCGGCTGCGGCGAAGACGTGACGATTCGCGAGCTCGCCGAGACGGTGATGGATGTTGTCGGCTGCCGCGCCCGCATCACCTTCGACACCAGCAAGCCCGACGGCACGCCGCGCAAGCTCCTCGACGTGAACCGCCTGGCCAAGCTCGGCTGGGGTGCCCGCACGCCGCTGCGCGATGGAATAGGGCGCACGTATGCCGACTTTTTGCGCCTGCACACCGCGTAGCACCCCGATTCGCCACTTGCCCACCCCCGGCCCGTCCACTTCAATTGAAAACAACCAGGTACTTCGATGCCACTCGGCAACGCCCGGACCGCACCTCGATCGAGATGACGTGGATAGAGTTCGCAATTGCGCACCCGCAAGCCGAACACGTGCAGAGCGACGGCCGCATTCGGCGGTAGGCTGCCATTGCAGAATGCGGAGGCCGCTGGTTGAGAGTTGTGCTTCTCGCAGATGGTGAGACCGTACACAACGCCTTCTTCGACAGGAGATTCACACCATGAAGATTCGCTATTTCGAAGACACCGACACGCTGCTCATAGAGCTCAAGCCCGGCAGTGTGGCGGAAACTCGCGATCTCGACGAGAACACCGTGCTGGATCTCGACGCGCAAGGCCAAGTACTGGCAATCACACTGGAGCACGCCACCGCGCGCGCAGAACTCAGCAGCTTCTCCTTCGACCGTGTTGCAGCCTGAAGCACGGCCGCGAAACAACGCGATGACTCAAAACAAGAAAGTCGCCCTCATCACCGGCGTGACCGGCAAAGACGGCGATGGCAACGCCGCGCTCGGCGATGCGCTGGTCGAGGACAGCCGCAACACCCTCGTCCACGCCACCAGCCGCCTGGTGAGCCTGGTGGGCGTCGACAACCTGGTGATCGTCGAGACGCCCGACGCCGTGCTCGTGGCCGACCGCGCGCGCAGCCAGGACGTGAAGAAAATCGTCGCCACGCTCGAAGCCCAGGGCCGCGGCGAGAAAACGCTGCACCGCAAGGTGCACCGCCCCTGGGGCTGGTACGACAGTATCGACGCGGGGCCGCGCTT
>JANMSR010000252.1:0-3629 GCA_031389565.1 Burkholderiales bacterium
CTCGAAGCCAGTCATGCCCGGCATGCGGATATCCAGGATCAGCAGCGCGAACTCTTCTTCGACGAGCGCGAGCAGCGCCTGCTCCGGCGAGTTGGCGCGCACCAGCCGGTAGCCAGGGTCGTCGAGCACGGTTTCGAGCACGACCAGGTTGGCCGGCTCGTCATCCACGATCAGGATGTTGATGGGCGCGTCGTCCGCGGCAACCACAGCAGTCGTGGGTCGATCCCCCTCCAGCGTTGGCGGGGGCCGGGCATGGCCCCGCGCCAAAACGAGTTTGGTGGTTTCGGTCATCGAAAGAGCCAGACCCGCATCAGCGAGAGCAGTTGGTCGGTGTTGACCGGCTTGGCAATGTAATCGCTGGCGCCGGCGTCGAGGCACTTTTCGCGGTCGCCCTTCATGGCCTTGGCCGTCAACGCGAGGATCGGCAGGCTGCGGAATTCGGGGGCCAGTCGAATCTCGCGCATCGTCTCGTAGCCGTCCATGTCCGGCATCATGATGTCCATCAGCACGAGGCTCAGATCGGGCGTCTTGCGGACGATGTCAATGGCCCTGCGGCCGTTGGTCGCGCTGATGACGTCCATCGCCTCGTTTTCGAGCAGCGACGTCAGGGCAAAGATGTTGCGCGCGTCGTCGTCCACCACCAGGACCTTGCGGCCGCGCAGCACTTCGTTGGAGCCGTACAGGCGCTCGAGCATATCCTGCTTGTCCACCGGCAGGTCGCTGACCACGCGGTGAAGGAAGAGGGCCGTCTCGTCCAGCAGGCGCTCGGGTGACTGAACGTCCTTGAGCACGATGCTCTTGGCCATCGCCTTGAGTTGCGCCTGCTCCTCGGTACTCAGGTCCTTGCCGGTGAAGACGACCACGGGCATGTTCGTCAGGGTCGGGTCGGCGTGCACCTGCTGCAACAGCTCGAAGCCGCTCATGTCGGGCAGGCGCAGGTCGAGCACCACACAGTCGAAGGCCTGGTCGCGCATCGCCTGCAGCGCCTCGGCGCCAGTGGCCACAGCCACCGTCTCGATGTCCTTGTAGCCGAGCAGCTCGACGATGGCCTGCCGCTCGACGTCGTGGTCCTCGACGACCAGCAGCCGCTTCGTGCGTGGGCCGGTGAAGTCCTTGATGCGGTCGAGCGCGGCTTCCATGCCCGCGCTGGTGGCCGACTTGACGACGTAGGCAAAGGCGCCGTGCGCCAGGCCGTGATGGCGGTCTTCCTCGGCTACGCTGATGACTTGCACCGGGATGTGGCGCGTGGCCGGGTCGAGCTTGAGCTGGTTGAGCACGGTCCAGCCGAGCATGTCGGGAAGAAAGATATCGATCGAGATGGCCGCGGGGCGAATCTGCCTTGCCAAGGCCAGGCCCTGAGCGCCCTTCAGGGCGACAACTCCCTTGAAGCCGCGGTCGCGCGCCAGGCCGAGCAGGATGCGCGCGTAGTGCGGGTCGTCCTCGATGATGAGCAGCACGGGATCGCCCTCGGCGAGAGCGTCGCGATCGTCGGCGACGTGCTGTTCGCGCACCACGGGCAGGATGTTGAACTCCTGGGTGGTCATGGCCACGTTGGCCATGGCGCTTGCGGCAGGCACCGTCTGCAAGTTGTCGGGGCCGGCGTAGTGCAGCGGCAGGTAGAGGGTGAACGTGCTGCCCTGTCCATGCACGCTCACGAGCTTGATCTCGCCGCCCAGCAGCACCGCCAGTTCGCGGCTGATGGCCAGGCCCAGGCCCGTGCCGCCGTACTTGCGCGAGGTGCCCGCGTCGGCCTGCTGGAAGGCCTCGAAAATCAGCCGCTGCTTGTCGGGCGCCACGCCGATGCCGGTGTCCTCGACCGCGAAGGCGAGCACGAGCGGCGCGTGCTTGAGCACCGGGTGGTCGAGGCTCCAGCCCTGCGTGGCCAAACCGACACGAATCTCGACATGGCCTTGGCTGGTGAACTTGACGGCGTTGGACAGCAGGTTCTTCAGGATCTGCTGAAGGCGCTTCGCGTCGCTGTCCATGCTGCGCGGCAGATCGTCGGCGAAGCGCACGCGGAACGGCAGGTTCTTCGCCTCGGCCACGTGGCCGAAGTTGCGCTCGATCGTGTCGCGCAGGCCGGCGAACGGTATCTCCTCGATCTCGACCGTCACCGTGCCCGACTCGATCTTCGACAGATCGAGAATGTCGTTGATCAGGTGCAGCAGGTCGGAGCCCGACGAGTTGATGTTGCGCGAGAACTCGACCTGCTTGGTCGTCAGGTTGCCCGCGCTGTTGCCGGCCAGTTGCTGGCTCAGGATGAGGATCGAATTGAGCGGCGTGCGCAGCTCGTGCGACATGTTGGCCAGGAACTCGGACTTGTACTTCGAAGTCAGGGCCAGCTCGGCAGCCTGTTCCTCCAGCGCGTGGCGGGCCTGTTCGACCTCGGCGTTCTTGCGCTCGACCTCGGCATTCTGTTCAGCCAGCAACCGGGCCTTGGTGCCCAGTTGTTCGTTGGTCTGCTGCAGTTCGCTCTGGCGCGACTGCAACTCGACGGTGAGCTGCTGCGACTGCGACAGCAATCCCTCCGTGCGCATCGTGGCTTCGATGGTGTTGAAGACCGCGCCGATGCTCTGCGTCAGCAGATCCAGGAACGCGAGCGAACCACTGCTGAACTGCTGCAGCGCGGCCAGCTCGATCACCGCCTTGGTCTGCCCCTCGAAGAGCACAGGCAGCACGACGATGCTGACCCGCCGCGCCTCACCGAGGCTCGACGAAACGGTGACGAAATCGGGTGCCACGTCGGTGAGCAGGATGCGCTTTTTCTCCAGTGCGCATTGGCCAACCAGTCCCTCGCCAAGACCGATGGTGTCGGCCGGCGCGATGCCACCTGCCTGCGCGTAACTCGACAACAACTGGAGCCTGGCGGCGCCGCCGCCAGGCACGGCGGCGCCGGTTCCGGCCAGATGGTAGATGGTGCCTTGCTGGGCCTGGAGCAGTGGCGCCAGTTCACTGAGCAGCAGCTGGCTCACCGTCTGCAGCGCCCGCTGGCCCTGCAGCATGCCGGTGAACTTGGCGACGTTGGTCTTGAGCCAGTCCTGCTCGCGGTTGCTCTCGGTGGTCTCGCGCAGGTTCGAGATCATCGTGTTGATGTTGTCCTTGAGCTCGGACACCTCGCCTTTTGCATCCACCTGGATGGCGCGCGTCAGGTCGCCCTTGGTCACCGCCGTGGCCACCTCGGCGATGGCGCGCACCTGGGTCGTGAGATTGGCGGCGAGCAGATTGACGTTGCCGGTCAGGTCTTTCCAGGTGCCGGCAGCGCCGGGCACGTTGGCCTGGCCGCCCAGCCGGCCATCGACGCCGACTTCACGCGCCACGTTGGTCACCTGATCGGCAAACGTCGCCAGCGTGGCGGTCATGGCGTTGATGGTGTCGGCCAGCGCGGCGACCTCGCCCTTGGCCTGCACCGTCAGGCGCTGCGTCAGGTTACCGTTGGCCACTGCGGTCACCACCTTGACGATGCCGCGCACCTGTTCGGTCAGGTTCGAGGCCATGAAGTTGACGTTGTCGGTCAGGTCCTTCCAGGTGCCGGCCACACCGCTCACCTTGGCCTGGCCGCCGAGCTTGCCTTCGGTACCGACCTCACGCGCCACCCGGGTGACCTCGCCGGCAAAGGCGTTGAGCTGGTC
>JANMSR010000268.1:0-2393 GCA_031389565.1 Burkholderiales bacterium
CTTGGACGCGCCGTCGATCGCTTCCCACAGCTTCAACATGTAGTTGAGGTCCCACTGCAGCTCGGGCGCGGTGCGGCCGATGCCGGCGGTGCGGGCGATCAGGCTCATGCCCTTGGGGTACTCGAGCTGGTCGAGGTTTTCCTTCAGCTCCTCGCGGTCTTCGCCCTCGATGCGCCGGCTGACGCCGCCGCCGCGCGGGTTGTTGGGCATCAGCACCAGGTAGCGGCCGGCCAGCGAGACGAAGGTCGTCAGCGCCGCGCCCTTGTTGCCGCGCTCTTCCTTTTCCACCTGGACCAGCAGTTCCTGCCCGTTGCTGATGACATCCTGGATGCGCGCGTCGCGCACGCTGGCGCCTTCCTTGAAGTAGTTCTTCGAGATTTCCTTGAACGGCAGGAAGCCGTGGCGCTCTTCGCCGTATTCGACGAAGCAGGCTTCGAGCGAGGGCTCGACGCGGGTCACCACCGCCTTGTAGATATTGCCCTTGCGCTGCTCGCGCCCTTCGATCTCTGTTTCGAAGTCGAGCAGCTTCTGGCCGTCGACGATGGCGAGGCGCCGCTCTTCGGGCTGCGTCGCATTGATCAGCATGCGTTTCATTTTTTCGTGCACTCCATACGAGCCGACCCGTAGGCCGGCGACATCACCGATGCACGAGAAACACGAGAGAACCGGGAAAGGAATCGCCCTGGACTGCGGCGGCGTGCTGCTCGCTTGTGGCGATCAGCAGCGTCGGGGCAGCGTTGGCGCGTGCGACTCAGCCGGGGCGAACTGCGCTGTCGCGGCAGCGCGGCCCGCCGCAGCCTTGCACACACCGGCACGGGGCCAGGGCAGGGCAGCGGGGAGGGGCAGGGCGGTCGACAACAGCATGGTCCGTTGGCTGGACGCGGGTGTCGGGTTCGCACGTCTTGATCGTCGCGCGGGGCCCGGCACCTGAAACCTTTTTCTTGTCGCCCGGTGGCTTCATGGGGCCACACGGGAACGGGTTCTGGTTCGGAATCTCTGCCGCTTGGCGCCACCGGGCTGCCGGGTCACTCAGTAACCGGGCCCGCCCCACGACGCTAGCGTTGCATCACCTCCACGTCGTCTCGCGCGTGCCCGCTAAACTCCTAGCGAATCAAGCACTTACGGCGACGACGTGGTCCAAAGCATTATAGGGGCGAAAGCGGCGACCGGCGCCCGGGCCCCGCAAGTGCGGCGGCTGGTGGTCGACGAAGCCGGCGAGGGTCAACGGCTGGACAACTTTTTGCTGCGCCTCTTGAAGGGCGTGCCGAAGACCCATGTCTACCGCGTCATTCGCTCCGGCGAGGTGCGTGTCAACAAGGGGCGGGCAGGCGCCGATACGCGGCTGGCGCTGGGCGACGAAGTCCGCGTGCCGCCCGTGCGGGTGGCCGAACCGGCAGCGGCCGGCGAGCCGCCGGCCTCGGCTCGCAAGTTCCCCGTGCTGTTCGAAGACGAGCACCTGCTGGCCATCACCAAGCCCGCCGGCGTAGCGGTGCACGGTGGCTCGGGCGTGGCTTTCGGCGTGATCGAACAGCTGCGCCGCGCGCGGCCCGAAGCCAAATTTCTCGAACTCGTGCACCGCCTGGACAAGGAAACCTCGGGCGTGCTGCTGCTGGCCAAGAAGCGCAGCGCGCTGACCGCGTTGCAGGACCAGTTCCGCAATCGTGACACCGACAAGCGCTACGCCGCCCTGGTGGCCGGCGCCTGGCCGGCGAACAAGAAGGTCATCGACGTGGCCCTGCACAAGACCCTCGATGCTCAGGGCGAGCGCCATGTGCGCCCGGTGGCGGCCGACCATGCCGACGGCCGGCGTTCGATCACCCTGGTCAAGGTGGCCCAAGCTTTCGCCGGATTCACTCTGCTCGATGTGACCCTCAAGACCGGCCGCACGCACCAGATCCGCGTGCACCTGGCCAACGAAGGGCACGCGATCGTCGGCGACCCGAAGTACGGCGATTTCGCGCTCAACCGCCAGATGGCCCGCGGCGAGCACCGCTTCGCCCGCATGTTCCTGCACGCGCGACGACTTGTGTTCGAGCATCCGGCGAGCGCGGCGCGCGTGGAGCTCGACGCACCACTGCCGCGCGATTGCGAAACCCTGCTGATGCAGCTATGACCCCGCCGCGCCGCTTCGACCTCATCGTCTTCGACTGGGACGGCACCCTGTTCGACTCGACCGCGCTGATCGTGCGTTGCATCCAGAGCGCCTGCCGCGACCTGGGCGTGACGGTGCCCAGCGATACGGCCGCGGCCTACGTCATCGGCCTGGGCTTGCATGAGGCGCTGCGCCACGCCGTACCCGACCTGCCAGCCGAGCGCTACGCCGAGCTGGGGCTTCGCTTTCGCCACCATTACCTCGCGAACCAGCATGAGTTGCTGATGTTCCCCGGCACGCT
>JANMSR010000269.1:0-20368 GCA_031389565.1 Burkholderiales bacterium
CTGTGGAACGATGTCAAGGGCACCAAGGGCCAGGTCTATGACTGGCCCAAGAGCACCTACATCGCGCAGCCGCCCTTCTTCGACGGCTTCACGATGGTGCCCAAGGCACTGACCTCCGGCGTGCAGGGCGCGCGCGTGATGGCGATGTTCGGCGACTCGATCACCACCGACCACATCTCGCCCGCCGGATCGATCAAGGAAGCCTCGCCCACCGGCAGCTACCTCAAGGACAACGGTGTCCTGAAGGCCGACTTCAACAGCTACGGCGCGCGCCGCGGCAACCACGAAGTGATGATGCGCGGCACCTTCGCCAACGTGCGCGTGAAGAACCTGATGATCCCGGCCGGCGCCGACGGCTCGCGCGAAGAAGGCGGCTTAACGCTGTACCAGCCCGGCGGCAAGAAGGAATTCATCTACGACGCCGCGATGAAGTACATCGCCGCCGGCACCCCCACCGTGATCTTCGCCGGCGAGGAATACGGCACCGGCTCGTCGCGCGACTGGGCTGCCAAGGGCACGCAACTGTTGGGTATCAAGGCCGTCGTCGCGCGCAGCTTCGAGCGCATCCACCGCAGCAACCTGATCGGCATGGGCGTGCTGCCACTGCAGTTCAAGGGCAGCGACTCCTGGCAGTCACTCGGCATCCGCGGCGACGAAGTCATCGACGTCGTGCTGGGCACGAACATCCAGCCGCAAACCGACGCCAAGCTGGTCATCACCGGCAAGGACGGCAAGAAGCGCGAGATCACCGTGACCCTGCGCATCGACACCGCGATCGAGGTCGACTACTACAAACACGGCGGCATCCTGCCGTTCGTGCTGCGGCAGTTGCTGGCGGCTTGATCGGCGCCCAAGCTCGTCTTCCATAGCAAGGCCGCAGCTTCTGCTGCGGCCTTCGTGGTTGTTGGGTGACTGTCGGCCATCATGAGAAGGCTCCAGTGGTCGAGTCACACACCTGTACCTGCCATCCGTGCGCACTCAGCCCATCGGGGCTCGGCGTCTACTTACTCTGGCGCATCCAGGCGCGCGGTCGCGTCGCCATAGAGCAGGTACGAAAAGAAGGTCGGCGACACGTCGCCGTACTTCGCGCGCAGGTCGCGCAGCGCTGCGCCGACGGGAATGCGCTCGGTGACGATCCTGGTCACCAGCTCCTGCGTCACCTGTGCCGCGTCTTCCTCGTCGATCGCCCACAGCGGCGCGATGAAGGCGCGAAAACGCCGCGATAGGAACGCGTCGGCCCAACCGCCCACAGTGCCCAGCGCGGTCGCGGTCGCACCGACCTCGCAGGCATTGAAGAACACCAGCGTACCGTCGCGCTCGCCGAGCTTCACCTCACGCCTGGCCACTTCGTCGACGGTCATATTGCCGTCCTGGAGTTTGATCGCGGATGCGGCCGCAGCCTCTGCATTGAAGGCACCGTGGCCGGTGAAGTACAGCAGCGCGATCGGGCCACCGGTCGGCGTCTGCAGAAGATCCTGCATTCCTCTCAGAGTGCCGTCGATCGCTTCCGCCCCGAGCTTGGACACCAGTTGCGCCGCCGTGGCTTCGGCCAACGACAAGCGCGCGCTCGCGCTCTTGTACTTGGGTGCGACCGTGACCAGCCGTCCGGCCGCAAGCCGGTTGCGCATGTAGCCGTGCCAGCGGCCGATCCAGCGCGCCACCGCATGGCGCAGCGCCAGCGGCGGATGCGTCTCGCCATCACGGAACGGCCGCATCAGCTCCCAAGGCAGGTGCGGATCGTCGCTGACGAACTGGATCGTGAGCGGGCGTTGGTAGTGGTCGTGCAATGCCCAGTAGACGGCGCGAAACTCGGCCGGCGCGCGGTCCCAGAGCCGTTCGCCGAAGCCTTCGATGCGCGCCCGATGCTTGCCGCGCTCGAGATTCGCGAGCTGCTTGAACATCGTCACCGCTTCGGCTGCCGGTTCCTGGCCGACGTTGATGGCGCCGTCGAGCCTTGGCGGCAGGCCATCGAACGCTTCGGCGACCATGCGCCAGTGCATCCGGCCGGGTGCGGCGGGGTCAAACAGGGCAATGAACACGGTCAGGTCGGGCGGTTCGGCGGCAGGTTCGACCCGCATCCCGCCCAGCGTGGGCTGCGGCGGAGCAGCGACACCACCCGCGCCGGCCGCACCGACGACGAACCGGCGCACCGCCGACCCGCAGCAACGTGTGCCCCCCCAGAACTGCGCATGCACTTCGACCTCGGCGCCCTCGGCAACGTCGTCCAGCACCTGGCCGTCGATACGCGCGGCGATCGACGTGCGGTTGCGGCGGATCGTGATCTTGCCGCGGCCGCGGTTGTCGAAGTCGATCGACGCCGACACCAGCGTCACACCGAGATCGAGCGTGTCCCAGTTGGCCGCCTGCTCGCCGAGGGCGAGCGGCCCTCCGGTGGTGGCAGGCGAGGCCGCGCGCAACAGGTCGATCACCATGGTCAGCTTCGCGCCCGGCGCGAGCGGGGCCACCGCCTCGATCGACGGGTGGCGGACCGGCGTCGTGCCTTCGTCGTCGGCTGACGCGGCCTTCGCGTCGGCTGCCGTCTGCGGCGGTTCGCTGGCGGCCGGCGGAGCGCCGCGCGTCCGTGGGCTCGGGACGGCGCCGGGCGGCCCGGTCGAAAGCTCCCGTCTGCTGCTGCCAACATCGAAATCACGGCTGGCGGGCCGCTCGTCGTCACGTGGCGGCATCGCGCGAGTCTTGCGCGCGCTCGTCACGTCGGCGCCGCCGACGGCGAGCACCTTGTCGCCCGCCGCTCCGATCTCGACGTAGCGTTGCACGCTCGGTGCCGTTTCGTTCGGCCGCCACGACACATCGGGCGCTGCGAGTTGCGCGCTGTCGCTGATCGAGGTGCTGGCCTGCGTCTCGTGCAGGTCCAGCACTTCGACCAAGGTGGCGCTGGACGCCGGGTGGTACGGGACGCTCGATCGGCGCAAGCGCGCGAACAGCTCGTCGCGGCTGAACACGTAGCGGTACGCGCCGCCGGCGCGCACGATGACGACCCACATGACACGCGCCGCATCGACCCGCGGCAGCATGTCGAGCGCCAGGCCCTCGCCTTCGACGACGATGAAATCGGTGCTCCAGCCGAGCCTCATGGTGCGGCGACCACGACCAGGTCGCTCACCGGTGTCGCACCTTCGGCATGCACTGTGACGCGCCAGACGCCGGGGGCCAGGTCGAACGCGCCTTGCTGCCAGCCGGGCTCTGCGTCGCGCGCCAGCGGCTCGTCGATGGCTGCGCCACCGGCCAGCGGGGTTAGCGTGACGCTGATCTTCGGGTTGCCTTCCGACGGGCGAACACGCAGTGCCAGTGCAACGCCAGGCAGCACCACGTCGTCGACTTCGAGCGTCAGCGTGGCGTTGTCCTCGGCGCGCTGGAACTTGCGGAAGTCGATCTTGTCGCGCGTCAGCACGCCCTTCAGGTTGGCCAGCGTGCCGTCGGCGTTCTGCAAGGCACCGTGGGTTTCCGCGGCATAGACCTCGCGCTTCACGTCGCTCATTTCGATCGGCGTGCCCGATGCCCGCGGCACCGTACCGTCGCCACCCTGGTCGCTGCCCTCGAAGCTGTTGAGCAAACTCAGCTTGCCGCCGTCGACCCGCACCGACTGGGCGGTCGGCTGCTCGATGCCGACGACCGGCACCACGGTCGGGCCGTGCTCGCTGTACTCGGCTTGTTTCGCGTTGCGGGCCTGCGCGTCCTCGATCTCCTGGTGAAAGGCGCGGGCCGCCGTGGCGCGGGTCACGTTCACATGGCTCAGCAAGCCGGCCTGCGCCGCCTCGGCAATGCGCTGCATTGCCGCACCGCCGCTACAGACGCAGGGATAGATCGGCAACAACTGGTACACCGAGGTCAGCGATCGCAGCAGCGGCGACAGGTCGAGCCCAAACGGGCCGATGCCCTTCTTCATGCCGTTTTCGAGAAAGCCCACCGCGTTCAGCGATCCGCGGTGCGGCGTGCCGAGTGTCATCAAGGTTCGTGTGACCTGCCAGCCGCCGAGGCATTCGATGAAGTAGCGTGCCACCAGGC
The DNA here is from genome assembly GCA_031389565.1 of Burkholderiales bacterium. GTDB lineage: Bacteria > Pseudomonadota > Gammaproteobacteria > Burkholderiales > Burkholderiaceae_C > CADEEN01. The sequence goes on from JANMSR010000269.1 coordinate 4,024, forward strand.
CACCCATCGAATGCCCGATCAGCACCAGCTTGGCATCGGCGTTGCCCGAGTCGACCCGCCACGCCTTCAACCAGTCCGCCGCCGACGATTCGAGGCGTTTGGCGACAACGCGGTTGTCGCGCCGCCAGTCGTAGGCAAAGGCGAAGTAGTTGCGGCCGGCCGCGAGGCCGAGCTGGTCGATCAGGTAGCGCTCGATGCGCGAGTAACCGTCGATCTTGACCAGCCCGGGGACGAGGGTCACATCGGGCACCAGCCGCGGCGCAGTGACGCCGTCGTCGGCGTCGTCGGAGGCCAGTTCCAGGCCTTCGATCGAGTTGCCCAAGCTGGTGATCGCGCGCCACACCGCGCCGCCCGACGGCGACCAGACTTCCTTGCCGGCCTTGTTGGCCAGCACGCTGCCGGTGATTCCGGGCAGCAGGATCACGAGGTCACGAAAGTCCGACATCTGGCTCTCCACAGCGTCAACAAGCAAGTTCTTATAAGCCCCCGCCGTGCAACGCGCAATCACCAAGACCGTTGTTCAAGCGTGGCGTTCCGACGCGTATAACAATGGCCGCGGGGCGCGTCGGGCGTCGTCGTGGAGAGCCGGTGAACCTGCACAGCTTGAGCTTCACGGAGGGTGCCGAGGAACTGGGACGCTGGCCACGACAGGGCAGCGTCGACGATGCGCTCGCGCTCGCGCGCCGGCTGCTCGCGCAGGGCAGTCAAGCCGACGGGGGTCTGCTGGCCGACGTCGCGAACGCACGAGCCGCCAACCGGATCGGTGGCTACTTCTCGAACCGCGCCTTCAACGCCGAAGCGCGCCGTGCCTGCAAGCTGGCGTTGGCGCTGCTGCAGCGATCGGCGCAGAGCGACGCTGCACTGCTGGCCAGCATTCATAACAACCTCGGGCAGCTCGACGAGCGCGAGGGCGACCTTGACGCTGCCGAGCGCCACCTTGAAACCGCGCTGTCGCTGCAGCGCGGCGACGCGGGCTCGCACCCGGCCGAGCGCGCGTTCACCGCCGACAACCTCGGCGCGGTGCTGGCGCGGCGCGGGCAGCTCGACCGCGCCGCGGCGCTGCACACCCAAGCGCTGCATGTGCTGCAAGGCATGGGGCCGAAGTTTCATGCCGATGTCGCGACGGTGCTCGGCAATCTCGGCCTGCTGTACCGGCGTCGCGGCGATCTGCGCCAAGCGCAGGCCTGCATGCTGCGTGCCATCGACACCCACCTGCGCGTGGCTACCCTCGAATCGGGCGACGCGCGGACGCCGTTGGTCAACCTGATCAGCATGCTGCTTGAACGTGGCGACGAGCCGCGCGCCATCGAGATGACCGACTGGCTGCTGCGGGTTGGCGGTGAGCCCCTCGGCGCGGCACAGCACGGCCATGCGGTGGCGCTGCTCGAACTCGGCAGTGCAGCGTTTCATCGAGCCCAGCTCGGGCTGGCCGAGCGCATCGCGACGCGGTCGCTGGCACTGCTCGAAGCCAGCGCCGGGCCTTGCGCGCCGCAGACCTTGCGCGCAGTGCGATTGCTTGCCAACGTGCACGCCGAAAAGGGCAACTCCGAACGTGCCGAGCAAGGCCTGTTACGGGTGCTCGACGCGTCCGGCAGCGAGCCGAAGAAGACTGCGGAACTGCTGATCGATCTCGGCAAGAGCCTGCGTCAGCGGGGCCCGGACTCGCACCCGACCGCCATCGGCATGTTCGAGCGCGCGATCCGCTTGCTGCGCGACAGCGGCAGCGCCGACCCGCAGTTGCTGGCCAGCGCGCTGGGAAATCTCGCTCACGTGTACTGCGCCGCCGATGACGAGCGCCGCGCCGATGCGCTGTACCTGGAAGCGCTGGCGCAAGGCAACGCGCGCGTGCTCGGCAATGAGTACCCGTGGCTGTTGTACTGCCGCGCGCTGTTGCACTACCACCTGGCGCAACACGATGCCGCGCGCGACGGTATGCAGCAGGCGTTGAAGCTGTGGAGCCGCAGCCTCGGTGCGTCGCATCGGCACGTCGGCACCGCCTTGGCCAACCTGGCGCTGGTGCAGTGGGCGCGCGGCGACATCGGGGCGGCGCAACGCGCCCTGGCACGCTCGCAGGCGATGCGTGCTAGCGGCTTCCAGCGCATCTTGCTGGTCGGCAGCGAACGCGAGCGGTTGGAGGCGGCGTATGTCCAGCAGGGCGACCTGCACAAGCTGGTGTCGTTCTGCTTTGCCGCCGGCGCGCGTGCTGCGGTGGCGCGTGCCGCGGCCGAGCTGCTGCTGCAACGCAAGGCCTGCGTGCTCGACGCACTGGCGCTGACCCATGCCCGCGTTCGCGACCGGCTCGACGATGCGTCGCGCGTGCGGCTGGACCGTCTGGCAGAGCTGCGCCGCCTGATCGCCGAACAGGCCCTGTCGCTGCAACTGTTCGGTGACCGGTCCGATCCGCGCCAGTTGGCGTTGCTGCAGGCCGAAGAAGACCGCCTTCAGGCCGAGCTGAGCCATGCCGGGGCGATGGGCGCCGGCGAGCTCGCGCCAGTCAGCCTGGACGCGGTACAGGCTGCGCTGCCCGAAGGCGCGCTGCTGGTCGAGTACCTGCGCTGGACGGTGTTCGACCCGGTTCGCAGCGGCCGCGGCACGCCTTGGCGCGGCGCGCGGTACGCGGCGATGCTGCTGCGCGGCCGTGGCCCGCCGCGTTGGTTCGACCTCGGCGACGCGGGCGTGATCGACCGTGCCGCCGATCGCCTGCGCACTCTGCTGCGCGACTCTGACAGCGACACCGACGCGGCAAACGCCGCAGCGGTCGATGTGTGGCAGCGGCTGATCGTCCCGTTCGAACCGCTGCTCAAGGGCGCGTCGCATCTGCTGGTTGCACCCGATGGCGACCTGAACCTGCTGCCCTTCGGCGTGCTGGGTTCGCCGATGCTGGGCGATCGCTGTGTCGTCAGCCACCTGACCAGCGGACGCGAACTGCTGCGCCCGGTGCTGCCTGCGGCGTCCGAGGCCATGGTGCATGTGCTGGTCGATGCCGACTTCGATGCCGACGGTCTTGTTGGCGCGCCGACGGTGGCGAGTCCGGCTGAAGCGATACCGGCGGCGCTGCGACTCGACGCGCTGCTGCGCACGCGCGACGAGGCGGTCGTCATCGCGTCGCTGTTTGACCGCTGCCGTGTGCTCGCCGGTGCCGACGCCAGCGTCGCAGCCCTGAAGTCGATACAACGGCCGGCCTTGCTGCATATCGCCACGCATGGCGTGTTCACATCCGCGCCGCCCGTGGCACCGGTGATGCGAAGCCAATGGCTGGAGGTCGGCGGAGAGTGGGTCGAGCTCGGCCGCGCGTCGCGATCGCCCGTTGACAACCCGATGCTGCACTCCGGGCTGGCACTGGCAGGTGCCAACCGCAGTGCGCCCGGCCGGCCGTCCGGATTCATCACCGCCACCGAGTTGGCCGCGCTCGACCTGCGCGGCACCGAGCTGGTAGTGCTGTCGGCTTGCAACACCGGTCTGGGCGTGACCGCACCGGGGAGCGAGTTCGCCGGGCTGCGGCGTGCATTTGCCGTTGCGGGCGCGGCGGCGCAGGTGATCAGCCTGTGGGAGGTCGAGGACGACGCAACCGCCGCGCTGATGGAAGCCTTTTACCGCCGCCTGCTGGCCGGCGTCGGGCGCGCGGTGGCCTTGCAGCAGGCGCAGGGCGAGCTGCGCCGCCGGCCCCGCTGGTCGCACCCCAGCGCTTGGGCCGCGTTCGTGTGCTGGGGTGCGGTCGGGCCGCTGTCGGCCGGGTTGCGTGCGGCGCGCTCGGGGCAACCCTCATGACGGTGGCCGCACTGAAGCTGCTGGCCGCGCAGGCCGGCGCGGCCACAGACGCCGCAGCGGCGAATCAGGTGCTGGCGCGCGCTGCGGTGATCGCGCACGACGAATCGCTGCCGGCCAGCCGTGAACTGGCGCTGGCCTTGATCAATGTTGCCGGGGCCCTGGTGCCACTGGGGGCGCCGGGCGGGGTCGAAGACCTGTTCCGCGAAGTGCAACGCATGCTGACCGACGCAGGCCAGACCCAGATCGATGACCAACTGCTGTTGTGGCACAACCTGGGCGTGCTGTACGACCAACACGCGGCCAATGACTTGCGCAACCAGACGCTAGCGCTGATCGGCAAGCTGGCCGAGACCTACAACGGCCCGCTGCAAAGCCACGGTGTCCGTGTGCTGCTGGAGCAGGGCCTGAGTTATCGCCGTCACGGCCAGACCGAGCCGATGCTGGTGATGCTGCGGCAGGTGCATCGTCATCGGATCTCCGACGCGTCCGTGCCCGCCGAACGCCTGTCGTGGCTATCGGCCTACGCGCCGATTTTGCTCGAAGCCGGGCGCAGCGACGAGGCGTCGCTGGTGCTGCAGCAAGGCGTCGCACTCGCGCACGAGCTCGGCGACGCCGGGTGCGAAGCGATGCTGCTCAACACCAGCGCGAGCATCGCGTCGGCGCGCAATGACAACGCCGCGGCGCTGGCCGCGCTGGAGCGCGCGCTGCAGGTGGTCGACGGTGCACCGGCACTGGCCGACAGCCAGCTCGCCGTCGCTGTGCTGCGCAACTTGGTCGCCGCGCGGTTGACGGCGGCCGATGCGAGCCGCTACCCCGAAGCGCTGACCTTGAGCGAGCGAGCGATCGACATGCTGCGCCGTCTGGGGCGCGCCGACAGCGACGAGTTCGCGCACGCGCTGTACCACCGCGCGGTGCTGACGGAATACCTCGGCGACTGGACAGGTGCCGCGCGCGGCTACTCGGCGGCAGCCGCAGTGAGCGGTGTCAGTGCCGGCGCCGCCACCGACTGGCTGTCGCTCGCTGGTCGGGCCTGGTTCGAGGCCGGCGAGTTCGATGCGGCGAGCGCTTCCTATCACGCCGCTGTAAGGAGGCGGGTGGCCGTCTTGCCGGGCGTGTGATGGGATGACTTGTCGCCCGGGCGCGTTGAAGTAGGCTTGCGCCATGATGAACAAGACCCGCATCGCGGTCGCTGGCGCCGGCTCCATCGGCCTGGCCCACATGGACGTGGCGCGCCGCAGCGCCACCTGCCAATTGACCGCCGTGGTCGACCCCTCCCCCGCCGCGCGCGCCCATGCAGAGGCGGCCGGCGTGCCCCTGTACGCCTCGCTCGCCGAGCTGTTCGCCAAGGACCCGCCCGACGGCGTAATCCTCGCCACGCCCAACCCCTGGCATGTGCCGAACGCACTGGAGTGCATCGACGCGCGCGTGCCGATGCTGCTGGAAAAGCCGATCGCCCCCACGGTCGCAGAGGCCCAGCGCCTGGTCGATGCCGTCGACAAAGCGAGCGCCAAACTCCTGATCGGCCACCACCGCGCGCACAGCCCGATCATGGCCAAGGCGCGCCAGGTCATTGAGTCGGGCGTGCTCGGCAAGTTGGTGGCCGTGATGGGCAGCGCCACATTCTTCAAGCCCGACCATTACTACGCCGATGCACCGTGGCGCCGCGAGCTCGGCGCCGGGCCGATCCTGCTGAACATGATCCACGAGGTGCACAGCCTGCGCACGCTGTGCGGCGAGATCGTCGCGGTGCAGGCCTTTGCCTCGCACGCCGCGCGCGGCTTCCCGGTCGAAGACACGGTGGCCATCGGCCTGCGTTTTGCCAACGGTGCGCTCGGTACGTTCATGCTGTCCGACACCGCCGCGTGCGCGCGAAGCTGGGAGCAGACTTCGCGCGAGAACACGGCCTACCCAAGCTACGACGACGAGGATTGCTACGTCATCGCCGGCACCAACGGCAGCCTGTCGATCCCAACGATGCGGCTGAAGACATACCCCCGGCCTGAAGACCGCTCGTGGTGGAAGCCGTTCGAGGTCGGCGTCGTCGGCATGGTGCGCGACGATCCATTGAAGCACCAGCTCGAACATTTCGGCGCCGTCGTGCGCGGCGAAGCCCGGCCGCTGGTCAGTGCCCGCGACGGCCTGGCCAACCTGCGCGTCACGGAAGCCATCGTGGCGGCGGCCCGGGCTGGCAGTACCATCGAATTGCATTGAACGTAGAGAGAAAGCCCGCAATGAAGATCCTCATGCTCCACGGCATCAACCACAACCTGTTCGGCAAGCGCGACCCGAAGCAATACGGCACCGTCACGCTGGCGCAGATCGATGCGCAGTTGCAGGCGCTGGGCAAAGAGCTCGGTGCCGAGGTCGAGAGCTTTCAGACCAACTCCGAGGGCGCGATGTGCGAGCGGATTCACCAGGGTTATGCCGAGGGCAAGGACGCGGTGCTGATCAACGCTGGCGCGTGGACGCACTACAGCTATGGCATCCGCGACGCGCTGGCGATCCTGACCTGCCCGGTGGTCGAGCTGCACATGTCGAACATCCATGCGCGTGAGGCGTTCCGGCATGTGTCGGTGTTCGCCGCGATCGTTCGCGGGCAGATATGCGGCTTCGGCGTCGACAGCTACTTGTTGGCACTGCGCGCTGCTGTCTCGGCCGTCAAGGGCTGATCGAAGGTTCTACTGCCTGCCGAGTCGGCGAGAGAAGCACAGGCTACAAACCGCGCTCCCGCGCAAACGCCTCCAGCGCCGGCAGCAAGGGCCCCAACTTCTCGGCCACCGCGTCCCGAACGGTATCCACCATCACCTGGGTCGAACGCTCGATCTCAATGTTGAGCGTGTCGCCAACCCGCTGGTCGCCAAACGTCGTCATGCGCAGCGTCTCCGGAATCAACCAGACCTCGAACCAGCCCGCGCCGGCCGGTTCGCGCTGCGCCTCGGCCACGGTCAGGCTGGCACCGTTGACCGCGACATAGCCTTTGGCAAAGACATAGCGCATCCAGGGCGCCGGCACCGCCAGCCGCAGCACATGGTTGTTCTCGGGTTGGCGCATGCTGTCCACGCGAGCCGTGAAGTCGATATGGCCTGAAAGGGGATGGCCACCGATCTCGGCGCCAACTTTGGCCGCGCGCTCGGCATTGACGCGGCTGCCGACGGCCAGCGCGCCGAGCGTGGTCAGCGCCAGGCTCTGCTGCATCACGTCGAACTCGGCCGCCCGATCGCCGTGCAGCCCCGTGACGGTCAGGCACACGCCATCGACCGCCACGCTGGCGCCGACGACCAGGCCGTCGGCAAACCCGGTCGGAAAGTCGAGCCTGAAACTGCGCAGTCCGCTGCGATCGGTCAACTGGGCGACGCGGGCGACGCCTTGCACGATGCCGGTGAACATGCGGCCACTTTACCGTGCCGGCGTCACGGGTACCTCGAGCCAGCGCCGGGCCGCCCCAAGCGGCTCGAGCTCCCTTGGGCCACGCAGGGGCCCGTGCCGGTCCCTGGGGGCGCGAGCGCAGCGAGCTTGGGGCCGTCAATTCACCAGTTGACTTCGCGCTCCGGCGTGGCGCCGATCTTGTGGATCGACAGGTCGCCACCCTCGAACTCTTCCTCGGCCGTCAGGCGCAGGCCCATCGTCTGGCGCAGCACACCGTAAACGACGAAGCCGCCGGCCACGGCCCAGGCCACGCCGAGCAGGGTGCCGATCAACTGCGCGCCCAAGGTCACGCCACCCAGACCGCCGAGCGCAGTCGAGCCGAAGATGCCGCAGGCGATGCCGCCCCAGGCGCCGCACAGTCCGTGCAGCGGCCAGACGCCCAGCACGTCGTCGATCTTCCAGGTGTTCTGCGCCCGCGTGAACAGCGCGACGAAGATCGCGCCGGCCACACAACCGGTGACCAGCGCGCCAAGCGGGTGCATCACGTCCGATCCCGCACACACCGCGACCAAGCCGGCGAGCGGGCCGTTGTAGACGAAACCGGGGTCGTTGCGGCCCATCAGCGCCGCGACCAGCGTGCCGCCGGCCATCGCCATCAGCGAGTTCACCGCCACCAGGCCGGAGATCTTGTCGATGGTCTGCGCGCTCATCACGTTGAAGCCGAACCAGCCTACTGCCAGCATCCAGGCGCCGAGTGCGAGGAACGGGATGCTCGACGGCGGGTGCGCACTGATGCCGCCGTCCTTGCGGTAGCGGTTGGCACGCGCGCCGAGCAGCAGCACCGCAGTCAAGCCGATCCAACCGCCGACCGCATGCACGACGACGCTGCCGGCGAAGTCGTGGAACTCGGCGCCGGCCACGGCCTTGATCCAGCCCTGCACGCCGAAGCGCCCGCCCCAGACCACGCCCTCGAACAGCGGGTAGATCAAGCCGACCAGCACCGCGGAGGCGATCAACTGCGGGCCGAAACGCGCACGCTCGGCGATGCCGCCCGAAACGATGGCCGGAATCGCCGCCGCGAACGTGAGCAGGAAGAAGAACTTGACCAGCTCGTAGCCGTTCTTCGCCGCCAGCCCTTCGGCCCCGCTGAAGAAGTTGACGCCATAGGCCACCGTGTAGCCGACCAGGAAGTAGGCCAGCGTCGAGACTGCGAAGTCGACCAGGATCTTGACCAGGGCATTGACCTGGTTCTTCTTGCGCACCGTGCCGAGCTCGAGAAACGCGAACCCCGCGTGCATGGCAAGCACCATGATTGCGCCGAGCAAGATGAACAAGGTATCGGTGCCCTGCTTGACCTGATCCATGGCTAAGCTCCTTCAGTCGGGTTTGTGCGGGTGCTGCCGGCGCACCAGTGCGGGTCGGCGAACGCACCAGGGATGCAATTTCGATGCCGCTATCGGTGCATGCTGCCGGCGACGCCCAGCGCCCATTTGCACTCCCATGAGGCATCGCCCGCTCCTCACGCAAACCACAGTGGTGCATCAATGCACCGCTTGCGTGCTCATCGCGCGCCCGGCGTGCTCATCAGGCAACCTCCGCGCTGCGCGCTTCGGTATTCGCCTTTCGGGCGGCCGGGCAGGCTCATGGGCCAGGCCGCAGAGATCCCTCAGTCAGGGTCGCGCCGCGCCTCGTCGCACATCGGATCGGTGGCATAGCTGGCTTCGCGCACGCGGCCCTCGACCAGCCAAACCTGGAACCAGCGGCAGAACAGCGATTCGTAGCGGTACGACCAGACCTCGCCGACGCCGCGCCACCCGACCCGCGTTTGCGACGGCCGGCCGAGTTGCCGGCGTACGTCGGCCTGCGGCGCGGCGATCGCAACCGATTCGAAGTTCGCTTCGGTCAGCACCTGCTGCCAAGCTTGCACGCGGCCAGCGTTGTCGATCTCGACCATGTAGGTGTGCTTGCCCATCGGGCCGCGGGCGTACTCGACTTGGCTGCCGCCGCTGGCCAAGGGATAGCCGCCGGTGGGCTCGCCCATGCGGGCGCGGACATCGGCTTCGGACTGACCTGGCCGCAGATCACCCGGGCTGTAGCCGGCGCAACCGGCCAGCACGAACAAAGCGCTAATTGCGCTCGATGCGCGCGTAGGCGGCATGGTTGTGAATCGACTCATGGTTCTCGACCTGCACACGGTAGCGGCCGATGCGCGCGTCGGCGTTCAGCGCCAGCGCCACGTCACGCACCAGGTCTTCGACGAACTTCGGGTTCTCGTAGGCCCGCTCGGTGATCCATTTTTCATCGGGTCGCTTGAGCAAGGCCCAGACTTCGCTCGACGCGTTGTCTTCGGCGAATCGAACCAGCTCCTGCCACTCGACGGGGGCCTTCAGCTCGGCGCGGATCGTCACCGTCGAGCGCTGGTTGTGCGCGCCGTAATCGGAGATCTCCTTCGAGCAGGGGCACAGGCTCTTCACCGGCACCGCCACTTCGGCCCATACCGACGTCTTGCCACCGCGCGTTTCGGCAATCCAGCGGCCCTGGTAGTCGAGCAAACTGTGCACGCCCGACACCGGTGCGCGCTTGCGCAGGAAGAACGAAAAGCGCGCTTCGACGCGGCCTTCGGCGGCGCCCAGGCGATCGATCATCAGGGCCAGGCGCTCGCGCAGCGCTGGGGCGTCGAGCGGCGCATCGAGCGCCGTCAAGTCGTTCAGCCAGGCCACGAAGCGCGACATGTGAGTGCCCTTTTTCTCGGCGGGCAAAGCCACGTCGAGATCCCACATCGCCGACGTCGCCTGCACCGCACCCGCCACGCGCAACTGCAGCGGATAACGCACGTCCTTGATGCCCACGCGCTGGATCGCGAGGTGGCGTTCGTCACGCCCGCTTTGCGCATCGGGAATGTGCAGGGACTGGGTCGGGTGGGTCATGTTCGAGGTCGGTCCATGCACGATGCAGCATCGCACCAATCGGGCTTCCATGCCGCGGTGGGCCCTTTGCCTGTCACCGGCGTGACGCCGTCAGCTCCAGGCCGGCGCCGGGCCGCCCCAAGCGGGCCGAAACTCCCCCCGGGAGGGCGCGAGCGTCGCGAGCTTGGGGTCGTCACATCACACGAACCAGTGCAGGCCGTGTACCAAAGCGCGCGGCGATCGAGGTGGCGATGCCGTCGGCGTCCAGCCCATTCATGGCCAGCAGCTTGGCTGGGTCACCATGCTCGACGAAAACGTCCGGCAGGCCGAGTGCGAGCACCGGCGTGGCGATGCCGGCGCCATGCAGGGCTTCCATCACCGCGCTGCCGGCGCCGCCCATCACGCAGCCCTCTTCGACCGTGACCAGGGCGTCGTGCGTGCGCGCCAGCTCGGCCACCAGCTCGGCATCGAGCGGCTTGATGAAACGCATGTTGGCCACGGTGGCGTTCAGCCTCTCGGCCGCCGTCAGTGCGGGGTAGAGCATCGTGCCGAAAGCCAGGATGGCGATGCGCTCGCCGCGGCGGCGCACTTCACCGCGACCCCAGGGCAACTCGTCGAGCGTGCGCCGGACCTCGACCCCCGCGCCAGCGCCGCGCGGGTAGCGCACGGCCACCGGGTGGTCGCGGTGGTGCGCGGTGGTCAGCGCCATGCGGCATTCGTTTTCGTCGGCCGGCGCGATCAGGGCCATGTTGGGAATGCAGCGCAGGTAGGCGATGTCGTAGGCGCCGGCATGCGTGGCGCCATCGGCGCCCACCAGCCCGGCGCGGTCGAGGGCGAAGGTGACCGGCAGGTTCTGGATCGCCACATCGTGGATCAACTGATCGTAGCCGCGCTGCAGGAAGGTGGAATAGATCGCCACCACCGGCTTCAGCCCTTCGCAAGCCAGGCCGGCGGCGAAGGTCACGGCATGCTGCTCGGCGATGCCGACGTCGTGATAGCGCTGCGGGAAGCGTTTGTGAAACTCGACCATGCCCGAGCCCTCGCGCATCGCCGGCGTGATGGCCACGAGCTTGGGGTCGACGGCGGCCATGTCGCACAGCCATTGGCCGAAGACCTGGGTGAAGGTCAGCTTCGGCGGCGTGGCGGGTTTGGTGATACCGACGGCCGGGTCGAACTTGCCGGGGCCGTGGTAGTTGACCGGATCGGCCTCGGCGAGCTTGTAGCCCATGCCTTTCTTGGTCACCACGTGCAGGAACTGCGCGCCGGGCAGGTCGCGCAGGTTTTCCAGCGTCGGGATCAGCGAGTCGAGGTCGTGGCCGTCGATCGGGCCGACGTAGTTGAAGCCGAGCTCCTCGAAGATCGTTCCCGGCACGATCATGCCCTTGGCATGTTCCTCCAAGCGCCGCGCCAGCTCGAACAATGGCGGCGCGTTCTTCAGCACCGTCTTCGCACCCTCGCGCGCGGCAGCGTAGAACTTGCCGCTCATCAGCCGCGCCAGGTATTTGTTCATCGCCCCGACCGGCGGGCTGATCGACATGTCGTTGTCGTTGAGCACGACCAGCATGTCGGCGTGCAAGCCGCCGTGCGACACGCCGGCGTTGTTCATGGCCTCGAAGGCCATGCCGGCGCTCATCGCGCCGTCGCCGATGATGGCCACCACCTTGCGCGATTCGCCCTTGATCTTGGCCGCCAGCGCCATGCCCAGCGCGGCCGAGATCGAGGTCGAACTGTGCGCGGTGCCGAAGGTGTCGTAGGGGCTTTCGTCGCGGCGCGGGAAGCCGCTGACGCCGTTCAGCTGCCGCAGCGTGTGCATGCGGTCGCGGCGGCCGGTGAGGATCTTGTGGGCGTAGGTCTGGTGGCCCACATCCCACACCAGGCGGTCGTTGGGGGTGTCGAACACGTAGTGCAGCGCGATCGTCAACTCCACCGTGCCCAGGTTGCTCGACAGGTGGCCGCCGGTCTTGGACACGCTTTGCAGCACGTACTCACGCAGTTCGATGGCCAGCGCCTTCAGCTCGGCGCGCGACAGGCGGCGCAGGTCGGCCGGGCTGTCGATGCGGGGCAGCAGGGAGGAGGCAGTCATGGCGTTCATGGATCAGCAGTCTCGGTCCACGACCTTGTCGGCCAGCAGCGCCAGCCGCGCGGCATCGGCCAGGCCGCTGGCCGCCAGGGCGGCATGCGCCTGGTCGCGCAACTCGAGCGCATGGCGGCGCGCGGCCGTGAGGCCCATCAGCGACACATAGGTCGGTTTGTTGTGGTGTTCGTCCTTGCCGGCGGTCTTGCCCAGCGTCTCGGATTCCTGCGTCACGTCGAGGATGTCGTCGACGACCTGGAAGGCCAGCCCGATTGCTGCGCCGTAACGGCCCAGCGCGCGCCAGGCACGGTCATCGGCCGAGCCGCAGGCCGCACCCATCAGCACGCTGGCCTGTAGCAGGGCACCGGTCTTGCGCCGGTGCATGTCGCGCAGGCAGGCCTCGTCCAGGCTGGTGCCGACGCTGGCCAGGTCGATCGCCTGGCCGCCGGCCATGCCGGCATGGCCCGCGCTGCGGGCGAGCAGCGCACACAGCCGCGCCTGCAGGGCCGGCGGCACCGCATCGCCGTCATCGTCGTGATGCGGCGTGAGGACCTCGAACGCCAGCGCCTGCATCGCGTCGCCGGCCAGCATGGCCTGGGCCTGGCCGTACCGCACGTGCACCGTCGGCTTGCCCCGGCGCATCACATCGTTGTCCATGCACGGCATGTCGTCGTGCATCAGCGAATAGGCGTGAATCAGTTCGACGGCCACCGCAGCGCGCAGCGCGGCGGCTTGCAAGCCGTGCACCGCCTCGCAGGCGGCCAGCACCAGCAGCGGGCGCAGGCGCTTGCCGCCGTCCAGCACACCGTAGCGCATGGTGATGCCCAGGCCCGCCGGCGCGTCGGTCGGCACCCAGTCTTCGAGCGCAGACTCGACCGTGCGCTCTGAGCGCAGCGTCCAGGCGTCGAAGTCGTCGGATTTCATTTGCCCGGCACCCAGGGTTTGAGCTGGCCGTCCTCGAGCACCTTGACCTGGTCTTCGATCGCGGCCAGCCGCGAGCGGCACGACTCGAGCAGTTCGGCGCCGCGGCGGTAGTTGTCGAGCAACTGGTCCAGCGGCAGTTGGCCATCCTCCATGCGCTGCACCAGGCGTTCAAGCTCGGCCAGCGCGTCTTCGTAGCGCAGCGGCGGCGGGTCGGTGGCGGGCGCGGGTTGGCGGGGCATCTCGGTAGGTGAAAACCAGAGCCGCATTGTAGTCAGCGGGGCCCGAGGTCGAGGGCGGGTGCCTTCAGTCACTTTGAGCAGCGCACCGGCGCCCGTGTGGCCCCGTCGATACAATCCCGCCCTCGCTGCCGAGGCCCCGCACCATGTCCGACTTGAGCATCCCCCGCGACGCGCTGCATCGCGGTGCGTCCCAGTTGCCGGTAGCGAGCTATTTCGACGCCGCATTGTTCGAGCACGAACGCGACACGCTGTTCGGCCCTGGTCCGCGCTATGTCGCCCACGCCCTGGCGGTGCCCGCGGTCGGGGACTATCACGCGCTGGTGCAGGAAGGCGACGGCCGGGTGCTGGTGCGCACGCCTGAGGGCATCGAGTTGGTGTCCAACGTCTGCCGCCACCGCCAGGCCTTGATTCTGCGGGGACGTGGCAACAGCCCCGGCAACATCGTCTGCCCGCTGCACCGCTGGACTTACGACCTGCACGGCCGGCTGATCAGCGCGCCCCATTTCGAGCGCGACCCCTGCCGCAACCTCACCAACTACCCGCTGCAGCAATGGAACGGCCTGCTGTTCGAGGCCAACGGCCGCGGCGTGGCCACCGACCTGTCCGCGCTCGGCGCCCGTGTCGACCTCGATTTCAGCGGCTACGTCTACGACCGCACCTACCTGCACGAGTGCGACTACAACTGGAAGAGCTTCATCGAGGTCTACCTCGAGGACTACCACGTCGGCCCGTACCACCCCGGGCTGTCCAACTTCGTCAGTTGCGACGACCTGCAGTGGGAAATGGGTCGCGACTACTCGGTGCAGACGGTCGGCGTGGCGCATTCCGGCAGCGAAGCGCTCGGGCGTGCCGGCTCTGCCGTCTACCGCCGCTGGCAGGACGCCGTGCTGCGCTACCAGAACGGCACGCCGCCGCGCTACGGCGCGGTCTGGCTGACCTACTACCCCGGCGTGATGGTCGAGTGGTACCCCAACGTGCTGGTGGTCTCGACGCTGATCCCCAAGGGCCCACGCAAGACGCTCAACGTGGTCGAGTTCTTCTACCCCGAGGAGATCGCGGCCTTCGAGCGCGAATACGTGCTGGCCCAGCAGGCTGCGTACCTCGAGACCTGCGTCGAAGACGACGAGATTGCGCTGCGCATGGACGCCGGCCGCCAGGCCCTGATGCTGCGCGGCGATGACGACGCCGGCCCGTACCAGAGCCCGATGGAAGACGGCATGCAGCACTTCCATGAGTGGTACCGGCGCCAGTTTGCGCCGCAACCGTGACGGCGCGGACTGGGGGCCTCCCGGCGCTGTACGGCGCGGGCGAACGGGTGCGCTACCGCAGCCGGGTCGGCATGCTGCTGCGCAGCCACCACCCGCACGACGCCCCCGACACCCGCTCAGCCCCGATCCAGACATGAAAACCCTCATCACTGCCACCGAACTGCAAGCCCTGTTGGCCCGTGCCCCGCTGCCACTGCTGCTCGACTGCAGCTTCGACCTCGGCGACACCGGGGCCGGCCGGCGGGCGTGGCAGCAAGCCCACCTTCCCGGCGCGCAGTACCTTCACCTCGATCAAGACCTGGCCGGTGAGCAACACGACGCCGCGGGCCACTTTCGCGGCCGCCATCCGCTGCCCGAGCGCGCGGCCTTCGGGCAAAGGCTCGGCCAACTCGGCATCACGCCGGCCACGGCCCTCGTCTGTTACGACGCCCAGGGCGGCCCGTACGCCGCGCGCGCCTGGTGGCTGCTGCGCTGGATGGGCCACGGCGATGTGAGCGTGCTCGATGGCGGCGTGGCCGCGTGGCGCCAGGCCGGCGGCGTGATGACCGCCGAGGCCGCCGCCCTGCCCGCCGCAGCGCCCTACCCGACCCTGGCTGCGGCCCTGCCGACCATCGGCGCCGACGCACTGCAGTCCCGCCTTGGCCGCGTGCGCTTGATCGACGCGCGCGCCGCCGAGCGATACCGCGGCGAGGTCGAACCGATCGACAAAGCAGCCGGCCACATTCCCGGCGCGCGCAACCGGTTCTTCAAGGACAACCTGGCCGCGGACGGCCGCTTCAAGAGTGCGGCGCTGCTACGCGCCGAGTGGGTGCCGCTTCTGGCCGGCGATGAGGCGAGCCAGGTGGTGCAGCAATGCGGTTCGGGCGTCACCGCCTGCCACAACCTGCTGGCGCTGGCCCACGCCGGCCTGGGCGACAGCGTGCTCTACCCCGGATCGTGGAGCGAGTGGTCGGCCGATCCGGCCCGACCGCAGGCCAAGGGCTGAAGCGCACGCCGTCGCTTGACATAACGCAAACCGGGCCTACGCTTGCGCGGGCACATTGCCGTGCAACCCCAGGAGGCCCCCATGTTCAAGCGCATCCTCGTTCCCACCGACGGTTCCGACATCACTGCCAAGGCGGTGCGGACCGCGCTCACGCTGGCCAAGGAAAACGGCGCGATGGTGTACGCCATCAGCGTCAAGGAGCCCTTCCCGTACAGCGCGATCTCCGAGATGCAGCCGGTGCCGCCGCAGGAGTTCTATGACGCGCAGGAGCGCATCGCGGCAGCGCGCGTGAAGGCGGTCGTCGACGCGGCGGGCAGCGCGGGCGTGGTCTGCACCGGGCACACGGTCGAGGCGCTGCACGCCTGGGAGGCGATCCTCGACCATGCGAAATCGCAGCAGTGCGACTTGATCGTGATGGCTTCTCACGGTCGTCGCGGTGTTGCCGCGCTGCTGCTGGGCAGCGAGACTTCTCGCGTCTTGACGCACAGCGGGATTCCTGTTTTGGTGGTGAAGTAGTTTTTTGCTCAATGCAGATGCAAGGCCTGCATCGCAAACGCCAGCCCCAGCCCAAACGCAATCCAGCCAATCTGCGCCAAGGTCTGCCGCAGCGGCAGCCGCCGCTGCAACTGCGGCAGCAGATCGGCCACTGCGACGTAGATGAAGCTGCTGGCAGCCACCACCAGCAGGTAGGGAAACAGCGCCTCCCAGGGCCCGACGACGAAGTAGCCGACGACGCCGCCCACCACGGCGGCCAATCCCGACAAAGCGTTGTAGGCCAGGGCCCGCGCGCGTGACAAACCGGCGTTGAGCAGCAC
>JANMSR010000271.1:0-5322 GCA_031389565.1 Burkholderiales bacterium
GTCGCGGTCATGCCTTCGCGCTGCATCAGGGCCATGAATGTGCGCGCTCGAGCTGATTGCTGGTCACGCCGTGTGAAGCGCGGGGTCAATTAGCTTGGCGCGGGTGTCAGCTTCGTTGTAGCCGTGACTGGGCATGGTGCGTGTTGGCGGCGCTGCTCAATCGGGTTCGCGCACGTCGTCAGCAAGTATCGCCGCGATATCCTGGCGTTCCCCGAGCAAGCGCACGACGTCGAGATGATCGTCGCGCTCGAAGTAGAACCAACTCATCGGAAATCCGCCAACACCCCATTGGCGCAACCCAGGCAGGCCACACTCATTGCCGAGCCTCGGTGAACCCAAGCCGGGCATGCGTTTGATTGGCTCGAGCGCGGCGCGCGCCGCATCGAAGGCCTTGGCGCCCAACGCCAAACCGCCCTGCCCGGTATACCAGCGCGTCGCGTTGATCAGATCGCGCTCGGCCACCGGACGCAGGACGGCTCGCTTCACCGTTTGCGAGCCAGGGCCGTCTTGCGAAGCTCAGCCCAATCGGCCCGCGTTAGCTCTCGACCCGGCCCCGACGCCAAACCTTCCTGGATCAACTCGCGCAGGCGTTTCTTCGCCTGCTCTTCCTGGTCGCGCCGGATCAGGTCACGCAGATACTCACTCGTATTACCGTAGGTGCCGCCCTTGACGCGCTCGTCGATATAGCGGCGCAGCACGTCGGGCAATGCGAAGCTCATAGTGGTGGTGCTCATGCCGCGATATTCCAAGCCTTATCAATAGTTGTCAAGCATAGGCGATGAGCCGGCCATGGTGCGGAAGTGGCGCGGCGTGCAGCCGTCATCCCGACCGCGCAGCGACCAGCGCGCGCGCCACCTCGGCAAAGCCCTCGCCGCGCTCGCCGCGGGTCAGGTACGCCGGCCAGTCGTCGAGCTGGGCAGCGAAGTGCATCAGGTTGGCCACGCCGACCGAGAGCGGAAAGTGGCCGAACATCGCCTGGTCGTTGGGCGAGTCGCCGACGTAGACCCAGCGTTCGATCTCCGCATCGAGGTCGCGGCCGAACAGGCGCTGCAGCATCCAGCGCGCACCCGACAGCTTGGTGTGCGCGCCGTACCAACCGTTGATGTGGATCGAGCTGACGGTCGCGGTCATGCCTTCGCGCTGCATCACGGCGACCACGCGCGCGATGGTGGCGGCGTCGAGCTGGGCGAACTCGCTGTGGTCGATGGCGATATCGGTCACACGGCCGGCCGTGTCGCGGGCCAGCGCCGTGCCCGTGACTTCGTGCAGCACGCGCTGCACCACACTGACCAGGCGTGCGGCGTTGCGCGACCGCGTGGCCTGGTCCTGCGCGTACGCGGTGTGCAGCACGCCGCCGTCGCGGGTCAGCGCCACGGCGCCGTTCTCGGCCACGATCGCCGCCACCGGCCAGGTGCGCGCGAACGGCTCGCTCCAGCCCATCGGGCGGCCGGTGATCGCGATCACCGGGATACCCGCGCCGTGCAACGCTTGCAGGCCGGCCAGCGCCGCCGGTTCGAGCGCGCCACCGCGGGTCAGTGTGTCGTCGATGTCGGTGAACACGCCGACGACCGGCTGCAAGGCCGCGACCGGCGCGGCGCTCCAGGCTTGCACATGGGGCGGTCTCATGGGCCAAGTCTTGCACAGCGCCCGCTTGCACAGCGCCCGCGTGCAAGGCCCGGCCCGGGCCGCTACAATCAAGCCACTTTCCGAGGAGCGTTGCAACCCCGCGACCATTGCACGGGGCCAGGCTCGGAAGGTCTTCCTTGCAACCGCGCTCACCTGCACGACCGGCCTCGTGGGTGAGCACCAAATCCTCCGTTGTCGTCGTCCAGGTTCCTCACCGTTTGGAGCCCGAGATGAATGCCGTTCTGAAACCCAGCCCCCAAGACCATGCCGTCGCCGACCTGTCGCTCGCCGCCTGGGGCCGCAAGGAAATCCTGATCGCCCAGACGGAGATGCCCGGCCTGATGGCGATCCGCGCCGAGTACGCCGCCAGGCAGCCGCTGAAAGGCGCGCGCATCACCGGCAGCCTGCACATGACGATCCAGACCGCCGTGCTGGTCGAGACGCTGCAAGCGCTGGGCGCGAAGGTGCGCTGGGCCTCGTGCAACATTTTTTCCACGCAGGACCACGCCGCCGCCGCACTCGCGGTGCAGGGCACGCCTGTGTTCGCCTACAAGGGCGAAACGCTGACCGACTACTGGGACTACACGCACCGCATCTTCGAGTTCGGAGCCAAGGGTTCGGAAGGCGAAGGCCCGAACATGATCCTCGACGATGGCGGCGACGCCACGCTGCTGATGCACCTGGGCAAGCGCGCCGAGAAGGACTTGTCGCTGCTCGACAAGCCGGGCAGCGAAGAAGAGACCAGTCTGTTCGCCGCGATCCGCGCCAAGCTCGCTGAAGACGCCACCTGGTACAGCCGCAAGAGCGCGCAGATCATCGGCGTGACCGAAGAGACCACCACGGGGGTGCACCGCCTGAAGGAAATGAGCGCCAAGGGCACGCTGCTGTTCCGCGCCATCAACGTCAACGACAGTGTCACCAAGAGCAAGTTCGACAACCTTTACGGCTGCCGCGAATCTCTGGTCGACTCGATCAAGCGCGCGACCGACGTGATGGTCGCTGGCAAGGTGGCCTGCGTGGCCGGCTACGGCGACGTCGGCAAGGGCTCGGCGCAGGCGCTGCGCGCGCTCTCGGCCCAGGTGTGGGTCACCGAGATCGATCCCATCAATGCGCTGCAAGCCGCGATGGAAGGCTACAAGGTCGTGACCATGGAGTACGCCGCCGACAAGGCCGACATCTTCGTCTCGGCCACCGGCAACAAGAGCGTGATCCGCTACGAGCACATGGCGGCGATGAAGGACGAGGCCATCGTCTGCAACATCGGCCACTTCGACAACGAGATCGATGTCGCCTCGCTCGCGCAGTGCGAGTGGGACGAGATCAAGCCCCAGGTTGACCATGTGAAGTTCCCGTCCTTGGATGGCAAGCCGGGCAAGCAGATCATCCTGCTGGCCAAGGGCCGGCTGGTGAACCTGGGCTGCGCGACGGGCCACCCGAGCTTCGTGATGTCGTCGAGCTTCGCGAATCAGACCATCGCCCAGATCGAACTCTTCACCCGCAGCGACGACTACGAGCAGGGCAAGGTCTACGTGCTGCCCAAGCACCTGGACGAAAAGGTCGCGCGCCTGCACCTGAAGAAAGTCG
Organism: Burkholderiales bacterium; assembly: GCA_031389565.1. GTDB lineage: Bacteria > Pseudomonadota > Gammaproteobacteria > Burkholderiales > Burkholderiaceae_C > CADEEN01. The sequence continues at coordinate 3,211 of JANMSR010000271.1, forward strand.
GCGCGATGCTGACCGAGCTGAGCGACGAGCAGGCCGCCTACATCGGCGTGCCCAAGCAGGGGCCGTACAAGGCCGACACCTACCGCTACTGATCATCGCAAACACCAAATGGCGCCATAATGGAGCTACGGTTCCGTTATGGAGGCGAACCATGGTAGTCAATTTGTCGATCAAAGGCGTGCCCGAAGCGCTCGCAGCGCGCCTGCGCGAACGCGCCGAGCGCAATCACCGCTCATTGCAGGGTGAGCTGATGGCGCTCATCGAGCGCGCGGCAGCAGAACCCACCGGGCTGGAGGCCGCGGCACCTGACCAGCGCCTCACGTCGCGACAGCGCGACAACGACAGCACCGACGTGCGGCGCGGTACCAAGACCATCGAACAGATTGCGGCCGAGCATCGCGCGCTGTATCCCAAACCGTTTACCGACTTGCCGCGGGCAGTGGACATCATTCGCAAGGATCGGGATACGCGATGACGGCGCGCCAGATCTTCGTCGCCGAGCCGGCACCGCGCTACCTGGCGCGACCGCCTATCGTTGTCGATAGCAGCCTGGTGTGCGCGGTGTTGTTTGACGAGGCCGAGCGCGAGCAAGCCCAAGACCGCCTCAGCGGTATGCATCTGTTCGCGCCCAAATTGCTGAGCCATGAAGTGATCAACGTGGCGGTCAAGAAGTCCCGCCGCGGCATGCCTGCAGCGGTGGTCGAGCGCGCCCTGGCTGACTTCGTCGCGCAAGCCATCGAATTGCTCGATACCGATGTGCGCGAGCAGTACGAGCTCGCGCAGCGCTACCAGTTGTCGGCCTACGACGCGGCCTACCTCTGGCTGGCCGCCGAATTGAAAGCGCCGCTGGCCACCTTCGACGCCAAGCTCGGCAAGGCGGCGCAGCGCCACCTCGGCGAGCTCGAATAGCCCATTGCATCAAGCTGCGATGCGTGCCGACCAACTCCTCTTGCAACGCGGCCTGGCGCCAAGCCGATCGGCCGCCCAGCGGCTGATCGAGCACGGCGCCGTTCGCTGGCTGGGCCCGAAGGGCTGGGCCGTGCCGAAGAAGGCCGGCGAAGACCTGCCGCAGGCTTGCGAGATGGAAGTCACCGATAACGCCGAACTGCGCTGGGTGTCTCGCGCCGGACTCAAGCTCGACGCGGCGCTGGCGCACTGCGGTATCGATGTGGCCGACCGCACTTGCCTCGATGTCGGCCAGAGCACCGGCGGGTTCACCGACGTGTTGCTGGCGCGCGGCGCGGCATCGGTGGTCGGCATCGATGTCGGTCACGGTCAGTTGCATGCCAAGTTGCGCAACGACCCGCGCGTGACCGCGCTCGAAGGCGTCAATGCGCGGCAGCTCGATGCGGCCACGCTGCCGCGGCAATCCTTCGATCTCGTCGTCGCCGACCTGTCGTTCATCTCGTTGACCCTCGTCCTGCCGGCCCTGGTGCCGCTGGCCCTGCGCGACCTGCTGTTACTGGTCAAGCCGCAGTTCGAGCTGCAGCCGGCCGATATCGGCAAGGGCGGGTTGGTCACCGACCCCGTGGCCCACGGCCATGTCGAGGCCCGCCTGCGCGCCGCCTGTGCCAAACGCGGACTGAAGCTGCGTGACTATTTCGAGAGCACCGTCGCCGGTGGCGATGGCAACCGCGAACACTTTCTCTGGGCCTGCAAGCCATGACCAAAACCGTACCGATCAGCTTCGAGTTCTTCCCGCCCAACACCCCCGTTGGCGACGCCAAGCTGAAAGTGGTGGTCCAAGAGCTCGGGCAGTTGAAGCCCGATTTCTTCAGCGTCACCTACGGCGCGGGCGGCGCCACGCGCGAGAAGACCTTGAAGACCGTGCAGGCCATTGCCGCCGCCGGCTTCGAAGCCGCGCCGCATCTGTCGTGCGTGGGCTCAACCCGCGAAGGCGTTGCGGCCACGCTGGCCACCTTCCGCGGCCTAAAGATCAAGCTCATCGTCGCGCTCCGTGGCGTCCTGCCGAGCGGCACGGCGGTCAGCGGCGAGTTCCGCTACGCCGCCGAGTTGGTGCGCTTCATCCGCGAGACGCAAGGCGAGGATTGGCTGATCGAAGTCGCCGCCTACCCCGAGTACCACCCTAGCCAGCGCTACGCCGTGCGCGAC
>JANMSR010000312.1:0-1591 GCA_031389565.1 Burkholderiales bacterium
CCGGATCACGCGCCCGGTGAGATCTTCGATCCGGGCTTGTTGCCCCTTCATCGCCTCGGCCTGGCGGTTGACCTTGTCTTCGAGCTTGATCATGGACGTGAGCGCGCGCCAGATCTTGTCGGTCACGCCCATCAGGCCGCCAGGGGCGTGTCGTGCCGGGCGCGGTTGGCCTTGGCCTGCATGGCCGCAATGCGCTTGTTGCTGGCGTCGATGAAGGCCAGCGCATCGTCGATGGCAACACCCGCGCGGTCGGCAGCGTGCCGGGCCGCGTCGGCCAGCGCGCCCAGTTGCGCATCGGTGTCGCCCGCGTCGTAGGCGAAGGCGCCGCGCCGCATCAACTCGGAAATCGGCATGTCCAGCTTTTTCGCCTTGGCGGCGATGGCCTTCTTGTCCTGGGTCGTTGTCTGGACCACGATGCGCTGAGTTGCCGTTGCCATTTGAAGCCCCTCGGGAGAGTCGTTTCGATCATGGACAGTATATGTACATAGCGTTCGACGTCAACTGGCCTGCCTGAACGCCATCACGCCCTGGTTGCGCAGGGTGCGCAGCAGGGCCAACTCCTTCTCGCCGAGTTTGATGCCGCCGGGCTGCGCCTGGTCGGCGTAGATCAGCGCGAACGGCGCGTTCTTCATCATCGGAGCGCGCCGCTTCCCCGCGCCATGCGCCGAGCAGGCGCGCAAAAACCGGCCAGATGGCCGGCGGTTCGTGGGCTCATCAGGCAAGCTCCGCGCTGCGCGCTGCGGTTTCGCGCTTGGGGCGGCCCGGCGCTCATCAGGCAACCTCCGCACTGCGCGCTGCGGTTTCGCGCTTGGGGCGGCCCGGCGCTCATCAGGCATCCTCCGCGCTGCGCGCTGCGGTTTCGCGCTTGGGGCGGCCCGGCGCGCTCAGATCAGCTCGATCAACTCGCCGTTGCCGCTGATGAAGGCCGCGCGCACCGGCTCGCCCGGTTGCAGCGCCTGCACCGCACGGCGGTAGGCGGCGAGCTGGTCGCGGTACGCCGGCTTGTGTTGTGGCCTGGCCTCGAGCTTGTAGTCGAGCACCCACCAGGTCGGCGGCTGGCCCGTGGTGCAGACCAGACGGTCGATGCGCAACACCTGGCCGGCCTGGCCCTCGACGCCGGCGACCGGCACCTCGTTGCCGGCCCAGGCGAGCGCACGCGCATCGAAGAAGCGCGCGCACTCGGCGCTGGTCAGCACGCGCGTGACAATGCCCTGCACCGCGGCGGCATCAGGGCTGGCAAACTCCACCGCGGCTGCGGCAGCCAGGCGTTCGTGCACCGGCGCGGCGGTGGCAGTGGCCCATTCGAGCGCGCGGTGCACGGCCAGGCCGAGGCGGACCGCGCGATCGTCCTGCGCCGGCTGCGCATCGGCTGCGGCGATCGCAGGGCGCCGGCCCAACGGCAAGGCAACAAACTCGGCATGGCTCGCGCTGGCGCCGCCCAACGGCGTCAACGTCGATGGCCACGCGCTTGCCAGCGCTTCGAGCCGCGCCCACCACGACGGGTCCGGATGGGCACTCTTGGGCGGTGTGCGGCTCACGATCAGGCGCTGCTCGGCGCGCGTCAAGGCAACGTAGAACGCGTTGAGCTCTT
>JANMSR010000314.1:0-4193 GCA_031389565.1 Burkholderiales bacterium
CTGCCTGGGCGACGGCGGCAGTTGCGGGCACCACCAGTGCACGTCGGGCCGATGGGCGCGCATCCACGCGCCCATGAACTGCGCCTTGGCCGACTTCGGTGACGAGCGAAAACCGTGCAGGTACAGCACATGCGTCGGCGATGTCGCCGCCGGGCCTGTCATCCCAACTTCGCCCGCAGCGCGGCCAGCAGTTTGGCGTGGATACCGCCGAAGCCGCCGTTGCTCATGCACAGCACATGGTCGCCGGGCTTGGCTGCGGCCACCACGGCGACCACCAGTGCGTCGACGGTGTCGGCCGCGCTGGCCAGCCCGCCCATCGGCGCCAACGCATCGCGCGCGTCCCAGCCGTAGTTGCCCTGCAGGCAGAACGACAGGTCGGCCTCCTCCAAAGCCCACGGCAGTTGCGCCTTCATCGCGCCGAGCTTCATGGTGTTGGAGCGCGGCTCGAACACCGCCAGCACGCGCGCCAGGCCGACCCGCTGGCGCAGCCCGGCCACGGTGGTGCGGATGGCGGTCGGGTGGTGCGCGAAGTCGTCGTACACCGCCACCCCACAGGCCTGGCCGATCAACTCCATGCGCCGCTTGACGTTCTTGAATTGCGACAACGACGCGGCGGCGACGTCGGGCGCAATGCCCACATGCTCGGCCGCGGCGATCGCCGCCAACGCATTCAATTGGTTGTGCTCACCCTGAAGACCCCATTCGACGCGGCCGATCTTCAGGCTGCCGCGCAGCACGTCGAAGGCATGCGGCTCACCGCGCGCGCGCAACGCGCCCGGCTCCTCGCGCAATGCGCCGAAGCGCACCACCTCGCTCCAGCAGCCGCGGGTGAGAACCCGCTGCAAGGCCTCGTCGCGGGCGTTGACCACCAGCCGGCCATTGGAAGGCACGGTGCGCACCAGGTGATGGAACTGCATCTCGATGGCGGCCAGGTCGGGGAAGATGTCGGCATGGTCGTACTCGAGGTTGTTCAGGATCGCCGTGCGCGGGTGGTAGTGAACGAACTTGCTGCGCTTGTCGAACAGCGCGGTGTCGTACTCGTCGGCCTCGATGACGAAGTATTTGCCGCCGCCCAGGCGCGCCGAAACATCGAAGTTCAGCGGCACGCCGCCGACCAGGAAGCCCGGGTTCAGCCCGGCCGCTTCGACGATCCAGGCCAGCATCGACGTCGTGCCGGTCTTGCCATGCGTGCCGGCGACCGCCAGCACATGCTGATGCCGCAACACGTTCTCGGCCAGCCACTGCGGGCCGCTGGTGTAATCGGCGCCCGCGTCGAGGATCGCCTCCAGCAACGCGAAATCGTCCGAGCGCGCGCGCGTGACCACGTTGCCGACCACGAACACGTCGGGCTTCAAGCCCATCTGCTCGGCGCCGTAGCCCTCGATCAGCTCGATGCCGAGTCCACGGAGCTGGTCGCTCATCGGCGGGTAGACATTGGCGTCGCAGCCGGTGACGCGGTGACCGGCCTCGCGCGCGATCGCCGCGATGCCGCCCATGAAGGTGCCGCAGATGCCGAGGATGTGGATGTGCATGGAGGGATTTTAGGAGCCTCGCGGGCTGCGCCCTCGGGCCTTCTGGGCGCAAGAGACAAGACTTGACCCCGGCGCCCTGCTCTACGGCGTGGAGACCAAGCGTTTCAACGAAGCGGTCAAGCGCAACCTGGCCAAGTTCCCGGCCGACTTCATGTTCGCGCTCACGGCGCCGGAGTGGGAGGCTTTAAGGTCGCAATTTGCGACCTTAAACGCCGGCGGGCGCGGCCAGCATCGCAAGTACCTGCCTTATGCCTTCACCGAGCACGGCGCCATCATGGCCGCCACCATCCTGAGCAGCCCGCGCGCCATCGAGATATCGGTGTACGTGGTGCGCGCCTTCGTGAAGCTGCGCGAGCTGGTGGGCTCTCACCGCGAACTGGCCCGGCGGCTCGATGACCTCGAGCAGAAGACCGAGGCGCTGGCCATGAGCCACGACACCTTCAGCCGCAACACGCGCAACCAACTCAAGCAGGTCTTCGACGCCCTGCGCGAACTCATGACTCCGCCCGATCCGCCCAAGCGGCCGATCGGGTTCGTCACGCCGGAGGACAGGGGGAAGAAGGCTCAGGCGAGAGGCAAGACTTGAGCCCCGGCGTCTCGGACCCCCGGCGTTGCTGGCTATCCGAAGATGTCCTTGTGCCAATAGGCGTCAGTACGACGGAACCATTCGGCAAAGTCTTCTCGATCAAAGGCGACGAGTTGCGCCAAGTCGACGCCGTATCGACGGAACAACGCGAGAAGTTCTCGCAGGCCGTCCTCATCGACGGCAGACGAGTTGATCTTGATGTAGATGGTTCGTCCGCGACCTTCGATGTGCTCGACGAACGGCAATGTCTTGAGCCAACCGAAGAACGCAGTTTCGTCGCCTTGCGAGAAGAACCGCACCCCGGTAGCTTGTAGCTCGACGGGCGCGTGTTGGGTACTCATGGCCGCCGCGCTCCGCCGGGGTAGACATTGACATAACCGCCACCGGGAGTCTGAACATCCCAGTGGGGGCCGCCATGAGCTGCACCACCGGGCCCCGTCGGAACCCACACATCTCCGCTGGCGTCACGCCACCCATTACCGCGTCCATTCGGGTTTTTCGCCCAATCGGGGCCGCCCTTTGGCTCGCAATAACCTTCCGCTTGGCCAGGCATTCCGGGCGCCTTCGAGCCGTTCGGATTGGTTGCATCAGCCGGTGGCTTGGCAAACATCGGCCCGACCACATTCCACCCAATCCAAGCGCCGACACCTGCGCCGACTATTCCCCCCACCACCGTCCCCACCGGACCAAACGCTGAGCCGATTCCGGCCCCTGCATACGCACCGGCCAACGGGTTCAACCCATTAGGATCGACGAAGCTAATCGGATTCCCTCCCACATATGCGTAGGTATTGATCCCTCCCGCGAGCCCGATCGGATCGGACTGCACGTAGCGGCCGATCTGCGCATCGTAGTACCGATGCCAGTTGTTCCAGAGCCCGCTCTCGGCATCGAAGTACTGCCCCGGGAACCCGATGTTCATGCCCCCGATCGAGTCCACCACCACGCTGCGATCGAAGGCCGCATTGGCCGCCCGCCACACCGTCCCACCCCCCGAGTTCGTCATCACCTCCGGCCGCCCCAGATGGTCGTTGTGGCTGGCGTGGAACTGGTTGGCACGCACGATGCCGAGCAGTTCAGCGCCGATCCACACATAGCTGGTGGGCTGCGGCCCGACTTCCGAGAGCAGCTCACCACCCGCGCCATGCAGGTAGTGCGTGACGCTGCCGCCGCTGGCCTTGTAGACCCGCTGCCCGATTGCGTTGTAGCGGTACTCGCTGGCGCTGCCGTTGATGGTGAGCGTGAGCAGCCGGTTGAGCGCGTCATGCGCGTAGCTGCGGCTGCCGTCGTGGCGCGACTCGGCGCTCAGGTTGCCGACGCTGTCATGGCTGAACACCCTGGACTGGCCGCCGCCAGCCCATGATGCGAGGCGGTTGCTGGCGGCGTCGCGGGTGAAGCTGTAGTTCGCGCCAGCTCGCGTCTGGCTGGTGCGGTTGGACACCTGGTCGAGCGCAAAGCCCTGGTTGTCGCCGCTGCGCGTGACGGAGGCCAAACGGTCGTTGGCGTCGTACGTCAGGCTCGCGTTGAGGGCGCCGTAGACGTTGTCGTTGACCGCCTGCACGGTGTCGGTGTTGAAGTAGCCCAGGCTCAGGCTGTGCGCACTCAGGCTCGCGCCCTGGCTGGCGATCTGCGAGGTGCGGCCGTCGCTGTCGAGCGTGACCATGCGCGACAAGCCGTTGCCGTAGCGCCAGGCATAGCGGCGCTCGCTGGCCGGCTGGTACAGGAAGCCGTTGGCCAGGGTTTGCCAACTGCCATTGACCAAGCCGAAGACGCTCGACAGGCGGCCATAGCCGTCGTAGGCATAGCTCAAGGACAGGCCGCTCGCGTAGCTCATGGCGGTGAGGCGGCCCTGCACATCCCAGGTCCAGCCGGTGGTGTAGTTCACGCCGTAGATGGTACTGACCTGCTGGGCCGGTTCGCCGGCGGCGGTGAAGGCATAGCTGGTGCCTCCCGTGTAGCTGGTGGTGCGCGTGAGCCGGCCCTTGCCGTAGCTGCCTTCGTCGTAGAACAAGGATTCGGTGCCGGTGCTGGCGTTGCTGCGCGAGGTCATGCGGTCCAGCGCGTCCCAGGTGTAG
>JANMSR010000322.1:0-4642 GCA_031389565.1 Burkholderiales bacterium
CGGCCTTCGGGCTCAACCGCGCCGTCGGGGCGACCCGACCCTCGGGCACGGGCGCGGGGCCCTGCGCCATCGTCGAGGTCGGCGGGATGCCGCCCTCGGGGCGGGTCGCGGCCGGGACGCCGGGCGTGCCCCGGCGCCGACTCACGTAGGAGTAGAACCCACCGCCGACTCGAGGTCGTTCAAGACCTCATCGAGCCGCTTCAGCGCACGGGCCGACCGCGTACCAGGCAGCCGCCGTTGCCGCCCAACGAGCCGCCGCAAGGGATCATCGAGCACACCAGCATCGATCTTTACCCCATGCCGCGCCAGTTGCGCGCCGAGCGATGAGCGCCGCGAGCGCAGCAATTCGCGTGTGCGCTGGTAGGCGTGTTCGGCCAGCAAGCGCCGCTGCGACACGCTGAAGGTGTTGGCCAGGAACATCTCCGGGTCGCGGTGGTCAGGCTCGAAGAGCACGATGTCGGTGGCGGGGTGGCTGACCGCATAGCCCTTCAGGCCGAGTTCGAGCCGCGAATGGATCAGCGAGCGGAAGGTCTGCGACAGCACCACCGGCAGCCCGCCGTCCACCAGCCGCGGGATGCGCGCCTCGCCGCTGCCCAGCACCTTGTGCCGCGGGGCGTTCGTGGCGTCGAAGGGCACCAGCGGGTTCAGGCAGATCAGCAGATCGAGCCCCGCGTCGAGCAGCACCGTGGCATGCAGGGTTTTCTTCAGCGCGCCGTCGACGCAGGTGCGACCGTTCACCTCCACCGGCGCATACAGGCCGGGCAGCGCCGCGCTGGCCTGCGCGGCCAGCGAGATCGGCACGTCGTCGAGGCCGGGCTGGCCGAACGGCACGGCCTCGCCGCTGTCGAGGTCGGTGGCCACCAGGACCAGTTGACGCTCGAGTTGACGGAAGTCATTCGTGCGGCCGGGCGCTGTGAACAGCCGCGCGAGCTGGCGCTCCATCGCCTTGCCGCTCAACAGGCCGGTGGGCAGCGCGCGGCCCAGGCGCTCGAAAGCTTCGAGCAGCGAGTGGCGCTTGAAGGTGTAGTGAAAAGCGGCCTGCGCGGCCAGGCCGGGCAGGGCGGCCAGGCGGTGCAGGTACTCGCCCCAGGCGGGGCGCATCAGCAGCGACGGGCGGAACAGGTCGCCGCCGCCGGCCTCATCGTTGTCGATGAAAGCCGCGCAGAGCTCGCGCGGCGTCATGCCGTTGGCCAGCCCCGCAGCAATGAAGCCGCCGGCCGAAACGCCGACATAGCCGGCAAGCTGGTTGAAGGCCAGGCCGTCGAGCGCCTCGTCGAGCGCGCACAGCGTGCCGATCTCGTAGATCGCTCCGAGCGGTCCGCCACCGGCCAGGGCCAGGCCGATGCGCGGGGCAGCCCGGTTCACAGGTCAGCCTGTCCTAGTTCGACGAGCGTGGGCTGCGCTTGGCGGCGGCCTTGCCCGACGAGGGCGGCGTGCGCTTGGCCGGGGCCTTGCGCGCTGGGGCGGCAGCGGTCTTGCGCGCCGGTGCCGCCTTGCCGCCGACCTTGGCCGACAGCCCGTCGATGCGCTCGATCAGTGCGTCGATGTCTTTGCGCGAGGGCACGCCCATCTTGTTCAAGGCCTTGGCCACGCGACTTTCGAAGATCGACTCGAGTTTGTCCCACTGCGCGCCGGCCTTGTTGCTCATGCCGTCGGCCATCGCGGTCATCTTGCCGGTGACGGCGCTGATGCGCTCCTCGGCCACGCCCTGGGTCTTCTTCTGCAGGCTGGCGCCTTCCTTGACCAACGCTTCGAACACCTTGCCGCCTTCTTCCTGGGCCTTGGCGAAAGCGCCCATGCCGGCCAGCCAGATCTGCTGCGCCGAATCCTTGACCGAGTGCGCGAGTTGGCTGTCGAGCAGGTTGCTGATCGAGGCGGTTTTCTTTTCCGCCATCTTCTGGAGCTTCTTGACCATGGGGTGTGTCCTTTGTCGTTGCGGGGTATCGGGGGGTGCGCTCAAGACTGCAGCGCTCGCACGCCAACTATAGGAGCGCGCAACGGCACTGCGCGGTGCTATCTCTAGTGAGAGGGCTCTATGCCGGCTGCTGCTGCTGCGAGCGCGGCGTCGTTGGGGTAAGCGCGCAGCGCCCGGCACGGGCTTTGGGGAAAAATGATCCTTTCGGCGCCCGACCCAGCGCTGCCCCGTCGCACTCGAACACTCGAACACTCGAACACTCGAGCCCTCAAGGAGAACCGCATGCAGTACTTCGTCACCGGCGCCACCGGCTTCATCGGCAAGCGGCTGGTCAAGACCCTGCTCGCACGCAAGGGCGCGGTCGTGTACTTCCTGCTGCGGCCCGAGAGCGAGAACAAGGTTGCCGCGCTGCTCGACTACTGGGCCGTCGGCAAAGCGCGTGCGGTGCCGGTGTACGGCGACCTGACCAGCAAGAAGCTCGGCGTGGCCGCCGATGACGTGAAGAAGTTGAAGGGCCGGATCGACCACCTGTACCACCTGGCCGCGGTGTACGACCTTTCGGCCGACGAAGAGAGCCAGATCTTGGTCAACATCGAAGGCACGCGCAGCGCGGTCGAGTTCGCCAAGACCATCGATACGGAGCACTTCCACCATGTGTCGAGCATCGCCGCCGCGGGCCTCTATGAAGGCGTGTTCCGCGAAGACATGTTCGAGGAAGCCGAGGGCCTGGATCACCCGTACTTCATGACCAAGCACGAGAGCGAAAAAATCGTGCGCAAGGAGTGCAAGGTGCCGTGGACGGTGTACCGCCCGGCAATGGTCGTCGGTGACTCCAAGACCGGCGAGATGGACAAGGTCGACGGCCCGTATTACTTTTTCAAGCTGATCCAGCGCATGCGCGAGATCCTGCCGCCGTGGATGCCCAGCATCGGCATCGAAGGGGGTCGCGTGAACATCGTGCCAGTGGACTTCGTGGTCGCTGCGCTCGACCACATCAGCCACCATGCAAAAGGCAGCGGCAAGTGCTACCACCTGGTCGACCCGGTGGGCTACCGCATCGGCGATGTGCTCGACATCTTCAGCAAGGCGGCGCACGCGCCGAAGATGAATCTGTTCGTCAACGCCGCCCTGCTCGGCTTTATCCCGAAGAGCGTGAAGAAAGGCCTGATGGCGATGGCGCCGGTGCGCCGCATCCGCAATGCCGTGATCAAGGACCTGGGTGTGCCCGAGGACATGCTCACCTTCGTCAACTACCCGACCCGCTTCGACCGCCGCGAGCTGGACGCGGCGTTGAAGGGCAGCGGCATCGAATGCCCGAACCTGAACGACTACGCCTGGCGCCTGTGGGACTACTGGGAGCGCCACCTCGATCCGGCGCTGTTCATCGACCGCTCGTTGCGCGGCACCGTCGGCGGCAAGGTGGTGCTGATCACCGGTGGCTCGTCGGGCATTGGTTTGTCGGCGGCCTGCCGCTTTGCCGAGGCCGGGGCCATCACCGTCATCTGTGCGCGCGGCGAAGACAAGCTGGGCGATGCGGTGAAGGAGATCAAGGCCGCCGCCGGCAAGGACGCCACGGTCTTCAGCTACTCGGTCGACATCGCCGACGAAGCCAGTTGCGCCGAGTTCGTCGGCAAGCTGACCGCAGATCATGGCGGCGTCGACTTTCTGATCAACAACGCCGGCCGCTCGATCCGGCGCGCCATCGAGGCCAGCTACGATCGCTTCCACGATTTCGAGCGCACGATGCAGCTCAACTACTTCGGCAGCCTGCGCGTGACGATGGGCCTGTTGCCCGGCATGGTGGCCAAGAAGAAGGGCCATGTCGTCAACATCAGCTCGATCAGCGTGCTGGTCAACGCGCCGCGCTTCTCGGCCTACGTCGCCAGCAAGGCTGCGCTGGATGCCTGGACGCGCTGCGCGTCGAGCGAGTACGCCGACCAGGGCGTGACCTTCACGACGGTCAACATGCCCCTGGTGCGCACGCCGATGACCGCACCGACCAAGATCTACGACAACATGCCCCTGCTCGCGCCCGAGGAGGCCGCCGACATGATCGTTCAGGCCTGCATCGACAAGCCGGTGCGCGTGGCCACAAGGCTGGGTATCGCCGGTGAACTGCTGCACGCGGCGGCACCGCGCATCACCCAGATCATCATGAACACCACCTTCCGCATGTTCCCCGACAGCGCGGCGGCCAAGGGCGAAAAGCTGGCCAAGCCGACGCTGTCGCCGGAAGCGGTGGCGATGGCGCAGATGATGCGCGGGATCCATTTCTGACGATACCGGACGAGCGCTCGCGCTCGCCGTTTTCGTTGCTCGCGTTCGAGCGGACGCCTGGGCGCCGCTCAACGCTCGCCGGATGGCGTGTGGCGGTTGACTTCGATGCAGACGTGGGCCGGGCGCAGCGGCGGCAAGGAGGACTGATGGTGCTGGATAACATGGCGGGCGCAGGCTGCATATGCTTGAAGAGCCTGCGCGCAAAGCCTGTAGTGCATGGCCTTCCAGGCCGTTGGCCTGCGCGCCGAGTGCGATGCGGCTGTTACCAGGATATGCATCAAAACTGCTGCGCATGTAGCCAGGATCGGGCGCACTTTTGCGCCCGACATTAGGTTGCAACAGGCCTCTTACAAAATAAAAAGTTAATATGATGACATTTTCGAGTTATTCCGAGCCCCCAAGTTTCGTCCGCACCCTGACCAAGGGGTACGTGGTGATGATCCTATTGCT
>JANMSR010000331.1:0-4667 GCA_031389565.1 Burkholderiales bacterium
TCTGTTGCTCTGATCCTCACCTCGCGGTGGACGGCCGTTAGCCGCTGCGCTGCTCTGTGCAGTCCGGACCTTCCTCCAGTGCTGCCTTTCGGCAATTGCACCAGCGGCGGTCTGGCTTGCTTCACGGCGGCGATTGTCCCACGCAGCGTGCGGCGAGCGACGGCCGCGCCCGCAGCGGGCGAGCGGCTCAGCGCGCGGGGTTCTGGAGTGCCTCGATGCGCTGCGCGATCGGCGGGTGGCTCGAGAACAAGGCCATCAGGCCGCTCGGCGCGCCATTGATGCCCATCGCTTGCATCGATTTCGGCAACTCGCCCGCCGGCAGGCCGCCCAGGCGGGCCAGTGCATTCATCATCGGCTGCGGCCGGCCCATCAGGTCGGCGGCGCCGCGGTCGGCGCGGAACTCGCGCTGGCGCGAGAACCAGGCCACGATGATGGCGGCCAGCACGCCCAGCACGATATCGAGCACGATGGTGGTGGCGTAGTAGCCGATGCCCGGCCGGTCGCTGTTGTTGCGCAGCACGACACGGTCGACCGCGTAGCCGATCACGCGCGACAGGAACACGACGAAGGTGTTCATCACGCCCTGGATCAACGTCATCGTGACCATGTCGCCGTTGGCCACGTGCGAAATCTCGTGGCCGATGACGGCCTCGACCTCCTCCCGGTTCATGCCCTGCAGCAGGCCGGTGGACACCGCTACCAGGGCCGAGTTCTTGAACGCGCCAGTGGCAAAAGCGTTGGGCTCACCCTCGAAGATCGCCACCTCGGGCATGGCGATGCCGGCCTTGTCGGCGAAGCGCTTGACCGTCGTGACGATCCACTGGTGGGTGGCGTCGGGCGAGTCGTTGATGACCTGCGCGCGGGTGCTCCACTTGGCCATCGGCTTGCTGATCAGCAGCGAGATGATCGCGCCGCCGAAGCCCATCAACGCGGCGAAGGCCAGCAGCGACCCGAGGTTCAGGCCGTTGGCGCTGAGGAATCGGTTCAGGCCCAGCACGTTGGCGGCGATGCCGAGTACCAGCATCACGGCCAGGTTGGTGACAATGAACAGGAAGATGCGTTTCATGCTGCTCCGGTAGCAAGTTTGGCCATAACGTCGCCCATGTTAGGGCGCGCCGGCGGGCTTCAAGCGGGCCGGCCGAAAGATCCGTGAATCCGCATAGAACGCCGGGTCCTCGTTGGCCAGCCACCAGCCGGGGATGCCGAGCACCGGCAGCGACAAGAACGGCTTGGTCGCCCACTGTTCGGCGGACCAGGCCAGTGGGTCGCCGAGCGCCACATGCGCCGCCAGTGCCTTGCGCGGTGCGGTGGCCAACTGCTCGAGCAGGGCATGACCGAAGAGTTCGAAGCGGCACTCGCGCCAGAGTGCACGATGGGTCACGAACAGCGCGGGCCAGTCGCGCGCGGCCAACGCGTCGGCCAGCAGCGGCGGCGCGTCCGGCCACAACGCACCATGCTCGTCAAACAGGGTCAGCGCATCGCGCAACGGCCCGCGCGTCGGGCCCACGCCGTGCGCGGCGATGTGAGTCGCCTGCAAGGCATTCAGGCGCCGCTTCAGCGCCGGCTGGCGCCGCCACACCAGGCCGTTGAACAGGTCGTGCAGGTTGTCGCGCGCGGGCACGGTGCCGGTACGGGCGATGAAGGCTTCGTAGGCCTCGCCCGGCGGCAGCACATCGGCGGGCACGAAGCGCGTTGGCGTGCTGCCGATCGCGTTCAGCGCATCGGCCACCGGCAACCCGGCCGGCAGCCGCGCCGCGATGTCACGCAGCGGCGCGAACCAGGGCTGCGTCCAGTCGGGGTTCACGCACTCAGGCCAGCGCCGGGCCGCCCCAACCGGCCTGAGCTCCCAAGGGCCACGAAGGGGCCCCTGACGGTCCCTGGGGGCGCGAACGCAGCGAACTTGGGGCCGTCATGTTCGCGCCGCCGGCAGCGCCCGCACATGGTTGGGCGCTTTCGGCGGTTGCAACTCGAAGAGCTCGGGGAACAGGCCGAACAACTTGGTCGACGAGCCGCTGCGGCTGAGCAGGCCGGCCTCGCGCAGCGCTTCGGCGGCCACGCGCAACTCGACCGTGTAGCCGCGCGTCAGCGCGGGCAGCGCGCGCAGGATCGCCTGGGCCTTGTCGGGCAGCGGCGGTGCCACGACCGCTGCCGCAACGGTCTTGCGCCTCGGCGCCTTCTTGGCTGGCGGGTTCGCCTTGGGCGGCGGCGGCGCCTTCGCCGCAGGGCGGTGCAGCGCCTTGGCGGCCGGCCGCTCTTCACGCACCGCTGCGCGCGGCTTGCGGTGCGCAATCACTTCATAGTCGTCGTAGACGGTTTGCGTCTCGTCGCCGGTCTTGCCGGCCTGGCCAATGCCGAGCACGCGGCAGCCCTTCTCGCGCAGCCGCGCCACCAGCGGTGCAAAGTCGGAATCCGACGAGGCGATGACCATCACGTCGGGCCGCTCGGCGATCGCCAGGTCGATGGCGTCGACCGCCAGCGCGATGTCGGTCGAGTTCTTGCCCGCGGCCAGGTTGACCATTGGCCGAATCGACAGCCGCTTGAACAACTGCTGGTGCTGCACCGCCGACTCGGCAGTGCAGTAGGCGCGCCGTACGTGCGGCCCGCCGCAATGCTGGGCCACCCAGGCCACGGCCTGCTCGATCACGTCGACCGACACGTTGTCGGCGTCGATCAGCAGCATCACACGGTCCACGCTCATGCCAGTTTCCAGTTCAGTGTTTCGCCACCGCCGAGCGGTTTGAGCCGCGCGTCGCCGAACGGCACGCTCTCGGGCAGTTGCCAGCGTTCGCGCTGGAGGGTGACCGTGCCGCGGTTGCGCGGCAGGGCGTAGAAATCGGGGCCGTGGAAGCTGGCGAACGCTTCAAGCTTGTCCAGCGCGCCGGCCGCCTCGAAGGCCTCGGCATACAACTCGAGCGCCGCCAGTGCGGTGTAGCAGCCTGCGCCGCAGACCGAGGCCTCCTTCAGCGCGGCGGCGTGCGGCGCGCTGTCGGTGCCGAGGAAAAACTTGGCACTGCCCGAAGTTGCGGCGGCCACCAGCGCCAGTCGGTGGACTTCGCGCTTCAACACCGGCAGGCAGTAGTAGTGCGGCCGCAGCCCGCCGGTGAACAAGGCATTGCGGTTGTAGAGCAGATGGTGGGCGGTGATCGTCGCCGCGGTGAAGCGTTCGCTGGCGGCCACGTATTGCGCGGCCTGCTGCGTCGTGATGTGTTCGAACACCACCTTCAGCTCGGGGAAGTCGCGCCGCAGCGGCTGCATCACGCGCTCGATGAATAGCGCCTCGCGGTCGTAGATGTCGACTGCCGGGTCGGTGACCTCGCCGTGCACCAGCAGCAGCAGGCCCTCGCGCTGCATCGCTTCCAGCGTGGGGTAGGTCTTGCGCAGGTCGGTGACGCCGGCGTCGCTGTGGGTGGTGGCGCCGGCGGGGTAGAGCTTGACGGCCACCACGCCCGCGGCCTTGGCGCGAGCAATCTCGGCGGGCGGCAAGTTGTCGGTGAGATACAGCGTCATCAGCGGCGTGAAATCGCTGCCGGGCAGGCCACGCTCGGGCAAGGCCGCGACGATGCGCTCGCGGTAGGCCACGGCCATGGCCGCTGTCGTGATCGGTGGCTTCAGGTTGGGCATCACGATCGCGCGGGCGAATTGCCGTGCCGTCGCCGGCAGCACCACCGCCATCGCCGCGCCGTCGCGCAGGTGCAGGTGCCAGTCGTCCGGGCGGGTGAGGGTCAGCGAATCGGCCATTCAGAACATTGTCCCATCGGCGCGCAGGGTTGTTGACAGCCGAACCTTACTTCCACGATACTTGAAATATGGAACAACTGACCGTCGTTCGCGCCCTCGCCGCGCTGGCCCAGCCGTTGCGCTTGCAGGTGTTTCGCGCGCTGGTGGTGGCCGGCCCGCAGGGCCTGACACCGGGCGCGATGAGCACGGGCACCGGCGTGCCGCCGAACACGCTGTCGTTTCACTTGAAGGAGCTGGCCCACGCCGGCCTGGTGAGTCAGCAGCGCGATGGCCGCTACCTGATCTACCGCGCCGATTTCGAGCGGATGAACGGCGTGCTGGCCTACCTGACCGAGAACTGTTGCCAGGGCAAAGGCTGCCTGCCCAACGCCAATATTTGCCCACCCCCACCCAGGAGAAAGCCATGAGCAAACGCTTCCACGTCCATTTGCACGTCAATGACCTGAGCCAGAGCATCGCCTTCTACAACAAGCTGTTCGCGGCCCAGCCGGCGCGGCACGAAACCGACTACGCCAAGTGGATGCTCGAAGACCCGCCGGTCAACTTCGCGATCTCCACCCGCGGCCAGGCCGTGGGCATCGACCACCTGGGCATCCAGACCGACAACGCCGATGAGCTGGCCGCCCTGCGGGCGCGCGCCCAAGCGGCCGACCTGTCGCTCGCCGACCAAGGCCAGACCACCTGCTGCTATGCGCGCAGCGAGAAACACTGGATCACCGATCCGCAAGGCATCGCCTGGGAGCATTTCCACACCCTGGGCAACATCCCGGTGTTCAACGAAGCGGCCGTGCCGGCCGCTTCGCCAGCGGCCTGCTGCGCGCCGTCGCCACAGGGCAAGCCCGTGGGCATCGCGATCAAGGCTGCGAACTCCTGCTGCCGAGGCGAGCCATGAGCGAAAGGGTTTACAGCACTCTCTTCATCTGTACCGG
>JANMSR010000383.1:0-2932 GCA_031389565.1 Burkholderiales bacterium
CTCGAAGACATCGCCATCCTGACCGGCGGCAAGGTCATCGCCGAAGAAGTCGGCCTGACGCTGGAGAAGGTCACGCTGGCCGACCTGGGCCAGGCCAAGCGCGTCGAAGTGGGCAAGGAAAACACCACCATCATCGACGGCGCCGGTGCCGCGGCCGACATCGAAGCGCGCGTCAAGCAAGTGCGTGTGCAGATCGAGGAAGCCACGTCCGACTACGACCGCGAGAAGCTGCAAGAGCGCGTGGCCAAGCTGGCCGGCGGTGTGGCGCTGATCAAGGTCGGTGCCGCTACCGAGGTCGAGATGAAGGAAAAGAAGGCCCGCGTCGAAGACGCGCTGCACGCCACGCGTGCCGCCGTCGAAGAAGGCATCGTGGCCGGTGGTGGCGTTTCGCTGCTGCGTGCTCGGCAGGCCGCGGGAACGATCAAGGGCGACAACGCCGACCAGGAGGCTGGCATCAAGATCGTGCTGCGCGCGATCGAGGAGCCGATTCGCATCATCGTCGCCAACGCCGGTGGCGAGCCGAGCGTGGTGGTCAACGCGGTACTGGCCGGCAAGGGCAACTTCGGCTTCAATGCTGCCAACGACACCTACGGCGACATGATCGAGATGGGCATCCTGGATCCGACCAAGGTCACGCGCATGGCGCTGCAGAACGCTGCGTCGGTGGCTTCGCTGATGCTGACCACCGAAGCCATGGTGGCCGAAGCGCCGAAGGACGAGTCCGGCGCCGGCGGCATGCCTGGCGGCATGGGCGGTATGGGTGGCATGGGCGGCATGGACATGTAAATGTCCGTGGCTGTCGGTTCACCGTCACCCATCGCCTGAGTCACAGCTCAGCAAACAAGGGGCCGCAGCGATGCGGCCCTTTTTCTTAGGGCGCCGTTGGCCGTAGCCGCAACGGATCAACACCCTCTGCCCGCTGTTGTCGCGTGCTCTGGCGGTGTCGCTCAGGCTGCGCCTGGACATGCAGCGCCGGCCACGGCACGGCGTGGTGATCGGTCGGCACAATGCCGCCATGCCACGAGCGCCTGTGCTGAAAACCACCCTGCTTGCCCTGATGCTGGCATTGCCGACGGTGCAGCTCCGCGCCCAACCTGGCGCGCCGCCAACACCTGCTGCGCAAACCGTGCCGACTGTTGCGCGTGCCGTGCAGCCGCACGGCCGGCCGCGCATCGGCCTGGTGCTGTCGGGCGGCGGCGCTCGCGGTCTGTCGCATGTCGGGGTGCTGAAAGTGCTCGAAGCCGAGCGCATCCCGATCGACGCCATTGCCGGCACCTCGATGGGGGCCATTGTCGGCGGGCTGTATGCCAGCGGAATGGGCGCTGCCGAACTCGAACGTGAGTTGCTGAAGGTCCAATGGGCGACCGTGTTCGCGTCGCGCGTCGATCGGCAACACCTGTCGCAGCGGCGCAAGGAAGAAGACTTCGAGATCTCTCCGGTGCTCGAACTCGGCCTGCGCGACGGCGAACTGCGTGCGCCCACGGCCGCGGTATCCAGCCGGGGCCTGGAAACGCTGCTACGCCGCTACACGCTGCCAGTGCGTGCCGTGCGCGAGTTCGACCGGTTGCCGATCCCGTTTCGCGCCGTGGCGACAGACCTCGAAACCGGTGCCGCCGTGGTCCTCGAGCGCGGTGATTTGTCGCTCGCATTGCGCTCCTCGATGAGCGTGCCGGGCGTCTTCTCGCCCACCGAGGTCGATGGCCGCCTGCTCGGCGACGGTGGCCTGGTCAACAACGTGCCGGTCGACGTGGCCCGCGCGATGGGCGTGGATGTCGTCCTCGTCGTCAACATCGGCACGCCACTGGCAGGGCGCGAAACCTTGAACACAGCCGTCGGCATCACGGCGCAGATGATCAATATCCTGACCGAGCAAAACGTGCAGCGCAGCCTGGCCGCGCTCGGCCCGCGCGACGTGCTGATCACGCCGCAGCTCGGCAAGCTCGGTGTCAGCGATTTCGACCAGGCCGCCGAGGCCATCGCGATCGGCGAGCGCGGCGCGCGCGCCGCACTGGCGCGGCTGCGGGCGTACGCGGTCACGCCCGACGCCTACGCGCAATGGCAGGCCGAGCACCCCAAGTTCCGCCGCACCGAAGCGACGATCGACTTCGTCGCCTTCGAGGGCAGCACGCTGACCAACCCGTCGCGTTTTGCCGCCCAGCTCGAGTCACAGCCCGGCCTGCCTTTCGACGCCGGCCGCGCCGAGCGCGACGCACGCACGCTGGCCGCCAGCGGCGACTACCTGCGCGCCGACTACCACCTGGTGTCTTCGCACGATGGCGGCGACGGCCTGGTGTTCGACCTCGACGACAAACCCTGGGGCCCGAATTACCTGCGCATCGGCCTGGACCTCAGCACCGACTTCAATGGCCGCGGCACTTTCAACTTGAAGTTCAGCCACAACCGCCACTGGCTCACCGCCAGCGGCACGGAGTGGCGCAACCGCGTACAGATCGGCGCCGTGCCCTTGTTCTTCACCGAGCTGTACCACCCGCTGAACTGGACCCTCGGTGCCGCCAACGACTGGTTCGTGGCGGCCTACGCCGGCAGTGAACGACGCACCGGCACGCTGTACAACGACGGTGGCAGCGAACTCGCACGCTTTACCCGCACCACGTCGCGTGCCGGCATCGACCTTGGCCAGCCCTGGGGCCGCTTCGGCGAGTTGCGCGTCGGCCTGGGCTCGCAGCGGGTGAGCGTCACGCCCACGCTGGTCTCGGCTGCCCTCGGTAACGCGGCCCAGCCGGCGCTGGCCTCGGAAACCGGGCTGCGGCTGGCTGTGGTGATCGACCAGCTCGACTTCGCCAACTTCCCGCAGCGCGGCTACCGGCTGGTCGGCGAGGCCGCCATTGGCGAGGGTAGCGAAGCCGGGCGCTTTCAGCGGCTGGAAGCGTCGGCCATGGCTGTCAATACGTTCGGCAGCCACAGCATCAGC
>JANMSR010000392.1:0-15470 GCA_031389565.1 Burkholderiales bacterium
ATAGGCCTTGAGCACCGCGGGCGTGTCGCGTTGCGTGTCGACGCTGATCGAATAGAAGAAGATGTCGCGGCCGACGCGCTCGCCCAGCACGCGCTGCAGCTCGCGCATCTTGGCCGTCTGCAAGGGGCAGGTGTCGCCGCACTCGGTGAAGATGACGTTGACCGCGACCGACTTGCCCTTGATCAGGTCGTCGTAGAAGCGCACCGTCTTGCCTTCGTGCGTGACGAGTTCGACGTTGGGGAAGTAGTCGGCGCCCCAGCGCGCCTGCGCAGCCGCGGGGCCTGCTGCGAGCAGCGTGGCGCACGCCGCCGTCAGTAGCGCGGCCAGGCGGCAAGTCGTTGTGAAGCGCATCTACATTCCTCTTGCTTTGCGACGCGTTCGATCGCGCTTCAGCGATCCAGCATGCTGACCAGACCGGACATGACCGTGCCGGTGTTCACGTCGACGTCCAGCGTCAGCTGGGCGCGCCCGCTGCGCGTGCCCGACAACGTCATGTCGGCCGTGCGCGCGAACGGGAAGGTGACTTCGATCGTCTGCCCGCGCACAAGGTCGCGAACGAGTTGCGCGCTGCCGGTGGTCATGTAGGCGGCGCCGCTGGTCTGGCCGACGCCCTTGATGCGGCTCAGGTCAACGTCGATCAGCAGCCGCGGTTCGCCGAAGTCGGGGTCTTTCGCGAGCCGGCTCTTCAGCAGCACCTGCCCGGAAAACACCACGGTCTCGGGCGTGGTGAGCATGGCCGAGCGTTGCGCAACGGGCTGGCTGACGCTCACCAGGGCCGATTGCATCAGATCGGCCGCCGCGGCCGACGTGACCAGCAAGAGCGGCAGCGCGGCGCACGCCAGCCACTGCGGCAGGCGGTTCGGGCGGAGGATGGTCCAGTTCATAGCTCGCCTCCTTTCACAGCACTTCGGCCGGTGGCACGAAGGTCACGCCCTGCGGCCGCGGAATGGGCGTGGGCAAGGCCACGGGGCCGGCCGCGTTGAGATCCCAGCGCATCAGCATCGCGTGGTCTTCGTGCGTGGTTGTGTGGCAGTGCTGCACGAAGGTGCCGTTCCAGTCACGGAACTGGATCGAGATCTGCAGCTCGCCGCCGGGGCGCAGGCGGAAGACGTCCTTGCGTCCGCGCTCCCAGGCCGGCACGTTGGCGGCGCTGCCGTCGCGCGACAGGATGATCCCTTCCTCGAAATGGATGTGGACCGGGTGGTCCCAGCCGCCGCCGGTCTTCAACGTCCACAGCTCGCGCGTGCCGAACTGCGGCCGCGAGGTCACGCGGTTGATCGAGGCTGCGAGCATCGAGCCGCCGTCGGCACGGATGCCCCACGGCCCTTCGGAGGACAGCGGCGGGTTGCCGCCGATGGGCAAGGTCTGGTTGGCGCCCCGTCCGAACTCGAAGATGCGCTGGCGCGTCACCGGCAGATTCATTGCCGGGTTGGGCACCAGGTTCAGCGGCACCTGGCTCACGTCGGCCTGCGCCGGGTTGCGCACGACGCGGAACTCGAGGAAGCGGCCGACGCCCGGATCATCCGACTTGCCCGATTGCGCTTCGGCCAGCGACAGGTCGCGGTTGACGCGACGCCCGTCGGTGTGCTCGGCCAGGTTGACCAGCCATACCCGGTCGTTGACGTTCCACTGCGTGAAGTCGATGACGATGTCGTAGCGCTCGGCCACCCCCTGGTGGTCGAGCTCGGTCAGCGTCAGGCGCTGCGGCATCAGATTGCCGTCGTTGGCGATCATGTAGAACGGCTTGCCGTCGCTGAGCGCGATCTTCAGGATGCGCGCCACGCCGCCGTTGAGGATGCGGAAGCGGTACTTGCGGCGCTCGACTTCGAGGTACGGCTTGTAGGCGAAATTGACGGTCATGCGGTCGCCGATGAAGCCGTCGGTGTCGAAGATGTCGAACAGCAACTGGCCTTGGGGGTTCCAGGCCTTGTCCGACACGAGCAGGTTGACGTCGTACTCGAGGTTGCCCCAGTCCTTGGCGCGGCCGCTGGGCAGGCGCAGGTTCACGCCGTCGTTGATCGCCTCGTTGCCGCGGTCGAGCGCGCTGTAGATGTTCATCAGCGCGGCGTTGCCCTTGTAGACGTTCTGCGCCGTGAACTCGAACATGTGGTCGTGGAACCAGTGCGAGCTTTCGGTCTCGCGCCAGTCGCCGGGCAGGCGCGTGATGCCGCCGCTGCCATTGGGCGTGCCGGCGCGGTTGTCGGTGGCGCCGGTGTTGATCGTGGTGAAGCCGGCCAGCGTGAAGGGCCAGCGGTAGTCGTAGAACTGGCCCGGGAAGAAGTACGCGCCGGCGAAGCCGTCGCTTTCGCCTCCGTGGTGGCCGTTGTGGTCGTGGGTGGTGATGGTGTGGCGGCCGAAGCCGTTGTTCTGCGTCGGGTCGAACGGCAGCCGGTTGTGGTGGCGAAACAGGATCGGCTCACCGTAGCGCGCCAGCAGGAGCTTGGGCGGCGCCGTGCCGTTGAAGGTCCACAGCGAGTTCGGTGATTGGATGGGCAGGCCCGGGTGGAAACGCGGTGCGATCGGGTTGGCCGGATTGATGCCGGAGTTCAGGCTCGAAGGCACGCCCGGGTTGTAGGTCGTGTTGGTCTTGGCGCCTTCCTGCGTGGCAACGACTGCGACCTGCGGCAGGAACTGGTTCCAGCGCTGATGCGCCCAGAGCGGTCCGGGCGGGCGCCCTTCGACCGGGCCGGTGTTACCGCCGGGGTAAGCCGCCACCAACGCCGGGTTGAGAGTCTGCAGAGACTGGTTCGATTCGTTCTGCGGCGCCGGATTCAGCACCGTGAAAGGATTGGCCTGCCGCACCATCAGGTCGGCACGCGGCATCGGCTGCGTGAAGGGCTGCACGCCGAACAAAGGGCTCGGCGGCGCGCCGGTGGGTACGTTGGCGGCATAGGCGCTACTCACGAATGGGTTCAGGCCCTGGGTGCCGGCCAGGCCGCCGAGCGTCGTGAACAGGCCCCACTTGAACAGATCGCGCCGCGCGATCTGACCGTGCGACAGGGCCTGGACAATTTCGAGCCGGTTGTTCCGTGCGTTCGCTGCCTCGCGCAGGCGCCGCAGCGAGGATTTCGGGGGGAGGTACATGTTGAACCGCCTTGCGTTTGAGTGCCGGAGCCTTGTGCCCGGCTGCTTGAAGGCAAATTTAGAGTGGCGCACCTGCTGCGGCAATGCGGTCTTTTGTCGCACCGACACAGCGGCGCAGGGGCGCCGCAGCGGGTGCGGCGAAATGCCGCAGCCTCGATCGGCGTGACTGCGCGTCAGCCCGGACTCAGTCCGGTTGTCTTAAATGGGAAACTGTTCTTCTCAGTTTCAGGAGTCGACCGATGCTCGCCATGAACACGCATGCCATCGGAAGGCCAAACGCCACCGCCGCGCTGCCGCCGGGCTTCTTCCAGGGGGCGTCGCTGCACAACCTGCGGCAACTGGTGGTGATGCGCAATATCGCCATCGTGGCGCAGGCCTCGACCGTGCTGGTCGTGTACGGGGGCCTTTCGATCGATCTGCCGGTGTTTGCCCTGGGGGCCGTGATCGCGGCGCTGGCGCTGTTCAACCTGTGGACGTGGCGCCGCGTCGCTTCGCAGCGGCCGGCGAGCGACAACGAGCTGTGCGTGCAACTGCTCGTCGATGTGGCCGCGCTGGCGTTGTTGCTCGGCCTGTCCGGCGGCGCGAACAATCCCTTCGTCGGCATGTTCGTGCTGCCGCTGACGATCACGGCGGCTTGTCTTCCTTCCGCCTACACCTGGGTGGTCGCGCTGGCCACGGTGGCCGCGTACTCGGTGCTGGCGCTGGTCCACCGGCCCCTCCTCGTCTCGGGCGACGAAGCCGCGCACATGAGGCTGCTGGTCTCGGGCATATGGGTCAACTACACGATCTCCGCCGGCATGATCGCCCACTTCGTCGTGCGCATCGCCTCCAACCTGCGCCAAGCGCACATGCGCAGCGCCGCGACGCGCGAGCGCGAAATCGAGAACGAGCACCTGGTGCGCATCGGCACGCTGGCTGCCGGCGCCGCGCACGAACTGGCGCAGCCGTTGTCGACGATGCGGCTGATCCTCGGCGAGCTCCAGACGCGCCGTGGTGACGAGCACAGCGTGCAGCAGATGGCCGCGGATCTGTCGCAGCAACTGCGCAACTGCCAGGAAACATTGGGCGCGCTCCTGAGCTACGGGCACCGGGCGATCGACAGCCGCCTCGAAAGCGAGCCGGTCGACGTCTTCGTCGGGCGCTGCATGGCTGCCTTCAACGCGCGCCGGCCCGGCGCCCAGGTGCGCGTGACGGCGGCCACGCCCGGCCCGACACCGAGGCTGGCGCACGATCTGGCGTTGCGGCAAGCCGTGCTCAACCTGCTGGGCAACGCGGCCGACGCATCGAGCCGGCCGATCGACCTGCGCATCGGCTGGGACGACGATTCGATCAGCATCGAGATCCGAGACCACGGTCCGGGCTTGAGCGCGGAGGTCGAGGATCGCATCGGCAAGCTCTTCTTCACCACCAAGGCGCTGGGCAGCGGCAACGGACTCGGCGTGTACCTGGCGCAGGTGGCGGTGATGCGGCTGGGCGGCAGCTTGCAGCTGACCAATGCCGAGGGCGGCGGCGCGCTGGCGCGAGTCCTGCTTCCGATCGTTGCGGCAACTCCGCCGGACTGAGCACCGCAGCCTGAGGACACCATGGATTGCATCGAACCCGAGGAATCCGCACCGATCATCCTGCTCGTCGACGACGACACCGCGTTTGCAACCGCCCTGGCGCGCGGCTTCGAGCGGCGCGGCTACGCCATCCGCCTGGCCGGCGACGCCGAAACCGCGATGGCCGCGCTGGCGCCGCGCACGCCCGAGTACGCGGTGATCGACTTGTGCTTGCCCGGCGGGTCGGGGTTGGCGCTGATCAGACGCCTGCGCAGTGCGGCGCCCGGCATCCGCATTGTCATGCTCACCGGCTACGGCAGCATCGCCAGCGCGGTCGGTGCGGTCAAGCTCGGTGCCGACGGGTACCTCACCAAGCCGGTGATGGTCGACGAGGTGCTGGCCGCCCTCGAGCGTAGCGACGAGGTCGACCTCGATACCGTCGAATCCTTGCCGCATGTTGTGCCCTCGGTGTACCGCGTCGAGTGGGAGCACATCCATCGCGTGCTCGCCGAACAGGACGGCAACATCTCCGAGAGCGCACGCCTGCTCGGCATGCACCGCCGCACGTTGCAACGCAAGCTGAGCAAACACCCGGTGCGGCGCTGAAGCCGGGCGCTCAGGCGCCGCCGGCTCGCTCGTGCGCGGGCTGCTGCACGAAGGCGACACCCACCGGGCAGGCATTCCGCGCCAGGCCACCGGCCGTCCACTTGATTTCGCGTCCTCAGTGGCTAGCTCTAGCGTCGCGCGAGCTGGGCGTACTTGGCGGTGACCAGGTCCATGCTGTTGAGGATCGACTCGCTGGCGTCGGCGACGACCAGCGCGTAAGACTCGGCGCCCTGCAGCTCGATCGCGCTGCGGAACCACTCCCACTGCAGGGCCACGGCGTCGAGCTCGCGCCGGATCGCGGCCGTGTTCTCGGGCGCCGCCCGCAAGCTGGCCAGGGCGCTGGAGAACTCGGTGCCGGCCGCTTCGATGTCCTGGTCGATCGAAGGCGCGTCGATGACCCAGGCGCGCAGCATGTACAGCTTGGCCAGGCGCTGCGACAGCATGCGTTGGCGGCCCGCGGTGTTGACCAGTTTGGCCTCGGGCGTGCCGGCGTCGCGTTCGAGCAGCAGCACCAGCGCCTGCGAGGCCTGCAACACGTCTTCGCCGCGCGACGCCAGCACGCGCGCGCCGTCGCGGCTGACGGGCCCGCTGGCGGTCTGCCTGAAGCCACGCCACAGCCTGGACACGCGCGTCACGGCGCCACGCGCCTGGGCGTTCGGCGCGTTGGCGGCCAGCGCAGCGAGTTGGCGGTCGAAGCGCCTGACGGCGCCGGCAAGCTGCGCGCGCGAGACCTCGGGCGTGACCTCCAGTCCGACCTGGCAGTAGGCCTTGACGATGCGTTGCGTCAGCATCCGCTGGCGCCCCGCGGCGTCGATCAGCGAGCCGTAGTTGACCTCGGCCGCCCACGCGCTGCCCGACAGCAACAGCGCGCAGAGCCCCAGCCCGGCCCCGCCCAGGCTGAGCCGCGTAAGGGTCGTGCGTAGGAGGCTCATGGAAGTTCTCTCCCGTGCGGCACGGGTTCGCCATTTCAACGGCGCAATGATCGAACAGCCTGCCGGCTGCGGCTTTGACATGGGTCACGGCAGCGAACGGCGACAAGGTCCAGCCCTTCGGCCTGCCGCCGCGGCCCTGGTTGCGGGTCAGCGGGCCGATGCCATCGGTGCGGCGCGCCGGCGCCTTCAGAACAGATTGCCGACGTTGAACAGCGTGAGCAATCCAAGAACTGCAAAAATGAAGGCTGCGATGCCATGAACGAGGGGCATCGACACCTTCTTCGCGATGGTCTCGCCCAGGAAGACCGCAGGCACGTTCGCGAGCATCATGCCGAGTGTCGTGCCGGCCACGACGGCGACGATCTCGTGATAGCGGGCGGCCAGGGCCACCGTCGCAATTTGCGTCTTGTCGCCCATCTCAGCCAGGAAGAACATCAGCACCGTGGTGCCAAAGACGCCGAAGCGCTGCTTGCTGCCCGCCGCCTCCTCGCCGACCTGGTCGGGAATCAGCATCCAGACCGCCATCGCGATGAAAGACGCGCCGATGACCCAACGCAAGGCGTCCGGTCCGAGCGCGCTTGCGACCCAGCCGCCGACAGCACCCGCCAGCGCATGGTTGGCCAGCGTCGCGACGAGGATCCCCAGGATGATGGGGATCGGGCGCTTGAACAGGGCCGCCAGCACGATCGCCAGCAGTTGCGTCTTGTCGCCCATTTCGCCAAGGGCGACCACGCCGGTCGAGACGAGGAAAGCTTGCATGAGAACTCCAAGGGCCAG
Source organism: Burkholderiales bacterium (assembly GCA_031389565.1). Lineage (GTDB taxonomy): Bacteria > Pseudomonadota > Gammaproteobacteria > Burkholderiales > Burkholderiaceae_C > CADEEN01. The sequence continues at coordinate 6,941 of JANMSR010000392.1, forward strand.
CGAAAACCGAAGACCGCACGGCATCCCCGGCCCATCCGGAGGCAGTGCGGTCAAAGGTCTTGCCAGGCTTGAAGCTGTTCGCACCATGGCCGATCAAGATGACTGGCCAAGCGTGTTGACGCGAACCCCTGCGCGCGCAGGGCGGCTACTCCCCAATGACGAGTGCGTGCCGATTGTAGCGGCGCCACTCGTGCCCGCTGCGGCCGGATCGCCTGAGCGGCTGCTTCTGGCCGCGTGCTGCATGCGTGCTGCATGCATTGATCAGATCATCTGCGCGTGCTTCAATGCCCAGCGTGCCGCGCAGTCGCAAGCGACACCGTGTGACAAGCAAGCAGGAGACGAGCACCATGGATCGAGTGACTTCCGGGTCCGTACAGCGCGGCATTCGCGCGACGCTGCTGGCCCTTGCCGCGGCCGGCGCGCTCAGCGCCTTTGCGCACGACGACGACCGCTTCAAGACGCCCGGCACACCCCCGGGCATCGTCCTGTCGCCCAGCGTCGAAGTGCTGCCGCCCGCGCCGGCATGGGACGGCGTCGCCTACAAGGGTGGCGTGGTGTCGGTGTCGCACCCGCTGGCGGCCCAGGCCGGCGCCGACGTGCTGGCGCGCGGCGGCAACGCGGTCGACGCGGCAGCGGCGATCCAGTTCATGCTCAACGTGGTCGAGCCGCAGTTCTCCGGCATCGGCGGCGGCGGATTCATGATGGTGCATCTGGCGCGCCACAACCGCAGCTTCGCCATCGACGCCCGCGAGAAGGCCCCCGCCGCGGCAACGCCGACCCAGTTCTTGCTGACCGGCGTGCCGGCGGCGCAGCTCTTCACCGTCGCCTCGACCAGCGGGCTGGCGGTGGGCGTGCCGGGCACGCTGGCTGCGCTGGACATGGCGCTCAAGCGCTTTGGCACCCTCAAGCTGAACGAGGCCCTCGAGCCGGCGATCGCCGTGGCAGACCGGGGCTTTCGCATCAACCGCTTCCTGGCGGCCAACATTCTGGGCGACGGCGGGCGCACGAGCTTGCAGCCCGAAACCGCAGCCAAGTTCCGCCCGGGGGGCGTGCCCTTGATAGAGGGCGATCTGCTGGTGCAGCCCGAGCTGGCCAAGACGTTTCGCCTGATCGCGCAGCAGGGTGCCGACGTGTTCTACAAAGGCGAGATCGCGCAGGCCATCATCGCGGCGCAAAAGCGCAGCCGCGCGGCCGTGCCCGCCGAGGGCGTGGGCCGCATGACGCTGCAGGACCTGGCCGACTACCGCGTGGTGATTCGCGAGCCGGTGAAGGTGAACTACCGCGGCTGGACCGTGGCCGCGATGTCGCCGCCGTCCTCGGGCGGGCTCACGGTCGGGCAAATGCTGCTGATGTTGCAGCGCTTCCCGATCGGCGACGCCGCGCAGGGCTACGGCTTCGGCAGCCCGACCACATTGCACGTGATGGCCGAGGCGATGCGCCTGGCCTTTGCCGACCGCGCGGTCTGGATGGGCGATGAGGATTTCGTGCACGTGCCCAAGGCCGGGCTGCTCGATCCCGACTACGTGGCCACGCGCTCGGTGATGATCAATCCCAGCGCACGCATGGCCACGCCCGCCGCAGGCAACCCGCTGCCCTACGACAGCGCAGCCACCGGCAACAAGCACACCCGCTTCTCGGCCGACGACGCGCAAGAGAGACGGCCGTCGCACACCACGCATTTCTCGGTGGTCGACAAGTGGGGCAATGTGGTCAGCTACACCACCACCATCGAAGCCACCTGGGGCACCGGCATCATGGTGCCGGGCTACGGCTTCCTGCTGAACAACGAGCTGACCGATTTCAACTTCACGCCGACCTTGAATCCGGCCACCGGCAACCCCGGCGCCAACGACGTGGCACCGGGCAAGCGCCCGCGCAGCTCGATGGCCCCGGCCATCGTGTTCAAGGGCCGTGAGCCGGTGCTGGCCTACGGCTCGCCGGGCGGCGCGACCATCATCAACTCGGTGCTCAACGTCACGCTCAACCTGATCGATCATGGCATGTCGATCCAGCAGGCGATCAACGCGCCGCGCCTGTCGGTCACCAGTGCCGCCGGCACCATCTCGTGCGAAGGCGTGGCGGCGTTCATGCAGCCCAAGTTCGGCATCGCCACGCAGGACGCGCTGCGCAGCCTGGGTCACCTGGGCCTGGGTGCTGCCGGCAGCAACGGCTGCATCAACCCCATCGGCTCGGTGCAGGGCGTGGTGATCGACTTGAAGAGCGGCCGTCAGTACGGTGGCGCCGACCCGCGGCGCGAAGGCACCGTGATCGGCCTGAAGCCGCGCAAGGCCAAGGGGTCCAAGGAAGACGCCGACGATTGACCGGTCGTCAACCCTTTGCCCGCAGGTGTTGCGCGTTGATCTGGTCGTGACGTTCGCGCACCTGCGCCGGCCACTGGGCCTTGATCCACGACAGCACGGCAATGATTTCGTCGTCGCTCAGCAGGCCCTCGTAAATCGGCATCGCCGACGTGTAGCTGGCCAGGTTGGCGGCTTTGGCCACGCCGTGCTTGGTGATGCGAAACAGAATCTCGTCCGGGTGGTGCCAGGTATGGCCGCTCGCGTCGTGCGGCGGCGCTGGCAGCAAACCGTTCGAGCCGCGCTCGCGCCAACTGGGCTGGCCTTCGAGCGCGACGCCATGGCAAGAAGCGCATTGCGCCCCATAGACCTGTTTGCCCAGGGCCAGCACCTTGGCATCGTTGGGCAACAGCGCGCGGCCCGCAGCCCTGGCACTGAACGGGTTGCCGATGCTGACCGCCACAACGGCGATGACCGCCAGGGCCAGGCCCGCGGCGAGAAACAGGAACTTGTTGCGTGACTTCATCGCACCACCCGTCGTCCACCCGGCGCTGAGTTTCGCCGACCGCGCAGGACCGCGCTCAGCGTGCTCACGATGAAGGCGGCCAGCGCCAGGGCGTTGAGCAGCCCGCCCACGCGCAGCCAATCGGGCTGCCCTGCCGCGTCCCCCGCCAAGCGCAGCGCGAGCGAGCCGTGCAGCAGTGCGAGCGGAACGTAGAAGCTCGGGTGGTAGGGCACGGCCACGCGCAGCACGGCGGGAAAGATGATCGCTGCGTGGCCGAAGACCATCGAGAAAACGAAGCCGAGTGCAATCGCATGCAGGGCCGCGTCGTAGGCCGCACTGCCGGGCACGAGGCCGCGAGCGGCGAGCATCACGGCGCTGCCGATCGCCAGCCAGGCATAGCCTGACAACAGGCAGACCGCGATGAAGCGCGTGAGACCGTGCCCGCGCACGGTGCGGCGGGCCAGGTCCTGCTTGACCAACCACGCCGCCAGCGCGAGCAGGCCGGCCGCGAAGACCTGCAACCCCCACGCCGAGCGCGTGCCGAGCAGCAGGCTGGAGACGATGCAGGCCAGCAGCAATGCGAACACGCGCGAGGCGAGCGGCGACGGTGGCAGGAAGCGCGACAGCTCGAGCCGTTCGCCAGCGATGGTGAGGACCAGGAAGGCCAGCCACCAGGGCACGGTGTCGTGCACCGTCCAGCCTGCCAGCCACAACGCATTGCCCGCCACCCAGCAGGCGGCGCCGACCGCGAGCGTGAAGGTGAACAGCGCACGCTGGCGACGCCAGACGTCGAGCGATGCGGCCAGCAGCACCGCGCTGGCGGCGAGGGCCAGGGCCGCGCCGGTCTGCGCCGCGCCGAGCAGCGCCGCGGCGCCGCCCAGGCCCGCCAGCAGGGGCCCGAGGTAGGCCCAGCCGCGGCCGATCGCCACCGCGCGCTCGAGCGCGATCACGGTGCCGAAGAAGCCGCTGATCATCAACGGGCCATGCAGCGCCGCCGCAGCGACCGACACCGCGGGCATGCTCCAGCCCAGCCGCGCGAGGCCGGCGCCGGTGCCGACGAACAGGGCTGCGAAGCCGAGCATCAACAGCGGCACGCGCCACGGCGGCGACAGACCGGAGCGCTGCGAAGCGGCGGCCTCGGGGGCCATCAAAAGTTCCAGCCGAAATGCTCGCGGGCGATGCCGCTCATCTTGTCGGGTGTCCACGGCGGGTCCCAGACCAACTGCACCTCGACCTCGGTACCGGCGGGCACGATCGCGGCCACGGCGGCATGCGCCTGGTCGACGATCATTTCGACCATCGGGCAGGCGGCTGTCGTCATCGTCAGGTCGATGTGCACGGCGCCCGGGCCGACGTCGATGGCGTAAACCAGGCCCAGCTCGACGATGTTCATGCCCGCCTCGGGGTCTTCGACCTGGCGCAGCGCGTCGCGCACCGCGTCGTCGTCGATCGCGCCGTTCATGTCAGTGACGCATCGAGCCGGCGCACAAACGGCAGCCGCTGCGCGGGCGCGAAGCCGGTCCCGTACAGGAAGCCCAGCAAGGCCAGATCGCGCGCCGCGACGATGGTCTCGACACGCTCGACGCGCAGCGCGCCGAGGTTGGCGAAGAGTTGCGACAGCAGCGCGCGACCGACGCCCCGGCGCGCCCAGCCGGGGTCGACGCCGATCGTGTCGATCACCGCCACCGGTTCGGTGCGGCCGAAATCGCCGCGGTCCAGGCGTGCCATCAGGTAGCCGACGTTGCTGCCGTCGCGCCGCGCGCACAGCGACACGCGCAGGCTGGAGTCGTCCAACGCCTCCGACAGTTTGGCCCTCAGGTAACTGCTGCGGTCGCGGCCGACGATGCCGCAGTCGATGCGCACGATGTCGACCAGGTCCGCCGGTGTCATGACGCGCACATCGGCGCTGTCGCGCGCCAGGCGCTCGAAATCGTTGTCGGCGTCGGGCCGGCCGAAGTTGATCTCGTGGCCGGGGCCGTCGCCCACCGGCAGCGCGATCGCGTCGTCGCGTTCGGGCAGGTAGGCGCCACCGGCCACCGCGCAGTCGACGATCACATTCGGCGCCAGCTCGAAGCCCATGCCGGCCAGCCAGGGCAGCATCGCGGCGTCGTTCCATGTCGCCTGGGTGCGCAATTCGAGCACCGCGTGGCGCCGAGCCCATTCGGCGAGCGCAGCGAACAACTGTGCACCCACGCCGTGGCCGCGGCTGCCGGGCCGCACGCCGACCAGTTCGATGCGCAGGCTGCGCAAGTCGCGGCCGAACTCGCCCTCGAGGACTCGCGCCAGGATGTAGCCGGCCAGGCCCTGGTCGTCGACGGCCGCGAACTGTGCATGCAGGGTGGGTTCGCGCAGCGCCGCGGCCAGGCGCCGCTCGACGTAGGCACGCCGCGAGCGGCCTTCGATCGCGGCATCGATGGCCACGACGCCGGCCAGGTCGGCGCGCGCCAGGGCACGGACAGCCAGCGGCTCGGTGGCAAGGGCTTGCATGCGGATCTCCTTCTCGCGTTCAGTCGGCGGCGTAGGCGAAGGCCAACTCGCGGTCGGTGTCGTCGTCGAGCAGGTCGTCGAGCAGGGGCAGCAGGGCCATCGTTTCCTTCTGGATGTGCGCCACCTGGCGTTCGACCATTTCGAGCGCGCCGCGCCTGAGCGCGTCGAGGCCACGCTCGTCGAGCGTGCCCGCGGCGGCGGCGCGCACCAGCGGCAGCAACTCGGCCGCCACCGCGCGGATGGTGTCGTGCTCTTCGCGCAGCAGCCCGGCGATGTCGCCTTCGCCGGCCTCGGCCATGCGCGGGAAGAGCGCGCTTTCCTCGAAGTCGAAATGGCGCGCGATGTCGTGCTCGATCAGGCGCGCGAACGGCAGGGCCAATGGCATGAACTGCGCGGCGTGCGGCCCGCGCGTGAACGCCTGCTCGATGCGGCCGAGCAGGGCCAGGCTGGCGCGGTGTTCGGTGTCGAGCAACTGACTGACCTGGCGCATGAAAGTCATCGGTGTCTGCAAATCGGTATTCGACTACCAGAATAAAGGCTCTGGTGTCGAAGGGCTTGATGCGGCTCAAGCGCCGCGCGGGGCGTTCATGCGACGCAGCAGGATCACGAAGAAGCCGCCGAAGGCCGCCGCGCCGAGGGCGCCGACGGCGGCCGACAGCGCGGCAAGCGCCGGGCTGTCGGCGACGACGGCCAGCGCCAGCCCGGCCAGCGCCGCGAGGTGGCAGACGAAGTGGACTGCGAGCGGACGGTCTGCACTCAGGGCCGAGGGCGTCGGTGGCCGCGAGGCACCCCGCGCCGCGTGCATCGAAGCCAGGAACGGCAGGATGCGCTGCAGGATGCCGAGCAGAAAGGTGAGCAGCCAGCCGCCGATCAGGGTCAGACCGAACAGGGTGGGCAAGCGCGCCAGCGGCGCCTCGACCACCAGGGCAAGTGCCAGGCCCAGACTGGCCACCAGCGAAGCCCAAGCCACGCGCACCAGCACGAAGGACCGGCCGAGCTCACGCCGCATGCCGCTGCGCAGGGCCACCTGCATCAGCCGCAGGTGCAGCACCACGGCGACGCCCCCGAGAGCGATTGCGCCGATGCGCAGCGGCTGCGGGGCGAGGCCCAACGCGGCGGCGGCCGCCAAGGCCAGCGCTGCGGCGGCAAGCCCGCACGAGGTGATCGATTGCCGCCGGTCGGGCGTCGCGGCGAGCGCGAACATCGGCACCAGAATGCACGACAGCCCGAGCGCCAGCAGGCCCATGAAGCCATAAGCGGCGAAGGCGATGTGCAGCGCGAGCAGCGCGGCGCGGCCCGGCCACGGCAGGCCGAGCCAACCGAGTACGAGGCCGAGCGCGCTGGCCAGCATCACGACCAGCGAGACCCATGCGGCCCAGCCATGCGCCACCACCTCGGGCATGCCGCGGGCCGCGCGCAGGTTCAGCGCCAGCAAGGCGGCAAAGGCCAGCAGCGCCAGCGCCACGGCCAGCGCCCCCGCAGCCAGCAGCCACGGCAGGCCGCGGCCCATGCCGAGCGCGACGGCGGCCACCCCGGGCGTGTACAGCCACCAGATCGCCGCCGGCCAAAGCGTGGACCGCAGCGGTTGGCGGGTGGCCACCGGCAGCAGTTGCAGGCTGGCGCCGATCGCGGTCATGACCAGCACGCCGAGCGTCACCAGGTGCAGTGCGGCCAGCGGCCAACCCGGTGCGGCGTCAAAGCGCGCAAAGCCGTCGGCTCCCGCCCACAGCGCCAGCCAGGCGAGCAGGTGGTAGACGATCGCGGCGCCGAAGAAGCGAAACGGCACGCTCGCCGGCAACAGGCGGCTCGTCGCGCCGCGCAGGAACGCCCCCGGGACCGCCATCAGCGTGCGCGTCGAAGCGCCAGCCGCACTTCGCCCGGCTCGCCATCGATGCGCTCGGCCACCCAGCCGATTTCGGCCAGCTCGGGGTAGAGCAGCAGCGGGTCGCGATCGTGGTGGACGATCACCACGGCGCCGCTATCGCCTTGCTCGTGCACCAGATGCAGGATCGCCACCAGCGGCTGCGGCGGCGGCAGGCCGCGCACGTCGACGTGCGCGCCGTCGGCGTCGCGCCAGCGGCGCGGAAGCGCCTCAGCGGTCATATTGCTGGATCAACGCGCGCGCGTCGTCGAGCAGCGCGCGGCCGTTGCTGCCCTTGGCGCTGACCTCCTTGACCCACTGGTCGTCGACGTCGGCGGAGGCCTTGATCCAGCGCTGGTACTCGGCGTCGCCGAGCGTCAGCAGCGCGTTGCCGCGGTCGCCGGCGAGCTTGTGGTTGGCCACGACCACTGCGTCGAAGCCCTTCTCTCCCGCCCAGGCCGACACCGCCGCGCCGCTGTTGGCGTCGATCACCTTCTTCAACTCGGGCGCCAGGCTGTCGTACCGGGCCTGGTTCATGACGAAGGCGAAGATCGAGTTGGCGAACTTCGGCTGGCCGGCGGGTGCGTCGAGATGGCTCTTGGCGATTTCCTGCAGCTTGGCCGCCGGCACGCCCTCCCAGGGCACCATCGCGCCGTCGATCACGCCCTTGGACATCGACTCGGGCACCGAGGGCAGTGGCATCTGCACCGGCGTGGCGCCCAGGGCCGTCAGCATGCGCGAGTTCAGCCGCGTCGCGGCGCGGATCTTCAGGCCCTTCAGATCCTCGAGCGTGCGCACGCCCTTGGCGCTGGCCAGGTGGAACGACGAGCCGTCGTTGGTGTGCAGGAAGATCGGCCGCACGCCCTGGTATTCGTCCAGCGCGTGTTTCTGCACGAAGCTCCAGTAGGCCTGGCTCGAGCCCTTGGCGCTGCGCGTGAAGAACGGCAATTCGAAGACCTCCGACTTGGTAAAGCGGCCGGCCGAATAGGTCGGGATGGTCCAGACGATGTCGGCCACACCGTCGCGTGCCTGGTCGAACAGTTGCGCCGGCGTGCCGCCGAGCTGCATCGCCGGATAGATCTGGCACTTCAGCTTGTCGGCCGACTCCTTGGCGACCTTGTCGCACCAGGCCTGGATCAGGTTGATGTGCACGTTGGACGTGCCGGGCAGGAAGTGGTGCACCTTGAGCACCACGGGCTGGGCCTGCGCCGGCGCGGCCGGGGCCAGCGTGATCAGGGCGGCGGCGGCGAGGCCGAGGCAGCGGCGGATGGTCATCGTGTGTCTCCTTGGTGGGGATGAAATCAGGGCTGAAAGGTCCGCACGAGGACCAGCGAGATCGCGGGGAAGAACAGCAGCACGGTGATGCGCACGAAGTCCGAC
>JANMSR010000397.1:0-2084 GCA_031389565.1 Burkholderiales bacterium
GCCGTCTGCGACTTCGCCGCCATAAGGCTCGTGGGTCCAGCCTTCGCCGGGCGGCACCACGTCGCCATGGGCATTGAGCGCAATCGTCTTGCCTTGCCCGTAGCGCCGACGAACGATCAGGTTGGTGATCGATTCGAGGCCACGAGCCTGCACCTCGGCCGCCGGCACCGGGTGCCTTTCTGCAGCAAAGCCGAAGGCCTCCAGCAACTCTGCCGTGCGTTCGGCATGCGGGGCGTTGTTGCCGGGCGGGGTGTCGGTCGGCACGCGCACCAGTTGCTGGAGAAAGCGCACCTGCTCGTCGAAGTGGGCATCGATCCAGGCATCGAGGGCGGCGTACTGGGCAACATCGCGGGCGGCGGTCATGAGCGTTCGGTGCCAAGTTGTTCGAGCAGGTTCTGCAACGCGCGCACCGCCAGCTCGGCATCGTCGTTGGTGATGGCTTCGAGCGGGTTGTGGCTGATGCCGGCGTTCTGGCCGCGCAGGAACAGCATCGCCTGCGGCATCGCCTCGTGCAGTTTCATCGCGTCGTGTCCGGCGCCGCTGGGCAGGCGAAACAGCGGCAGGCCGAGGGCTTGCACGGCACGCTCCCAGCGCTGCTTCCAGGCAGGGGCGCTCGGCGCCGCGGCGGCGCGCATCGTTTCCTCGAGCGTGAAGTGCAGCCCGCGCCGTTCGCACAGGCGCTGCAGTTCGGCGCGCACATCGGCGGCGCACGCATCGCGCACGGCGTCGGTCGTGGCGCGGATATCGAGGCTGAACCTGCAGCGCCCCGGCACGACATTGATCGAGCCTTGGGGCACTTCGAGCATGCCCACGGTGGCCACCAGGTCGGGCATCGCGGCGCCGCGGCGCTCGACAAACAGCGCCAGCTCGGCCGCAGCGGTGGCGGCATCTCGGCGGCGGTCCATCGGCGTGGTGCCGGCGTGGCTGGCCATGCCGACGATCTCGCCGAGGTAGCGCACGCTGCCGTTGATCGAGGTCACGACGCCCAGCGGCATGTTGGACTCGTTCAACACCGGGCCCTGTTCGATGTGCACCTCGACGAAGCCGAGGTACTTCGCTGCGTCGCGCGCGAGCTGCGGGATGTCATCGATGCGCAGCCCGGCGTGCGAAATCGCGTCGCGCATGGCAACGCCATCGGCATCCTGCTGGTCGAGCCAGCGCGGATCGAACTGGCCCAGCAGCGCACTCGAGCCGAGGAACACCGCCTTGTAGCGCTGCCCTTCTTCCTCGGCGAAACCGACCACTTCGATGCCATACGGCAGGCGCCGGCCCTGGCGTTGCAGTTCGCGCACGCAGACCATCGGCACGAAGATGCCGACCCGACCGTCGTACTTGCCGCCGTTGCGCACCGTGTCGTAGTGCGAACCTGTGAGCAGGCGTTGGGCCTGCGGGTCGCTGCCGTGATAGACACCGACGACATTGCCGACCGCATCGATCTCGACCGCGTCGAAGCCGCAGTCCTCGCGCATCCATTGCGCCAACTGCCGCGCGCAGGCGCAGTGGGCTTCCGTCAGGTAGGTGACGGTCAACTCGCCGCGCTCGGCGTAGCCGGGGTCGCTGTGCCGGGCCAGCGCTTCGGCCCAGTCCCACACCTGGTTGCCGAGCGCGGGTACTTGACCGAACGTGTCGTCCAGGCGCAACTCGGCGATGCGGTGGATGTTGCGCAGGCACTCGGCGAACTCGAAGTCGGGGTGGTTGTCCAGGCGCCGCGCGAAGGTGGCGATGATCTCGGCCTTGGCCAGGCCCAGGCCGCGCGGGCCGCGCACCGCCAGGATGAACGGGAAGCCGAACTTGGCGTTGTACGCGGCGTTGAGTTGCTGGATCGTGGCGAACTCGTCGGCCGTGCATTCGGCGAGGCCGGCTTTGCCCTGCTCGTGCGTTGACTCGGCCGTCATGGTCTGGGCCACCATCGCCTTGCCGGCCAGTTCGGGGTGGGCCCGGATGAGCCCGAGTTGCGCGTCGCGCCCCGCCTGCCGCACGACATCGACCAGGGCGAGCTTGAATTGCACCAGGCTCTCGAACGGGCGGCGCGGCAGCGCTCGCAGGGCGATCCAAGGCGAGTGCTCGTAGGTGCCTGCCAGCAG
>JANMSR010000402.1:0-7012 GCA_031389565.1 Burkholderiales bacterium
TATCTCGAAGACGACGAAAAAGCCATCAAGGCCGGCAAGTAGGCCGCCGCACGAAGGGACATGACCATGAAACGCACCGACGACTTCGCTTCCGCGGCCACCACTGCCGCCGCAACCACCGCCGCCAACCCGCTGTTGCAGCCCTGGACCGCGCCGTACGCGCTGCCGCCGTTTGCAGCGCTGCGACCGGAGCACTTCGGCCCCGCATTGCATGAGGCCATGCGCCAGCACCGTGCCGAGCTCGATGCCATCGCTGCGCAGACCGAGGCGCCGACCTTGGACAACACCCTGGCGCGCTTGGATGCCTCGGGCCGGCTGCTGGCGCGGCTGGAGGGCGTGTTCCACAACCTGTGCGCTTCAGAGACCTCTCCTGCGCTGCAGCAGGTGCAGCGCGAGATGGCCGGGCCGTTGGCGGCGCATTCGAACGCCGTGTACATGCACGCGGGTCTGTTCGCGCGCATCGATGCATTGAACCAGCGCCGCGAAGGCCTGGGCCTCACGCCCGAACAGCAGCGCCTGCTCGAACAAACGCAGCTCGACTTCGTGCGCGCCGGCGCTCGCCTCGCGCCGGCCTCGCAGCAGCGCTACGCCGCGCTGATGGAGCGCCTGGCGGCGCTGACCACGCAGTTTGGCCAGAACGTGCTGGCCGACGAAAGCGCCTACCGCCTGGTGCTGAAGGACGAGGCCGATCTCGCTGGCCTGCCCATGTTCGTGCGGGCCTCGGCATGCCAGGCCGCGGCCGATCGCGGACTCGACGGCCTTGTGATCACGCTGTCGCGTTCGCTGCTGCTGCCGTTCCTGACCTTCAGCGAGCGACGCGACCTGCGCGAGCAGGCCTGGCGCGCCTGGACCAGCCGTGGCGAACACGCCGGTGACAACGACAACCGCGCGATCGTGCGCGAGATCCTGCTACTGCGCGCCGAGCAGGCCGCGCTGCACGGCGATGCGAGTTATGCCGACTACGCGCTGGCCAACAGCATGGCGCGCGAGCAGGGCGCGGTGCAGCGCCTGCTCGACAACGTCTGGCAGCGTGCGCTGCCGGCGCTCGAGCGCGAGCGCGGACAACTGCTGGCGCTGATGGACGAGGCCGGGGTGACGCACGCCATCGAGCCTTGGGACTGGCGTTTCTGGGCCGAGAAAGTACGCCAGCGCACCTACGCGCTCGACGACGCCGAGATCAAACCCTACTTCCCACTCGAGAGCATGGTCGCCGCGGCCTTCGACTGCGCGGAGCGCCTGTTCGGTGTGCGCTTTGCCGAGCGCACCGACCTGCCGGTCTACCACCCGGACGTCAAGGCCTATGAGATGCGGGGCGGCGACGGTCGTGTCGCGGGCCTCTTCCTGCACGACAACTTCGCGCGCCCGAGCAAGCGCAGCGGGGCGTGGATGAGCTCGTTGCGCCAGCAGACCCGCAACGGCGGTGCGGTGATCCCGGTCATCGTCAACAACAACAACTTTGCCAAGGGCGCGCCGGGTGAGCCGACGCTGCTGTCGTTCGACGATGTGCGCACGTTGTTCCACGAGTTCGGCCATGGCCTGCACGGCCTGCTGTCGAGCGTGGGTTACGAGCGCCTGTCGGGCACCAACGTGCTGCGCGATTTCGTCGAGCTGCCCTCGCAGTTGTTCGAGCACTGGATGAGCGAGCCGGCGGTGCTGCGCCGCCATGCACGGCATGTGGCCACCGGCGAGCCGATTTCCGACGCGTTGATCGAGCGCCTGGCCGCGGCGCGCCGCTTCGGCCAGGGTTACGAGACCGTGCGCTACACCGCCAGTGCACTCACCGACATGGCTGTGCACGCACTGCCACAGGGCCAGGTACCCGACGACGTGGTGGCATTCGAAGCGCAAGTGCTGCGCGAGCGCGGCCTGCCGCCGGGCGTGGGGCTGAACCACCGATTCACGCACTTCCAGCACCTGTTTGCCGGCTCGGGCTACGCCGCAGGCTACTACGTGTACCTGTGGGCCGAGGTGCTCGACGCCGATGCGTACGACGCCTTCGTCGAGGCCGGTGATCCGTTCGATGCCGAGGTTGCCACACGGCTCAAGCGCCACATTTACGCTGCGGGCGACAGCGTCGAGCCGGGGGCGACCTACGCCGCCTTCCGCGGCCGTGCGGCGCAACTCGAGCCGATGCTGAAGAAGCGCGGCCTGCTCGAACCGGCGTAAATGGCGTCAGTTCGGACGCTTGGTCAGGCGCAATACGTCATTGTCGCGCTTCATCTGAAAGCGCGTGAGAAAGCTGTTGCCGAGCAGGACATGCTGCATCGCCGAGGGCATCACCACCGCTTCGACGTTGGCGATCTCGACATCGCCCACGCGTACCGAAGACAGGGTGACGACGCTGATCGGGACGCGACCGTTGGCGGTACCGGCAAAGCTTTGCGGCGCATTCTTGTAGTTGATGCCGAGGCGATCGGCGTCACTTTGGCCCAGGGCGATCATGGTCGCGCCGGTGTCGACCAGGAAGCTCACGGCCTTGCCGTTGATCTGGCCATTGGTGGTGAAATGACCGCCACTGCCGGCCGTCATCACGATCTCGCTGCCGCCGTGGCTGCCGCTGCCGCCGCTGGCCGCGCTCTGTGCGCCGCCCACGCGCACTTGGCTGGCGCCGGCAAACAGCAGCCGGCGCTGACCCCCGACATCGACCTCGGCCTGCGTGGCCGACAGCGACAACAGCCGCACACCTTGCACGGCGGTGCCGATCTCGACGACCCGCGGCACGCCATCGATCACCAGCAGCGCATGGCGCGTGCCCATGCTGCCATTGAGCGTGACGGTTTGCGCTACAGCCGCTGCCATGGTGGCTAGCAGCGAGGCGGTGATCAGGGTTCTTGCTGCGCGCATCGGGGGGCTCAGTCGCGAAAGTTGTCGAACTTCAAGGGCACGTCAGTGACTTCGCGCCGCAGCAGCGCCATCACCCCTTGCAGCTCGTCGCGCTTGCCGCCGCTGATGCGCACCGTCTCGCCCTGGATGGCGGCCTGCACCTTCAACTTGCTCTGCTTGACGAGGGTCTGGATTTTCTTGGCCAGTTCGCTGTCGATGCCGCATTTGACGTGCACCGGCTGGCGCACCTTGTCGCCGCCGGCCTTTTCGATCTTGGCGCTGTCGTCGAGATAGCGCACGTCGACGCCGCGCTTGGCCAGCTTGGCCAGCAGGATGTCCTTGACCTGGGCGATCTGGAAATCGCTGTCGGCGTGCAGCATCAGGTCGCGTTCCTTGCTGCTCTTTTCCGTCAACTCGATCTTCGCGCTCGAACCTTTGAAATCGAAGCGCGTGGCGATCTCTTTGTTGCTCTGCTCCACGGCGTTGCGCAACTCGACGAAGTCGGGTTCTAGAACGGTGTCGAAGCTGGGCATCAGAAAACGCAGGTCAGGTCGCGATCATCGGTCAAAATTCTGCCATGCCCAATGCCACCGCTGCCGTGTTGCCCATCGACCATGGTGTGAACCTGCGCACGTTCAACAGCTTCGGCTTGCCCGCGGTGGCCCACACCCTGGTTCGAATCGACAGCGACGCGGCGCTGCGTCGCGTGATCGACCACCCCGAACTGGGCCGCGCGCCGAAGTTCATTCTCGGTGGCGGCAGCAATGTGGTCTTCACCCGCGACCCGCCTGCGGTGGTGCTGAAGGTCGAGGTTCGCGGCCTGCGCCTGGTGCAGGAACGCCCCGACGCCTGGATCGTCGAGGCCGGCGCCGGCGAGAACTGGCACGACACCGTGGCCTGGACGCTGGCCCAGGGGTGGCCGGGGTTGGAGAACCTGGCGCTGATCCCGGGCTCGGTGGGCGCGGCGCCGGTGCAGAACATCGGCGCCTACGGTGTCGAGTTGAAAGCCCGGTTCCACTCGCTCGACGTGGTCGACCTGGTCACGGGTCGCAGCGTGACGCTCGATGCGGCGATGTGCCACTTCGGCTACCGCGACAGCGTGTTCAAGCGCGACCTGGCCGGCAAGGGCGTCGTCACCCGCGTTCGCTTTGCCCTGCCACGGCCGTGGCAGCCGGTGCTGGGCTATCTGGAGCTCGAACGCAAGATGCGCGACACCGGCATCACGGCGCCCGACGCGCAGACGGTGTTCGACTGGGTCTGCGCGATTCGCCGCGCCAAGCTGCCCGACCCGGCGGTGATCGGCAATGTCGGCAGTTTCTTCAAGAACCCGGTGGTCAGTCTCGAGCAGTGCCGCGACATCATCGGCCGCGATCCCGAGGTGGTGCATTACCCGTTGTCCGATGGCAGCGTGAAACTGGCTGCCGGCTGGTTGATCGATGCCTGCGGCTGGAAGGGCAAGTCGATTGGCCGGGCCGGCGTTTACGAGAAGCAGGCACTCGTGCTCGTCAATCGCGGTGGCGCTTCAGGTGCTGAAGTCGTCACTTTGGCGCGGGCGATTCAGGAGAGTGTTTACGGGCGGTTCGGGATTCGGCTCGAGCCTGAGCCGGTGGTCGTTTAGGTTCCTTCTGGTGCCGAGTCGGCGCCGGATCGCGCCCCGGCGCCAACTCGGGACGCGAAGCACTACCCCCGGGAAGCGCGAATGGCAGACTTCGGCCGAAACACCTTGCACACCGACTCGTCAGTCTCGAGGTACGGACCACCGATCAAATCGATGCAATACGGCACGGCAGCAAAGATCCCTGGCACAGGCGGTGAAGCAGCAGGCAGCCCCTCCAGCGTCTCGGCGATCGACTTGGGCTGCCCCGGCAGATTGATGATCAGGCACTGCTTGCGGATCACGGCAATCTGGCGCGACAAAATCGCCGTCGGCACGAAATTCAAACTGATCTGGCGCATCTGCTCGCCAAAGCCCGGCATCACCTTGTCCGCCACCGCCAGCGTCGCCTCGGGCGTCACGTCGCGCAGCGCCGGCCCGGTGCCGCCCGTGGTCAGCACGAGATGGCAATGGTGGCGGTCGACGAGCTCGATCAGCGCCTCGGCAATACCGTCTTCTTCGTCGGGGATGACGCGCGCGTCCCACTCGACCGGGTTGCGCAGCGCGCGCGTGAGCCAGGCCTGCAGGGCCGGGATGCCCTTGTCTTCGTAGACGCCGGCCGAAGCGCGGTCGCTCACCGACAACAGGCCGATCTTGACGCGGTCGTGGGCTTCATTCATTCGATGCCACCAGCACGGGTTTGAGGAACTGAAACAGCTCGCGCCAGGCCCGGCCGTGGCGCTGCTCGGGCGGCAATGCAGCCTCCTTGCGCGCATTGCGGATCAGCGTGCGCAACGGCTGCGCATCGCTGGCCGGGTGCACAGCCAGCCAGCGCGTCAGCGCCTCGTCGTCGGCCACCAGCTCCAGGCGCCAGTGCTCGGCGCGGTGCAAGGCGAGTGCGTCGTGGGCGCGGCCGAGCTGGGCTTCGGCGACAGCCTCCTGCAAGGGAGCGATGTCGGCCTGGCGCATCAGCTTGCCGATGTGCTGGCGCTGGCGCCGCCGGCCTTCGTGCGAGCGCGTGCGCTGGTATTCGTGCAGCGCGTCGCGCAGCGCCTCGGGCATGTCGATGGCGGCCAGGCGCGCTTCGGACAACGCGGCCAGCGCTTCGCCGAGCGCCTGCTGCTCGTGGGCCTGCCTCTTCAGCGCGGTCTTGCTCGGGCGTTCGCCACCGCAGTCGATGTCGTTTTCGGTGATCGGGACAAAACGGGTCATGCGCTGTGAATCGAGGTCTGCTCGTTATGATAGTTCTCAGCCCTTGACGACCCGCACCATGACAAGACACACCGGCTTTGCCTACACCCGCGACCAGTTCCGGCAGACGGTCGAGGATGCGCTGGCGGTGGCACGCCGCGCCGGTGCCAGCGACGCCGGAGCCGAGGTGTCCGAGGGCGTGGGCCTGTCGGTGTCGGCGCGCTTGGGCGAGCTGGAAAACGTCGAACGCAACCGCGACAAGTCGCTCGGCGTCACGGTCTATGTCGGCCAGCGCCGCGGCAACGCCAGCACCTCGGACTTCTCGCCTGCGGCAATCGAGCGGACGGTGCAGGCCGCCTACGACATCGCCCGCTTCACGGCCGAGGACCCGGCCGCGGGCCTGCCTGACGCGGCCGATGTGGCCAGTGCTGGCCTTGCATCGCGCGACCTGGCCCTGTTCCACCCTTGGGCCATCGACGCCGAGGCGGCTGCCGCGTTGGCGCTGCGCTGCGAAGCGGCGGCGATGGGCACCGACCGGCGCATCACCAACTCCGAGGGCGCGGGCGTGAGCGCCCAGCAGTCGCACTTCTTCATGGGCAACACGCGCGGTTTTCGCGGTGGTTACGCGAGCTCGCGGCATTCCTTGTCGGTGGCGCCGATCGCAGGCAAAGGCGACGCCATGCAGCGCGACTACTGGTACAGCTCGATGCGCGATGCCCGCGAGCTGGCCGTACCCGAAGCGGTCGGCCGCTATGCCGCCGAGCGTGCGCTGTCGAGGCTGGCCGCCCGCAAGATCGCCACTTGCGAAGTGCCGGTGCTGTTCGAATCGACCCTGGCGGCCGGCCTGCTCGGTGCCTTCGTGCAGGCCACGTCGGGCGGCTCGCTGTACCGCAAGGCCAGCTTTCTCGAGGGCAGCCTGGGCCAGTTGGCGTTGGCCGCGCACCTCGACCTGCACGAAGACCCGCACGTCATCAAGGGCAAGGGCAGCGCCCCGTTCGACGACGAGGGCGTGGCCACGCGCTCGCGCAAGGTGGTCGACGCCGGTGTCGTGCAGGGCTACTTCCTGTCGAGCTATTCGGCGCGCAAGCTCGACATGAAGACCACCGGCCACGCCGGCGGCTCGCACAACCTGAAGCTGACCAGCCGCCTGACACAGCCGGGCGACGACCTCGATGCGATGCTGCGCAAGCTGCACCGCGGCCTGTTCGTCATCGAGTTGATGGGCCAGGGCGTCAACTACGTCACCGGGGACTACTCGCGTGGCGCGGCCGGCTTCTGGGTCGAGCGCGGGCGCATCGTGCACCCGGTGCACGAGGTCACGATCGCCGGCAACCTGCGTGACATGCTGAAGAGCATCGTCGCGCTGGGCGCCGACACCTACACCTATGGCAGCAAGACCCTCGG
>JANMSR010000417.1:0-17978 GCA_031389565.1 Burkholderiales bacterium
CGGACGTGTTGAGCGCCTTTCGCGCCGGTGGGCCGGGCTGGCAGACGCGGCTCAACGCCGCGCTGAAGGATTGGCTGGCTTCTCAGCCGAAGAAACGCGCCTCGCGCCGAAAGGCGGCTGCGTAGCTGCGCCGGCGACGTCGATCGCGCCTGAGCCTCAGCGCTTCGTCGCTACCAACGGCATCAACCCCGGCGACACGTCATCGGCGGTGAGCCGCTTGCGCGCCGGGTCGGCGGCCGTCAGCGGTTCGACCTCGAGCGGTGACGCATGCCTGCGGCGCGCAGGCGCCTGGTTCGACGCGGCGCGAGCGGCGGGGCCTGAGTTCTTCCCTCTCCCGTTGGGAGAGGTGGTCACGCCATGGCGCTCAGGGCGTTGACTTC
Organism: Burkholderiales bacterium; assembly: GCA_031389565.1. Classification (GTDB taxonomy): domain Bacteria; phylum Pseudomonadota; class Gammaproteobacteria; order Burkholderiales; family Burkholderiaceae_C; genus CADEEN01. Next base: position 381 of record JANMSR010000417.1, read on the forward strand.
GCGCTGCGAAGCTCGACGATCAGATCGGGTTCGGTGCTGAACCAGACGTCGCTGTCGGGCGCGATCCGGCTGAATGCCTTGCGAAAGGCCGCGGCCTCGCGGTCCAGGAAGGCGGTGACGAAGTGCATGTGATCGGTGGCAATACTGGATCTGCGCGCGATGGCGGTCAGGGCCGCCTTGCGCTCTGCCGTCACCGGGCCATCGCTTGCAACGATCTCGCAAAAGAGGAACCGAATCGGGTCTGCCAGGTCGGCGAGGATCAGGTCGGGCAGTTCGTTGCTCGCATCGAACGCCAAGCCGATGGAGGCCGCCAGCTTCACGAACTGCGGATGGGCCTTCTGGTCGCTGGCGCTGATCCAGAGCACGACCGGCTTGAGCAGCCAACGCGGCGCGAAATCCTCGACCATGGCCCGCAGGATCGGCGACGACGGGCCCGCTGACACGCGCATGCGTGTGCCGTCCGGCATCTCGATGAAGACATCGCCCTGGCGAGCCAACGCGCCCTGCGCCTTCAACGCCATGCGCTTGAGGGTCGACGAATCGAGATGGTCCGACCGCCATGTGGCCATCGCAGTCGTCAATTCCGTGCCGCCGAGGGCCGGATCAAACAACGCGGCAAACGCGGCGCGTAGGAAGTACACCGGCGCGCTCGAGGTCGTGGCCACGCCTTCCTTGCGCCCGATGATGCCCATCGCGAGCAGGCGGCCGCGCATCAAGTCGTCGCGGATCGACTCGCGGCTGTTGTCGGCATACCAGCGCTTGCCGCTCGGTCGATGGCCCGGTTTGAATGCGGTCGCCAACCATGCCTGACGCTGCGAGCTGGCATTTCGCCGCGCTTGCTCGGCGGTGAAGAAATACACCAAGCTCGGGCGCAACAATCGACCGCTGCCCTCGATGAAGCCGCCGTAGAGGAACACAAACACCACGTGCGCGGCCATGCGGCCGACCAGGATGCTGCGATCGGGGAACGACGCCGGGAAGATCGACTCCAGCCTTTGCTGCACCTCGTCGACCGGCGCGAGTGCCGGCAATGGCGCAGCGATCGGGCTGGCCTTCGGCTCAAGCATGTCGGGCCGAGCGCTCAGGACCCTTTGGCCGACATGCGCCGGCCACGGCCTCCTCCGGCGACGCTCCAGTCACCCAAGTGCGGCCGATGGCTTCGAGCGTGGCCAGCTCCGGCACAGGCAAGTTGCGCAACTCAACGGCATTGACCTGGGTACTGCCGAGGACGCTGCGCATGTGGTCGTCGACCAGCTTGGAGTTCAGGTAAGCGGCCAAGCCGCGAGCGGCCTCGGCACTGAGCAGGCCGGTTGTGGCGTGAATCACGTTGAGGTGGTTCTCGAGCCCGATGTGGCTGCCCGGCAAATCGCCAAAGTAGGGCGCGGCAGTGATCCGCCGCGCATCTTCTTTCGGGCTGAAGCGCCGCATCAACACCATCGGCTGGTTCGGCAGCAGCATCCAGGCGCTGTCGTCGTTGTGGGCGATGTGCTCGGCGCGATGCTGGCGTGGCCAATCGACCTTCATGGCGCGCACATGCGGCATCCACAACATCGGCACTGTCGAGCAAGCACGCTGCGGCCGCAGGTGGGCCGCGGCGCGGAAGCCGACCACGGCACCGGTGCTGACCTTCAACCCGAGGTCGTGCAGCCGCAGTGGCAGGCCGCCGAGGCCGGGCTGCATCCGCGCATCGGGAATCGACACGCAGAACTCGGGCGCCTTGCCGATGACTTGCGACGCAGACCACAGCGGTGCTTTCGCGGCGCTCAGATCACCAGCGCCCTGACTGGTCGACACCGAGACAACCCGCTGCGGCGTGCCGGCTGTGGCCCAGGTGATCAAGGCCTCCTGCAAAACGGCGTCGGCCTGGAAATGCGCTTCGCGGCTGTCGAACAGGTGCAGGCCGTCGAGGGCCATGCGGTCGAGCAGGTGGCCGCGCAGTGCGCGGAAGTACGCGCCGTTGGTCCAGGAGCGTGGCGTGATGAAGCCAAACGCACCACCTTCGCGCAGCAGCGATGCGCAACTGGCCATGAACAGGGCATAGATGTTGGGCTGGCCATGCACCGCATGCGCAAACGCCCGCGCGCGCTCGTCGTGCCCGGCGAGCTTGAAGTACGGCGGATTGGCAATCACGGCATCGATGGAGGGCTCGCCCGATCGCGCGAATGCAGATTGCAGAAAATCCCCGTCGTGAATCCGGCAGTCGAGTGCGAGGCCGTGGCGCGCGCAGAGAGATCCAAGCTCGGCGGCGCAAGTCACGAGCAGTGGCAACATCGCCGGATCGAGTTCGCACATCAACAGCTCGATGCGTGCGGGGCGTGCCGATGAAGACACCGCCGCCTCGACGAGTGCCGATGCGAGCACGCCGCTGCCGGCCGCGGGGTCGAGCAGGCGCACCGTGCGGCCGCCCCAATGGCGGTCGGCAACCATGCGCTCGGCCATGAAGCGTGCGATCGGCGCCGGGGTCATGAACTGACCGAGGCGTTTTTGCTCCTCGCGCGACCGCGCCCGGCTGGCAAGGCTGCCACGCCAGTACGCCGACTCGGTCGGATGCCCGGCGGTCGCGGGGGAGGGTGCGTCCGCCCAGAGGCTCAGTTGGGGTTCGGACGCGCGGTGCATAACGGTACTGTACAAAACGCCATATGTGAGGGCAAGCGAAACTTTATCGATGGCTGCCTCATGGAGGCCGTGCGGCGCGGCCTTGCAGGGCGCGTCGGCGCGCGCATGACCGGACCGCACCGCAAGCTTGCCGCATGCGGCGAGAAGCCCCTGCGTTGCACCAGGCCCTCTCACTGGGGGTGAGGGGTTATGCCACTGCGCTCAGCGCTTCGTCGCCACCAGTGGCATCAACCCCGGCGACACGTCATCGGCCGTGAGCCGCTTGCGCGCCGGGTCGGCGTGGTTCAGCGGCTCAACCTCGATCATCGAAGCCTGGCAACGCTTCGCGAGGTTCTGGTAGGCGAGGGTGCCTTCGTGTTTCCAGCGCAACTCGTCGGCGGTCAGCTCACGCACCACCTTGCCCGGCACCCCCGCCACCAGCCTGCGCGGCGGGATCTTCATGCCGGCGCGAACGAAGGCGCAGGCCGCGACGATGGCCTGCTCGCCGACCTCGGCTTCGTCCATCACCACAGCGTTCATGCCCACCAGCGCGCCGCGGCGCACGGTGCAGCCGTGCAGCACGGCGCCGTGGCCGATGTGGCCGTCGGCTTCGACCACGGTGTCGGCGCCGGGGAAGCCGTGCAGCACGCAGGTGTCCTGCACGTTGACGCCTTCGTGCAGCACGATGCGGCCGAAGTCGCCGCGCAGGCTGGCGCAGGGGCCGATGTAGACGCCGGGCCCCACCCAAACGTCGCCGATCAGCACCGCGCTGGGGTGCACGAAGGCACTGGGGTCGACGACGGGGATCAGGCCGTCGATCTGATAACAGGGCATAGGGCTTCCTCGGGATGCGGCGGGCGTTGCCTTGCATCAAGGCAGGCCGCAGCATAAGATCGACCGACCGGTCGGTCAATGAATGATCGATTCTGCTGAAGGGCCCTGCCGATGTCTGCTGCCACCGCCGAAGCGCCGCTGCTGGTTGCCGACCATGGCGCCGTGCGCGTGCTAACGCTGAACCGCCCCGCGGCGCTCAACAGCTTCACCGCGGCGATGCATGAACAACTGCTGCCGGCCCTGGACGCTGCAGCGAACGACGCCGCAGTGCGCGCGGTGCTCATCTCCGGTGCCGGCCGCGGCTTTTGCGCCGGGCAGGACCTGAACGACCCGGCGATGGCCGCCGGCGTCGATGTCGGCGCGGTGATCGAGCGCTTCTACCGCCCGCTGGCCACGCGCGTGCGCACGATGCCGATCCCGGTGATCGCGGCGGTCAACGGGGTGGCGGCCGGTGCCGGGGCGAACTTCGCGCTGTGCTGCGATGTCGTCGTCGCGGCGCGCAGCGCGAGCTTCATCCAGGCCTTCGCGAAGATCGGCCTGGTGCCCGACTGCGGCGGCACCTGGCTGCTGCCGCGCCTGGTCGGGCGGGCTCGCGCGCTGGCGCTGGCGATGACCGGCGACAAACTGGCCGCCGAGGAGGCGGCGCGCATCGGCCTGATCTGGCAATGCGTCGACGACGCCGCGCTGATGGACACCGCACTGGCGCTGGCGGACCGGCTCGCCGGGTTGCCGAGCAAGGCGCTGGCCGAGACCCGGCGCACGCTCGACGCCGCGATGACGATGGACTTTGCCGACGCCCTCACGCAGGAGGCCGACACCCAGCGCGAGCTCGGCCACGCGCCGGATTTTGCCGAGGGCGTGGCGGCGTTTCGCGCCAAGCGGCCGGCAATCTTCAAGGATCGTTGAGCGATGACGATCACGGCGCAACAACTCGCCGAAGCCACGCGCGAAGCGATGTGGGCCAACGACCGCGCGTCGAAGGCGCTGGGCATGCAGGTGCAGGCCATCGGCCCGGGCACGGCCACGCTGGCGATGACCGTGCGCGACGACATGCTCAATGGCCACGACCTGTGCCATGGCGGGATGGTGGCCACGCTGGCCGACAGCGCCTTCGCCTACGCCTGCAACGCGCACAACGAAGTCACGGTGGCCTCGGGCTTCGACATCAACCTGCTCGCCGCGGCGAAGCGGGGCGATGTGCTGACCGCGATCGCGCACGAAGTCGCCCGCAGCGGCCGCACCGGCGTCTACGACATCGAAGTCACCAACCAGTGCGGCGACCGGGTTGCCGCGTTCCGTGGTCGTTCATACACAGTGAAGGGCAAGCCGCTGGTCGAGGGCTTGCCGGTCGGCAAACAGCCGGTCGCACAGCGATGAAGGAGCGTCGGCCATGCCGGTGAAGAGCCCTGCGCCCGGTGATCTCGAGCCGATCGAAACCGCCAGCCGCGACGAGCTGCAAGCGCTGCAATTGCAACGGCTGCGCCAGACGCTGAGCGCGGCGTATGCCAACGTGCCGCACTACCGCGCCGCGTTCGATGCGCGCGGCGTGCACCCGACAGACTGCCAGTCGCTGGGCGACCTGGCCAAGTTCCCGTTCACCAACAAGAAAGACCTGCGCGACAACTACCCGTTCGGCATGTTCGCGGTGCCGCGCGAGCAGGTGGTGCGCGTGCACGCCAGCTCGGGCACCACCGGCAAACCGACGGTCGTCGGCTACACGCAGCGCGACATCGACACCTGGGCCGACCTGGTCGCGCGCTCGATCCGCGCCGCGGGCGGGCGGGCCGGCGACATCGTGCACGTGGCCTACGGCTACGGCCTGTTCACCGGCGGCCTGGGGGCGCATTACGGTGCCGAGCGGCTGGGCTGCACGGTGATTCCGGTGTCGGGCGGGCAGACCGAGAAGCAGGTGCAACTCATCACCGACTTCAAGCCCGACATCATCATGGTCACGCCGAGCTACATGCAGGTGATCGTCGAGGAAATGCTGCGCCTGGGCCTGGACCCGCGCGCGTCGTCGCTCAAGGTCGGCATCTTCGGGGCCGAGCCCTGGACCGAGGCGATGCGCCACGACATCGAGGTGCGGGCTGGGCTCGATGCCGTCGACATCTACGGCCTGAGCGAGGTGATGGGGCCCGGCGTGGCCAGCGAATGCATCGAAACCAAGGACGGCCCGGTGATCTGGGAAGACCATTTCTACCCCGAGATCATCGACCCTGAAACCGGCGAGGTTCTCCCTGATGGCAGCGAGGGCGAACTGGTGTTCACGACGCTGACCAAGCAAGCCCTGCCCGTCATCCGCTACCGCACGCGCGACTTGACAAGGCTGTTGCCGCCCACCGCGCGCAGCATGCGCCGCATGGGCAAGATCGTCGGCCGCAGCGACGACATGCTGATCATCCGCGGCGTCAACGTGTTCCCGACCCAGATCGAGGAACTCGTGCTCCAGCAAGGCCAGCTCGCGGGCCAGTACCAGTTGGTGGTCACGCGCCTGGGGCCGCTCGACGAGATGCAGGTGCTGTGCGAGCTGTTGCCGCCGCATGCCGGCACCGACCGCGCGGCCGTGGCCGCCGTGCTGCAACACCGCATCAAGGCGCTGATCGGCGTCAGCACCACGGTCAGTGTCGGCATGCCCGATTCGATCGAGCGCACCCTGGTCGGCAAGGCCCGCCGTGTGATTGACAAGCGGCCGAAATAGGGAAGCCAAGCATGTACACCCAAGCCATGGACCTGGCGCCCAAGGAAGAGCGCAAGGCCGCCCAGTCCGCCGACGAGGCCGCGCTCGAAGCGCGCTTCGAAGCCCGCATCGCCGCCGGCGACTTGATCGAGGCCAAGGACTGGATGCCCGAGCATTACCGCAAGACCCTGGTGCGCCAGATCAGCCAGCATGCGCATTCCGAGATCGTCGGCATGCTGCCCGAGGGCAACTGGATCACCCGCGCGCCGACCTTGAAGCGCAAGGCCATCCTGCTGGCCAAGGTGCAGGACGAAGGCGGCCACGGCCTGTACCTCTACGCGGCGGCAGAAACCCTGGGCACCAGCCGCGACCAACTGACCGAGGCCCTGCTGTCGGGCAAGGCCAAGTACAGCTCGATCTTCAACTACCCGACGCTGTCGTGGGCCGATGTCGGCGTGATCGGTTGGCTGGTCGACGGCGCGGCAATCATGAACCAGGTGCCGCTGACGCGCTGCTCGTACGCGCCGTATGCGCGGGCGATGGTGCGCGTCTGCCGCGAGGAAAGCTTCCACCAGCGCCAGGGCTTCGAGTCGCTGCTGACGATGATGAAGCAGGGCACCGAGCCCCAGCGCAGGGTGGTGCAGGACGCGGTGAACCGCTGGTGGTGGCCGAGCCTGATGATGTTCGGCCCGCCCGACGCCGAGAGCCCGAACAGCGCGCAGTCGATGCACTGGGGCATCAAGCGCGTGTCCAACGACGAGTTGCGGCAGAAGTTCGTCGACGCCTGCGTCGACCAGGCGGCGGTGCTCGGCGTCTCGCTGCCCGACCCCGATCTGAAGTGGAATGCGCAGCGCGGCGCGCATGACTTCGGCGCCATCGACTGGGCCGAGTTCTGGCGCGTCGTCGGCGGCGACGGGCCATGCAACCGGGAGCGGCTGGCGGCGCGCAACCAGGCCTGGGATGACGGCGCCTGGGTCCGCGACGCCGCGATGGCGCATGCGCGCAAACGGCAGCAACAAGAGGAGGTTGCCTGATGAGCACAGCCAACGAATGGCCGCTGTGGGAAGTCTTCGTCCGCGCGAAAGCGGGCCTGGACCACAAACACTGTGGCAGCCTGCACGCACCCGATCCGAAGGCTGCGATCCAGCTCGCCCGCGATGTCTATACGCGCCGGCAAGAGGGCACCAGCCTGTGGGTCGTGCGCTCGGACCAGATCGTGGCCAGCGACCCGGCCGACAAGGCGATGTACTTCGACCCGATGGAAGACAAGGTCTACCGCCATCCGACGTTTTACGAGTTGCCCGAGTCGGTCAACCACATGTAGCAATGAGCCCCCTAGCTCACATTCGTTCGCGACCCCCCGAGGGGGCGCACGGCCTCCTTGGGGCGGCCCGGCGGAGGCCGCGATGACGGCCTCGATCGCGCTCGCCCTCACGCCCGATGTGCGCTACGTGCTGCGCATCGCCGACACCTGCCTGGTGCACGCGCAGCGCCTGGCCGAGTGGTGCGGCCATGCGCCGGTGCTCGAAGAAGACATCGCACTGGCCAACCTGGGCCTGGACCTGCTCGGCCAGGCGCGTGCACTGCTCAGCCATGCCGCGCGGCTCGAAGGCGGCGGCCACGACGAAGACGCGCTGGCCTTCCTGCGCGACGAGCGCGAGTATTTCAACCTGACCCTGGTCGAGCTGCCGCTGCGCCGCGGCGGCGGCGACTTCGCCGACACCCAATTGCGCTGCCTGCTCGTCGCCGCGTGGCTCGCTGCGCTGTGGCAGGGCGTGTCGGACTCGCGCGACCGCGAGCTCGCGGCCATTGCCGCCAAGGCCGCGAAGGAAACGCGCTACCACCTCGAACACGCAGCCGACTGGGTCGTGCGCCTGGGCGACGGCAACGAGGAATCGATGCGCCGCATGCAGGCCGCCCTCGGGCGCGCCGGGCCCTACGTGGCCGAACTGTTCGACGACGACGAGGTCGATGCCGCGGCCGCTGCGAGCGGCCTGGGTCCGTGCGCCAGCGCGTTGCGTGAACCCTGGCTGGCAGCGGTCCGGCCGGTGTTCGCCGATGCGCAGCTCGCGGTGCCCGCCCTGCTTGTCGAGGGCGCCTTTCGCAGCCACGGCAAGCGCGGCACGCACAGCGAGCACATGGGCTACCTGCTGGCTGAAATGCAGCACCTGCAGCGCGCGTTTCCGGGGGGCGTGTGGTGATGAGCGCGCCGGGCCGCCCCAAGCGCTCATGCTCCCGCTCGGCGGGACCGCGCGCAGCGCGCAGGGTGCACCAATGAGCGCACGACCGGCCCGGGTCGAGGACCGTGTGACGCAGTCCTGGCGCGTGCTCGGCAGCGTGCTCGACCCCGAGGTGCCGGCGCTGTCGGTCGTCGACCTGGGCATCGTGCGCGCGGTGGCAGAAGCCTACGACGGCCAACTCGACATCGTGCTGACGCCCACCTACTCGGGCTGCCCGGCCACCGAGGCCATCGAGTCCGACATCCGCAGCGCGCTCGACCTGGCTGGCCTCGGCCCGGTGCGCGTCACGCAGCGCCTGGCCCCGGCCTGGACGACCGACTGGATCAGTGCCGAGGGCCGCCGCAAGCTGGCGGCCTACGGCATCGCACCGCCGGCGTGCCGCGGTGAGGACACGGCCGTGGTCCACGTGCTGGCGCGCAACGTGTCCTGCCCGCGCTGCCAGAGCGCGCGCACCGAGCGCCTGTCGGCCTTCGGCAGCACGGCCTGCAAGTCACTCTACCGCTGCCTCGACTGCCGCGAACCGTTCGAGTACTTCAAACCGATCTGAGCGCGATGAGTGGTCTTCATTTCCACCCGCTTCGCGTGTCGCGCATCGTTGCCGACACCGACGAGGCGCGCATCGTCTCGTTCGCGCTGCCCGAGGCCCTGCGCGATGAATTCGCATTCCTGCCCGGCCAGTACCTCACCCTGCGCCAGCGCATCGGCGGCGACGACCTGCGCCGCTCGTACTCGATCTGCGCCAGCCCAGATGAGAACGAACTGCGTGTCGGCGTGCGCCACGTTCCCGGCGGCGCCTTTTCGTCGTGGCTGCACGCTTCGCTGCACGAGGGTGCGACGATCGAAGCGCTGGCGCCGCAGGGCAAGTTCACCGTGCCGCCGGGCGACGGCACGGCGCGCCACCTGCTGCTGGTGGCGGGCGGCTCGGGCATCACACCGATGATGGCCATCGCCCGCCATGTGTTCGCCCACGAGCCCGCCACGCGCATCACCCTGGTGTACGCGAACCGGCGCAGCGCCAGCGCGATGTTCAAGGAAGATCTCGAAGACCTGAAGAACCGCTATCTCGCGCGCTTCTCGCTGTTCGCGCTGTTCTCGCGCGAGGCCGTCGACTCGCCGCTCAACGCCGGGCGCCTGGACCGGGGCAAGATGGCCTCGCTGCTGGCCACGGTGATCCACGCGCGCGGGATCGCTCATGCCTTCGTTTGCGGCCCGCACGGCATGAACGACGCAGTGCAGGCTGCTCTGCTCGATGCTGGCGTGGCCGCAGAGCGCATCCACATCGAACGCTTCGGCGTGCCGCCCACCGAGGCCGATGCCCACCTGCACGACGCCCGCCCCGGCGACGCGCCGCAGGCGCGCGTGACGGTCATTCGCGATGGCAACACCCGCGAGGTCGACTTCACCGCCGACACGATCAGCCTGCTCGAGGCCGCGGCCCGTGCCGGCCTGGATGTGCCGTTCTCGTGCAAGAGCGGCGTCTGCGCCACCTGCCGCGCCAAGCTGATCGAAGGCCGCGTGCGCATGGACCGCAATTTCGCGCTCGATGCCAGCGACCTGGCGGCCGGCTTCATCCTCACCTGCCAGTCGCACCCATTGACCGAGCGGGTCACCATCAGCTACGACGAACGTTGATCTGGCTGATATGGCTTCTGTCTGTCAAGAGGCCGCACGATTTCGTCTGCGCCGGCAGTGGTGATCGATACCCGTTGCCGGACGGGCAACGCGACGGAGCCTGTGGTTGCCACCCGTGGTTGGATGTGCGACGGTTGTTCATGCTGGTATGCGAGGGTTGGCTACCTCGAGACAGATTTGCGTCGCGGGGCTGAGCCCGGACACAAGGCGTCCTGAGGACGGCTTGTGCGAGGCGAAGTGTCGAGGAAAACTGGCACGCGGGTCAGTCAAAACAAGCCGCGTAACTGGGTGGTTATGGACTACGTCGAACGGGGGCAAGGTCAAACCGCTCATACGCAACCAACGAAACCAAGTTGACGCCGCAGGAGCGACGTGCGTGCAAAGGCAACGGCCAGTGCGCTGGCCACCCAGTGACGCGGCAGCAGGGCGTCGATCTCCCTGGCGCGCTGCGTCGGCAGCCTTGCGAGCACGTCCTCGAGGTTGGCTGCCAGGGTCACGCCGTCAGCGGCGACAATCGGGCGATGGCTTCGTGGATTTCGATCGCCCAGCTCGTGTTGCTGGGCCTGCTCTTGGTGCTGGTGTTGTGGTTGCTGCTGCGCCGTGGCGACGGCACTGCGGAGCGGTTGGAGCGCAACCTGCGCGCCGACGTTCAGGACAGCGCCCGCGGCACGCGCCAGGAGCTGGCGCAAAACCTCTCAGCAATGCAGCAGGCGCTGCTGGCGCAGTCGGGCGACGTGGCGCGCACGCAGAACGAGCAGATCGATTCCTTTCGCACCCAGCTCGCCGCGATGCAGCAGGGCCTGGCCGAGCAGACCCGCGCCGCGCGCGAAGCGCAAGACGCGGCACTGCACCGCTTTGGCCAGGCCCAGGCCGAGCAATTGCGCGCACTCGGCGATGGCAACGACAAGCGCATGGCCGAGGTGCGGCAAACGGTCGAGGCCAAGCTCGCCGCGATCCAGGCTGACAACGGACTGCGCCTCGAGCAGATGCGCGCCACCGTCGACGAAAAGCTCCACGCCACGCTCGAACTGCGCTTGGGCGAGAGCTTCAAGCAGGTGGCGGACCGGCTCGAACAGGTGCACAAGGGCCTGGGCGAGATGCAGTCGCTGGCCCGCGACGTCGGCTCGCTCAACCGCGTGCTGACGAATGTGAAAACGCGCGGCATCTTCGGCGAAGTGCAATTGGCCGGGCTGCTCGAGCAGGTCTTCACGCCCGAGCAGTACGCCACCAATGTCGAGACCGTGCCCGGCAGCGGCGCGCGCGTCGAGTTCGCGATCCGCCTGCCCGGCCGCGGCAGCGATGGCGCGGCCAATGCTGCGGTGCCGCTGTGGCTGCCGATCGACGCCAAGTTCCCGCGTGAAGACTACGAACGCTTGCTCGATGCGCAGGAGCGGGCCGACATGGCCGGCGCCGAACTCGCAGGCAAGGCCATCGAGGCCCGCCTCAAACTCGAAGCCCGCAGCATCAGCGAAAAGTATGTGCAGGCGCCGCACACGACAGACTTCGCGATCCTGTTCGTGCCCACCGAAGGCCTCTACGCCGAGGCCCTGCGCCGGCCCGGGCTGGTCGAGGCCCTGCAGCGCGATTGCAAGGTCATGTTGGCCGGGCCGACCACGCTGCTGGCCACGCTCAACAGCCTGCAGATGGGTTTTCGCACGCTGGCGCTGGAGCGCCGCAGCGCCGAGGTCTGGCAGGTGCTGGGCGCCGTGAAAACCGAGTTCGGCAAGTTCGGCGACGTGCTGGCCAAGACCAAGAAGAAGCTCGACGAGGCCAGCAACACCATCGTGCAGGCCGAGGTGCGCACGCGGGCGATGGAGCGGCAACTGCGCGGCGTCGAGGCGATGCCGGGCGCGTCCGCACCGGGATTGCTCGGCAGCGCTGACGGCGCTGACAGCGACGACGCAGGCGACGACGACGACGCCGCCGAGTGCAGCCCGGCATGAGCCGGGCGGGCCCCGCTGCGGCCCCGCGCAGTGCGTTGTTGATGGTCATCACTACCCTGGTCGGCCTGCACGCGTGCATGGCCGCCACGCGCGTGGCCGCCAGCCTGGCGGTGTTGAAGCAGGGCCATCCGGATTGGGTGCTGGGTGTGCTGCTCAGCCTGTACGCAGTGGCCCCGATCGTGTTGTCGCTGTGGGCCGGGCGGCTGGCCGATCGCTTCGGCTTTCACCGTCCGGTCACCTGGGCTGTCGGCATGGCGATCGTCGGCGCCGCGCTGCCGGTGCTCACCCAGCACTTGGCGGCCCTGGCCGTGTCGGGGCTGTTGACCGGTGGCGCGGTCAGCGTGGCCGCGGTGGCCATCCAGCGCGAGGCCGGTCTGATGGCGCGCGACGCCAGCGACCTGAAGCGCGTCTTCAGTTGGGTCGCGCTCGGGCCGGCGCTGTCGAACACGCTGGCGCCGGTGATCGCCGGGCTGTTGATCGACCATGTCGGCTTTCGTGCCGCGTTTGCGTTCGGCGCCGTGTTGCCCCTGCTGGCGGTGGCCGCCGCGTGGCGCGTGCCGCGCCAGCCTGCGCTGCCGGCCGGCGAGGTGCATCGCCCGGCGCCCGGCCATGCCTTCGAGCTGCTGCGCCTGCCAGTGCTGCGCAACCTGCTGCTGGTGAATGTGGCGATGGCTGCGGCCTGGGACGCGCACAGCTTCACGGTGCCGGTGGTCGGCCACGCGCGCGAGCTGAGCGCGTCGGCGATCGGCCTTGTGCTCGGCGCCTTCGCCATCGCGGCCACCGTGGTGCGACTGGCCATCTCGACCTGGGCCGATCGCATCGACGACCGCCGCGCACTGCTGGCGGCGATGACGCTGGCCAGCGCGGTGCTGCTGGTCTACCCCTGGCTGCCTGGCGCGGCCGGCATGATGGTCGGCTCGGCCCTGCTCGGGCTGGCGCTCGGTTCGGTGCAGCCGATGGTGCTGTCGACCTTGCTTCAGGCCGCGCCGCCCGAGCGCCAGGGTCAGGCGCTGGCGTTGCGCATGGTCTTCACCAATGTGGCGACGATCGCGATGCCGGCAGGCTTTGGGCTGCTCACGGTGCTCACCACCCACGCGGCGCCGATGTGGCTGATGGCCGCGATGCTGATCGCGGCCCGCTGGCCGGCGCACCGCTTGGCATTGCCGCGCAACTAGGGTGTGCCGAAATATGAATCGCACCCGCGTGAGCACCCCAAACGGGCGCAATCTAGGCGCAAAGCGGAGCCGGGTTGTCTACCCGGCGAGCATTTGCAACGACGAGTCCGCCCGTTTGGGGTACTCACCCTTCGGGCCGGGGTCGCCAAGGGTGCGGCGCGTCGTTGCGACCCTTGCCAAGGCGGCAAGCCTTGGCTGCGGCTCGCGCCTAGCTCCGCGCCCTTGGCGGCCCCGGCGCGGGCGTGATTCATATGTCAACACACCCTAAAAGCGAATGCCGGCCGGGTTCGAGCCCGTCTCGGGTGCGGGTGCGGTCGGCACGGGCGCGGGCCGCGGCGGCGGCTCGGCGCGGCGCTCGGTCAGCGGCAGTGCCGGCGCCCGCGAATAGTTGGCCGGCAGCAGCGACAGGCGCGGGTAGCCGGCCACGTCGAGCGTTTCGTCCCAGGCCAGCGGCGCGAAGCCGCGCAGCATTTGTTCGCCAACCTTCAGCACCGGGGCCTCGATGCCGCCAACCAGGCGCGACCAGGCCTCGCGGTCTTCAGTGGTCTCGGCCATGCGCTCGTTGTAAGGCACGCCGCGCTTGGCCAGCAGCGCGCGCGCCATCGCGCAGGCATCGCCGCAATCCTTCATCGTGTAGAGCATGACCGGGAAGCGTGAGGCCACCTGGCGCAGCGCGTAGGGCAGGCTCGGGTCACTGGTGCGGCCGGTGTCGCTGTCGACGGGCATCACCTTGCCTTCACTGGCGGTGGGCAGGCGGTCGGTGTAGGTCACCCGGCCGTCGGCGCCGATGACCTTGAACAGGGCGTGGGCCGAGGGCGCGGCGAGCAACAGCGCGGCGGTGAACGTGGCGAGCAGGACGGGTGTGCGCATGGTATGCAATTTAACCGCCTTGGGCCTCGGACTCAAGCCATGCCTTGGTGGCGCAGAAGCGCATCGATGCGTGGTTCACGGCCGCGGAAGGCGGTGAAGTTTTCCAGCGCGCTGCGGCTGCCGCCGGCTTCGAGAATTTCTTCACGCAACCGGCGTCCGGTGGCGACCGACAGTGCGCCGGCCTCCTCGAAAGCGCTCCAGGCGTCGGCCGACAGCACTTCGGCCCACTTGTAGCTGTAGTAGCCGGCTGAGTAACCGCCGGCAAAGATGTGCGAAAAGCTGTGCTGGAAGCGGTTGAACGGCGGTGGGTTGAGCACCGACACCTCGTGGCGCACCTCGTCGAGCACCTGCTGCACTTTCAGGGCCGCCCCCGGCTCGGCGTGGATGCGCAGGTCGAACAGGCCCAACTCGACCTGGCGCAGCGTGCCCAGGCCGCTCTGGAAATTCTTGGCTGCGACCATCTTGTCGAACAGCGCTCGCGGCAGGGGCTGGCCGGTGTCGACGTGCGAAGTCAGACGCTGCAGCACGGCCCATTCCCAGCCGAAGTTCTCCATGAACTGGCTCGGCAGTTCGACCGCGTCCCACTCCACGCCCGACAGGCCAGACACGCCGAGGTCGTCGATGCGCGTGAGCATCAGGTGCAGGCCATGGCCGAACTCGTGGAACAGCGTGATCACGTCGTCGTGCGTCAGCAGCGACGGCTCGTTGCCCAGCGGCGGCGTGTAGTTGCAGACCAGGGTGGCCACCGGCGTTTGCAGTCTGCCGTCGGGCCGGGCCCAGCGCACGCGCACGTCGTCCATCCAGGCGCCGGGCTGCTTGCCGGGGCGGGCGTAGGGGTCGAGGTAGAACTGCGCCAGAAGTTGGCCCGCGCCGTCCTCGGTGCCATTGGCTTTGCGCTCGACGCGGTAGAAGCGCACGCTGTCGTGCCAGACCGGCGCGGTGTCGGGCGTGATCGTCACCTCGAACACCGTTTGCACGATCTCGAACAGGCCGGCCAGCACCTTGGGTTCGGTGAAGTATCGCTTGACCTCCTGGTCGCTGAAGGCGTAGCGCGCCTCTTTGAGTTTTTCGCCGGCGTAGGCCATGTCCCAGGCCTGCAGATCGGGCAGACCCAGCTCGGTTGCGGCGAAGCTGCCCAGCTCGGCCAGGTCGCGTTGGGCGTACGGGCGCGCGCGGGTGGCGAGGTCGCGCAGGAAGCTGTGCACTTCGGCGGTCGAGCGCGCCATTTTCGGTACCAGCGAGACCTCGGCGTAGCTGGCGTGGCCGAGCAAAGCGGCGGCTTCCTGGCGCAGCGCCAACAGCTCCTGCATGAGTGGGCTGTTGTCGCGTTCGCGCGGGCCGAGTTCGCTGGCCCGCGTGATGTAGGCGGTGTAGAGCGTTTCGCGCAGGTTGCGGTTCGTCGCGTATTGCATCACTGGGCCGTAGACCGGGTAATGGAGGGTCAGCTTGTGACCCTCGCGGCCTTTGGCTTGCGCGGCTTCGCGCGTGGCCTGCAATACGTCGGCAGGCACGCTGTCGAGGTCTGCGCTGCTGGCGAAGTGAGTGAAGCCGTCGGTGGCGTCGAGCACATGTTCGCGGTATTGCTGCTCGAGCTCGGCGGCGCGTTCCTGGATCAGGGCGAAGCGGGACTTGGCCTCGCCGCGAAGCTCGGCACCCGAGAGCACGAAGTCGCGCAAGGCGTTGGCCAAGGCCTTGCGCCGCGGCGCGGCGAGCGTCGCCGCCGCCGGGCTCGTGGCGATCGCCTTGTACTTGGCATAAAGCCGTTCGTCAGCGCCGAGCCGGGTGTGGAACTCGGTCACCTTGGGCAGGTTGTCGTTGTAGGCCGCGCGCAGTGGCGGCGTGTCGGCCACGGCATTGAGGTGCGAGACGACGCCCCAGGCCCGGCCCAGCCGTTCGGTGGCCACGTCGAGCGCGGCCGACATGGCGCCGTACTCGGCAGGCACGTCGGGGCCGACGGCGCGTTCGAGCGCCGCGTCGGCGTCGGCCAACAGGACATCGATGGCCGCAGCGACATGCTCGGCTCGGATGGCGTCGAAGGCCGGCAGGTCGTCGAGGTTCAGCAAGGGGTTGTTCATGGGCACTTGGTTGTCAATGCGCGGCGGCTTGTTCCGCGGCCTGCAGGG
Source organism: Burkholderiales bacterium (assembly GCA_031389565.1). Classification (GTDB taxonomy): domain Bacteria; phylum Pseudomonadota; class Gammaproteobacteria; order Burkholderiales; family Burkholderiaceae_C; genus CADEEN01. Next base: position 16,470 of record JANMSR010000417.1, read on the forward strand.
TGTTGGCCAGCAGCATCGCGATCGTCATCGGGCCGACGCCGCCGGGCACCGGTGTGATCCAGCCAGCGACCTGCGAGACGGCGGCGAAATCGACGTCGCCGCACAGCTTGCCGGCTGGGTTGCGGTTGATACCCACGTCGATGACGACGGCGCCGGGCTTGACCATCGCTGCGGTCAGCGTGTTGCGCCGGCCGACGGCGGCGACCACGATGTCGGCCTGGCGCGTGTGCAGCGCTAGATCGGGCGTGGCGCTGTGGCAGATGGTCACGGTGGCGTGCGCCTGCAGCAGCAGCAGCGCCATCGGCTTGCCGACGGTGTTACTGCGGCCGATGACGACGGCATGCTTGCCGCGCAGGTTGATGCCGGTGGACTCGATCAGCTTCATGCAGCCCGCGGGCGTGGCCGGGCGCAGACCGGGCATGCCGGTCATCAGCTCGCCGGCGCTGGCCACCGAGAAGCCGTCGACGTCCTTGGCCGGCGCGATGGCTTCGATGACGCGGTGCGCGTCGAGGTGCCTGGGCAGCGGCATCTGCACCAGGATGCCGTGGATTGCCGGGTCGGCATTCAGTGCGGCGATGCGCGCCAGCAGGTCGGCTTCGGTCATCGTGGCGTCGTAGCGTTCGAGCACCGAGTGCAGGCCGCTGTCGTGACAGGCCTTGACCTTGTTGCGCACGTAGACCGCGCTGGCCGGGTCATCGCCGACCAGGATCACGGCCAGGCCGGACTTGATACCGCGTGCGGCAAGGGCGGCCGCGCGTTCGCCGACGTCGGCGCGCAGGCGTTGCGAGAGGGCGGTACCGTCGATGATCTGTGCAGTCATGGTCCGTGAACGCAAAAAAGGCCGCATCGAAGCGGCCTTGTCCGGTGCTCCGTGTTCAGGCTTTCGCCGTTTGCGCGCCGAGCGCGATTTTCAGCAGGTCGGCCACGGTGTTGGCGTTCAGTTTTTCCATGATGTTGGCGCGGTGCGCCTCCACCGTCTTGATGCTGATGCCCAGGTCGTCGGCGATCTGCTTGTTCAGGCGGCCGGCGACGATGCGCTCGAGCACCTGCGCTTCCCGGGTGGTCAGGCGCGACAGCAGGGCATCGCGGCTGGCCTGTTCCTGATGGTGGCTGAACGCGCTGCGGGCGGTGTTGAGCATGCGCTCGACCAGGCCGAGCAGCTCTTCTTCCTTGAACGGCTTCTCGATGAAATCCATCGCCCCTTTTTTCATCGTCGTCACGGCCATCGGCACATCGCCGTGGCCGGTGATGAAGACGATCGGCAGCGGGCTCTTGCGCTCGACCAGGCGGTCCTGCAGCTCCAGCCCGCTCATTCCTTCCATGCGGATGTCGGCGATCAGGCAGGCCACTTCGCGCGGGTCGAAGCGCGACAGGAAGGACTCCGAGGAGTCGAAGCACTTGACGCGGTAGTCCTTGCCTTCGAGCAGCCACTGCAACGAGTCGCGCACGGCCTCGTCGTCGTCGACCACGTAGACGGTGCCCTTCTTCGGAATCAAGCTCATGATGTGA
>JANMSR010000302.1:0-6918 GCA_031389565.1 Burkholderiales bacterium
ACGCTGTCGGCCAGCGACATCGACAGCGCGATTGCCAACTACACCGTGGCCGCCCTGCCGAGCAACGGCACGCTCTACACCAACGCCGCGCTGAGCACGGCGGTGGTCGCGGGCACGCCCTTCGCCGGGGCTACGCTGTACTTTGTGCCGGCCGCGAATTTCAACGGCGTGGTCAGCTTCAACTACACCGCCAGCGACGGCGCGCTGTCCTCCAACATCGCTGCGGCCTCGATCACCGTCACCCCCGTCAACGACGCCCCCGTGGCCGTGGCCGTCAGCGCCTCGGGCGGCGAGGACGCGGCCTCGATCGCGATCACGCTGTCGGCCAGCGACATCGACAGCGCGATTGCCAACTACAGCGTGGCCGCCCTGCCGAGCAACGGCACGCTCTACACCAACGCCGCGCTGACCACGGCGGTGGTGGCCGGCACGCCCTTCGCCGGGGCTACGCTGTACTTTGTGCCGGCCGCGAATTTCAACGGCGTGGTCAGCTTCAACTACAGCGCCAGCGACGGCGCCCTGTCTTCCAACACCGCCGCGGCCTCGATCACGGTCACGCCCGTCAACGACGCGCCGACCTCGGTGGCCGACAGCTTCACGCGCGTCGAGGGAAGCAACACGGCCGGATTCGGCAATGTGCTGGCCAATGACAGCGATGCCGAAGGCAATGCCATCAGCGTGGCCCAGGTGGCCACCAGCGCCGGCGGTGCCGCGCTCGTCGTCAACGGCGTCAGCACGATCACGACGGCGCTCGGCGGCACGGTGGTCATGAACACCGACGGCACGTTCCGCTATATCTCGCCGGTGGTCGCGCACGATGCGGCCAACACCCCGGTAGCCGATAGCTTCGTCTACCGGGCCAGCGACGGCAACAGCCTGGGCGCGTGGACCACGGTGACGCTGAACCTGAGCGACACCAACCCGACAGCGGTCAGCGACGCCGGCACCGTGGCTTGGGCCGGCGCCGTGAGCGGCAACATGCTGACCAACGACAGCGCGATCGACGCCACCAAGGCGCTGGTGTCGGTCAATGGCACCACCCTCGCCGCGACCGGCCCAACGACTATCGTGACGGCCCATGGCAGCCTGCTCGTATCGGCCGACGGCTCGTTCACCTACACCTCGTCGTTGGCGCAGACCGGCAGCGCCACCGGCAGCAGCGAAAGCGCCTGGCGCGCCAATCTGTCAGGGCTGTGGGGCTTCAATAACCCCACCTGGGCCAGCGGTTCGAACCTGAACCTCGGCGCGCTGCCGGGCCAGCCCGACCTCGTGGACTACACGGGCGGCGGCAAACCAGGGCTGCAAGTCAACAACACGGGCATCGAGTTGGGCGAAAGCCTGATCCTGCGCCTGCCAGAGGCGACGCAGCAGGTCACTGTCGGGCTGAACCAACTCAACGGCGCCCAGCCCAGCGCCACCTGGGCGGCCTACAACGCCAGCGGCATGCTGGTTGCGAGCGGCGCCTTTGCTGCCGGGCCGTCGAACGGCTCACTGTCGCTGCAGACCGTCACCACCAGCCAGGACTTCAGCTACCTGCGGCTGTCGAATTCGCTGAGTGGCGCCCAAGGCTACATGCTGGCTTCTCTGGACTACCAGCGCTCGGCCGCCAACCATATCGACTCGTTCAGCTACGTGATGCGCGACGGCGATGGCGACACGGCAGCATCGACCTTGACGCTCACGCCGGGCACCACGTCATCGTTCAGCACCAGCCTGCCCAACGGCACGGCCGGCAACGACACCCTGGCCGGCGACGCGAGTGCGAACGTCTTGTCAGGGTTGGCTGGCGACGACGTGATCCGCGGCTTCGGCGGCAACGACACGCTGGACGGCGGCGACGGGAACGACTACCTCGACGGCGGCGTCGGCAATGACGTCCTCACCGGTGGCAACGGTAATGACATCCTGATCGGTGGCGCCGGCAATGACGTCCTGACCGGCGGCGCGGGTGCCGACGTGTTCGCCTGGCGATTTGCCGATCGCGGCGCCGCGGGCGCACCGGCGATCGACCAGATCACGGATTTCAACAGCGCGACCCCGACATCGGGCAATGGCGACGTGCTCGACTTGCGAGATCTGCTGCAAGGCGAGTCGACCAGCGCCACGCTCGATAGCTATCTCGACTTCAACGTCAGCGGCGGCAACACCGAGATCCGCGTCAGCAGCGGGGGCGGATTTATCGGCGGCACCTATGCATCCGGCGCCGAAGACCAGCGCATCGTGCTGCAAGGCGTCGACATCCGCGCCAGCCTGGGCCTGGCGGGCAGCGCCACCGACAACCAGATCATCACCGAGCTGATCAACCGCGGAAAGCTGCTGACCGACGTGCCTGCGGGTAGCTGATCAAGCTTGCGCTCGTTGCGCGCCGACCCAGGGCCCGGTAATCGCATCGACGCCGCAGGCCCACAAGACTGCGGCGTCGTGCGCATCGTCGACACCCTCGGCACACACCGACACGGCCAGCGCGTGCAGCAACGTCACGCTGCCGGCAACGAAGCGCCGCGCGGCACCGTCGCTGGCGACGCCCCGCACCAGCGCGGCATCGAGCTTGACGTAGTCGAGGCCAAGTTCATACAGCCGCTCGACGCGGTGCAGCCGGTGGCCGGCATGTTCGAGGCCGAAGCGCACGCCGAGCGGGCGCACCATCGCCGCAAAGGCCTGCAGCAGCGCAAACTGCTCGACGGCAGCGGCTTCACCGACCTCGAGGCTGAGCTGTGCACAGGCGCGCGGCGCGTCGCCGAGCATGCGCCGCAACTGCGTGGTGAAGGCACCGTCGGCCAGCGAAGCCAGGGCCAGGTTGATGCCGCGCGGCCGGCCATCGGCGGCGATCGCGCCCAGGGCCAGTTGCACCGCGTGCAGGTCGAGTTGCGGTAGCAGACGGCTGCGTGCGGCCAGCGGCAGCCACTGCGCTGCGGTCTCGAAATCGCCGCCGGGCTCGCGCTGCACGCGCAGCAGGCATTCGAGCTGCCACAGCGCACCGTCGCGTGTGATCACCGGGTAGGCCATCAGGCGCGTGCGCCGCTCGGCCATGGCGCCCGCCAGTTGCTCATGCCAACTGTGTTCGCCCGTCACTGTGGTGGTCGCGGCGGTGACCACCTGGGCCGAGAACGGCGGCCCGCTCTCGGCACGTGCCAGCGCCAGGTCGGCTTGCGCCAGCAAGGCGCCGGCGGCTGCGCCACGCTGCCAGTCGACCGCGCCCAGGTGCACAACCACCGCCTCGCCCAAGGGGGTCAACATGGCGCGCAGCCGCTCGGCCAACGCGGTGGCCGCTGCGGCAGCCATGGGCCGCGCAGGCAGTGCGAGCGCGAAGTCGGCACCGTTGAGTCGCCCGACCAGGGCGCCCGCAGCTTGGCTTTGCGGCCAGGCCTGCAGCACGTCGGCCACCGTTCGCAGCGCGCGGTCGGTCAGCTCGCGGCCGAGCGTGCGGTTCAGGCCAGTCATGTCGGCCAGCCGCACCAGCACCAGCGAGCCGCTGGCCGCGCCGTCTTCGCCCTGCAGCATCGCGGCCAGGCGTTTCATGAAGTGGCCGCGGTGGGCCAGACCGGTGAGTGGGTCTTCATGCGCCTGCCGGCGCAGCGATTCAACCTGCGCCGCCTGGGCCTCGAACAGGCTTTGCACGCGCTGCACCATCGAGTTCATCGCCCGCGCCACGCGCTGCAACTCGGGCACCCGAGGCTCGTCGACGAGGACGTAGCGGCCGTCCTCCAGCGCACGCGCCTGGGCCACCGTGGCGTCGAGCGGCCGGCGAATGCGGCGCACCCCGGCGGCGGCGAGCAGCAAGGCCCCCGCGCCGATGGACCCCAGCAGCAGCGCCGCGCGCACGCTGCCGCGCCACAACTCGTCGTGCGCATAGCCCACTTGGCTGACCACTTCGATGCGACCCAGCGCGCGCCAACCGTCGCTGACCTGGGCCACCCCGGCGGGCGACTCGATCGGCCATTGCGCGACAAACCACGCCGGCGCACGCTCGGCGGCCGCATCGGCTTGCCGATCGAAGCCGATGCTGCCGTCGCCGCGCACGAGGCGGATGCGCCGGTAGGTGCCGGTGTCGAACTGCGCACTCATCAGCAGCGCCATCAGTTGCGCGTCGCCGTGTTGCTGCGACAGGGCCAAGGCCAGGCTCTGCGCGTTGTCGCTGTTCTTCACGCGCAGATGCGCCTCGAGCGTGTCGCGTGCCGACAGCAGGTTCACGCCCACCGCGCCAGCCAGCGCCAGCAACACCACGGACGCCAGCAGCAGCCCGATTTGTCTCAAGAGGCTCATGTCGTTACCTTAGCTTGAATCACAGGAATCCCTCCGCCCGTGCCTTGGCCAGCACGTCACGCCAGCGCGACAGGCGCGCCTGCGGGTCGCCGGCGCTCTGCGTACCGGCACCCTGCCACAGGCCTTCGCTGTTGAAGCTGAACACCGGCCGCAGATCGGGCCGCCGCGAGGCCGGGCGCTGTTCGGTGATCAGGTTGTCCAGGATCAGCGGCTCGGCCTCGGGTTGCGCGTAGTAGGCCAGCACCATGTGCGCGCGGCTCTCGCCGCCCACCTGCGCCCGCGCATACACCAGCCGCAACCGCGCCGCCGGCATGCCCAGCGCCAGCAGGCTGAAATACTTGGCGATGGCGTAGTCCTCGCAGTCGCCGCGGCCCTGGGCGAGCGTCTCGAGTGGGCTGGCCCAACGGTCGGCCTGACCCCAGACTTCGCTGTCTTCGGCAAAGACGACGCGGCGGTTGAAGAACGCGTTCACGGCCGCCAGTTGCGCTTCGTCGTCGAGCGCCGCGCTGTGCTGTAGCAGCGCCTGCAGCGCCGGCAGCGCGGCCACGGCGCGTGGGCCCAGGCGCTGGGCGGCCAGCCCCATGCGTTGCGCGTCGCCCGCCCAAGGCCCCTGCCCGCCTAACCAAAACGCGAGCGCCAGCGCTGCGTGCAGGATCGGGCGGGAACGCAAAGGCATGGCGGCGTGACGGCAACGGCAGCCTGCACATGCAGGCCATCCGGTAGGTTTTCGGCACGACCGGTGTGCTTTGCAGACTCTAGCGGCAAGTCGCGTGCTGCGGCAGCCCATCAGCGTGGAATACTGCCGTCCGCGTTGCGCGCTGGGAGGTCGGCTGCGCCTGGCAGATGCCGGGCCAACCTAAACTTCGGCGGCTACAACTTCTAACAAGCCGAGGGCTATGCGCCGCACGGCAACCGGGCTAGGAACGGCACGATGAATCGTCACCCAATGGTCTCTGCGCTGGCCTTGACTGCCTTGTGGGCATGTGCCGCCGTGCAGGCCCAGACCGCCGCCCCGACAGTGCCAGTGCCGGCGGCCGAGGCCGTGCGCAGCGCAGCGCAAAAAGCAATTGCAGGCAACCCTGATCTCAGCGCGCGTTTGAACGCATTGCGCGCCTCGGTGGCGGCGGTCGATGCCGCCCGTGGCGGCTTGTACCCGCGCGTCGACCTTGAGGCCTCGGCTGGCCGCACGAACGACCGGATCGCCACCCGCAACCCCGAGGCTCAGAGCCTGTCGCGCAGTGGTGTGGCGCTGTCGCTGACGCAACTGCTGTGGGATGCCAACGTCGTGCGCAGCGACATCGCGCGGCTGGGCCACGACAAACTGGTGCGCTGGTTCGAGCTGCTTGACGCCACCGAATCCACGGCCCTCGAAGCCGTGCGTGGGCACCACGACGTCGTGCGCCAACGGGCTCTGGTGGCGCTGGCCGAGGACAGTTATGTGCAGCACCGCTATGCCACCACACAGATCGGCAGCCGCGTGCGCGCCGGTGTCGGCCGCGGTGTCGACCTCGAACAGGCCAACGCGCGCCTGGCCCTGGCCGAAAGCAACCTCGCCACCGAAGCCGCCAATCTGCACGACGTGACGGCGCGTTACCTGCGCATCGTCGGTGAGCTGCCGCCGCAACGTGTGGGCCGCAGCAGCACGTCCGCCTCCGGCCTGCCCGCCAGCGCCGGCGAAGCCGTTAGCCTGGCAGTGCAGGCCAGCCCGGCGGTTAGCGCCAGCATCGAGAACTTGCGCGCCGCACGCTCGGCCGCGCAGGGCCGTGAAGGCGCGGCCTGGCAGCCCCGTGTCGAAGCCCGGCTGCGCAGCGGGACCGGCCGCAACTTCGACGGTGTGCCCGACCAGAAACGCGACACCAGCGCCGAGGTCGTGCTGAATTGGAACCTCTACAACGGCGGCAGCGACCAGGCGCGCATCCGCCAGGCGGCCGATCTGGTGAACCAGGCGGCCGACCAGCGCGACAAGACCTGCCGCGACACGCGCCAGGTGGCCGCGATCGCCTTCAACGATACGCAAAAGCTCGGCGAGCAGTTGCAGGCGCTGGATCGCAACGTGCTTGCCATCGAGAAGGCACGCGACGCCTACCGCCAGCAGTTCGACATCGGCCAGCGCAGCCTGCTCGATTTGCTCAATGCCGAAAACGAGCTCTACACCGCCAAGCGCGCCTACGCCAACGCCGAGGCTGACCTGCTGGTCGCGCAAGCGCGCACGCTGGCCTCGACGCAGCGCCTGATTGCGCAGCTCGGGCTGGCGCAGGCCGAGATCGGCATCGCGCCACCCGCCGGCTGGGCCGCCGGCGATGACGGGCCGACGCGCTGCCCGGCCCTGGTGGCCGATGCCTACGGCAGCGTCTCGCGCGGCGAACTCGACGCGCGGGCACAGCGGCTGGTGCAGGCCGCGCCGCCCTTGAAACCCTGATCCGAAGCGCCGCCGCGCGGCCGCTACCGGCGCTGCGGCGGCAGGTCGGTGCACGAACCGTGCGCGACCTCGGCGGCCATGCCGATGCTTTCACCCAGGGTCGGGTGCGGGTGGATGGTCTTGCCGATGTCGACTGCGTCGGCGCCCATCTCGATGGCCAGAGCGATCTCGCCGATCAGGTCGCCGGCATGCGTGCCGACGATGCCGCCGCCGAGGATGCGATGTCCGCCCTGCGG
>JANMSR010000429.1:0-7493 GCA_031389565.1 Burkholderiales bacterium
GCTCGAAGTGGGGGTGTCGGTGGCCAGCGTGGCCTTGCGCGGCGAGCCGACGGGTGTGGCCACGGGCTGGAACGCCGACGTGGTGGCCACCGCCAAGCGCGACCTGCGGGCGGGCGAAATGCTCGACGGCGAGGGCGGCTATACGGTGTGGGGCAAGCTGCTGCCGGCTGCGACCTCGGTGGCCCTCGGTGGGCTGCCGCTCGGGCTGGCGCACAACGTCAAGCTCACGCGTCCGGTCAAGCAGGGCCAGAGTCTTTCATGGGCCGACGTGGCGATGGACACCACGACGCACGCGTACCGCACGCGCAAGGCGATGGAGGCGATGTTTGCCACGCCGAAGTTGAAGCTGGCATGAAGGGCTTGGACAAGCTCATCCCGAACGGAGTCTTATGGACGACTTGCTGATTCGTGGCGCGACGCTGATCGATGGCAGCGGGGCCGAGCCCATGCGTGGCGACCTCGCGGTGCGCGATGGCTGTATCCGCGCCATCGGGCCTTCGTTGCCCGCCGACGCCAAGCACGTCATCGATGCCGATGGCCTGGCGCTAATGCCCGGCATCATCGACAGCCACACCCATTTCGATGCCCAGGTCACCTGGGACCCGTATGTCCGGCCTTCGCCGGCGCTGGGCGTCACCACGGCGGTGATCGGCAACTGCGGCTTCACCATCGCCCCCTGCCGGCCGCAGGACCGCGAGCTGACGATGCGCAACCTGACCCAGGTCGAGGGCATGTCGCTCGATGTGCTGCGATTGGGCATCCGCTGGAACTTCGAGACCTTTGCCGAGTACCTGGCGCAGTTGCGCGCGAGCGGCTGCGCTGTCAATCTGGCGGCCTATGTCGGCCACTCTTCGGTGCGCACCTGGGTCATGGGCGCCGATGCGCCGAAGCGCGAGGCCAGCCCCGACGAGATCGCGCAGATGGCGGCCCTCGTGCGCGAAGCCATGGCCGCCGGCGCGGTCGGACTTGCCAGCAGCACCAGCCCGGCGCACAACGGCGAAGGCGGTGTGCCGATGCCCTCGCGGCTGGCCAGCGACACCGAGCACCTGGCCCTGATCGAAGCCATGGGCCAGGCCGGCCAGGGCGTGTACATGGTCACCAAGGGCGGGCAGATGCCGGTGTCGCTGCTCGAGCAGATGAGTGCGCGATCGGGTCGGCCGGTAATGATCGCCGCGCTGCTGCACAACCCGATGAACCCGCACGCGGTGTTCGCCGATCTCGATGCGATCAGCGCCGCCAACCAGCGTGGCCGCCGGCTCATCGGCCAGGTGTCGTGCTGCCCGCTGACGATGGACTTCACGCTGGCGTCGCCGTACCCGGTGGAAGGCCTGGTGAGCTGGAAGCCGGCGCTCGGTGTCCACGGCCCTGCGCTGAAGGCCGTGCTCGCCGACCCGTCGTTCCGCGACGCCGTTCGCGCCGAGTTGGCATCGCCCGCCGTGTTCCGCCTGTTCAACGGTGAGTGGGACAAGGTGCATGTGGTCCAGACCACTGACCCGCGGCATCGCGGGTTCGAACAACGCAGCGTGGCCGAGATCGCCGCCGAGCAAGAGCGCGATCCGCTCGACACGATGCTCGACCTGGCGCTGGCCGAAGACCTCGGCACCACCTTCACCGCGCAACTGCTCAACAGTGACGAGGCGGCCGTCGGCGCGATGCTGAATCATCCGCACAGCATCGTTTCGCTCAGCGATGCCGGCGCGCACCTGACCTTCTTCACCGACGCCGGCTTCGGCCTGCACCTGCTTGGCCACTGGGTGCGCGAGCGCGGTGCGATGAGCCTGCCCGAGGCCGTGCGTCGCCTGACCAGCCAGAGCGCATTGCTGTTCGGCATGCCGCAACGCGGGCTGCTGCGCGAGGGTTACGCCGCGGACCTGTTGCTGTTCGATCCGGCGACCGTCGGGCGCGGCCCCAAGCGCCGCGTCTTCGACCTGCCCGGCGGCGCGCCCCGCCTGACCACCGACGCGCTCGGCGTGCACAGGGTGTGGGTCAACGGTGCCCAGGTGGCCCATGCGTCGGGCATGATCGACGATGCGCCATTGGCCGGTGAGTTGATGACCCGGTTCGGCCACTGAAGGGCGCAAGAGGTGGCCGACGACCTCGGCACGCCCAACCCGGTGGCCCAGCGCGTGACGCACAGCATCGCGCGCGGCAATTCGCAATCGGGCAATTTCCTGCGCGGCTGGTTGCACCTGGGTTTCAACCAGGCCGAAAGCGGCGCCCAGGTGCACGACGGTATGTGGCCGATCATCGCCGGCCGGCGCATCGCGCTGAACTTCCGCTGGGCCCAGCCCGACGGCGTGCTCGAGCTGTACCAGGCCGGCAGCGAAGGTCCGCAGTGGTGGGTCAAATACCAGGACAAGGTGCGCGGCCTGCCCAAGGCCGGCATCCTCGACCGCTGCAAAGCCACGCGCACCTGCCCCAAGGTCATCGAACACTTTGGCTCGGCCGAAGTCTGGGCCCTCAAGTTGACGCCTGATTTTCAGGCCCACAGGACCGGCTCCGCCGCCGCGTACCAGCTCTGCACCTGGGCGGCGACGCTGGCCTCGATGCGGCTGCGCTTGATCTTCATCGTCGGCGTCAGGCAGCCGTTGTCGATCGACCAGGGTTCGCGCGCCACCACCAGCCGCTGCAGCCGCTCGTGCGCGGCCAGACCGTCGTTCACGTCGCGCAGCAACTGCGCGAGCGCGGCGCCGACCCGCTCGCGCACCGTGGCCTGCGCGAGTTGCGGGCGCAGGGTTTCTGCGAGCACCACCAGCGCATAGGGCTGCGGCTGACCGCTGCCCGAGACGATGGCCTGCTCGACCATCGGATGCGCGTTCAGGCGGGTCTCGATCGGTGCCGGCGCAACGTACTTGCCCTTGCTGGTCTTGAACAGCTCCTTCACACGGCCGGTCAGCTTCAACTGGCCGTCGGCCGCCAGCTCGCCGAGATCGCCGGTGCGAAAGTAGCCGTCGTCGGTGAAGCACACGGCATTCAACTCAGGCTGCTTGTAGTAGCCGACCATCTGACCCGGTGACTTGATCAGGACCTCGCCGTCTTCGGCAATTCGCACCTGCACGCCCGGGCAGGCCACACCGACATGGCCGGGTGAATTGAACTCGCTCGTGCAGCGGTGCGAGTAGGCGAAGTCTTCGGTCATGCCGTAACCCTCGACCAGGTTCAAGCCCAGGCGCCGGTACCAGGCCAGCAGCGAGGGCGGGATCGGCGCGGCACCGCAGGCGGCCAGGCGCACTTCGTCCAGGCCCAGGCTGGCAAGCACCTTGCGGCCGACGGCTGGTGCCATTGCGGGGTCAGCCAACATCGCGTCGAGCTTGTCGGCCGGCATCGTCTGCAACACGCCCTGCTGGAATTTGAGCCACAACCGCGGCACCGAGACAAACACGGTGGGCTGGGCACGCTTGATGTCGTCGATGAACGTCGCCAGCGACTCGCTGAAGAAGACCTGGCCATCGCCGGCCATCAGGTTGCGGCACTCGACCACCGCGCGCTCGTAGATGTGCGCCAGCGGCAGGTACGACAGCGTGCGCCGCGGCACGCCTTCGGGCAGGCGCAACTGCGGGTCGGCCATCGCGCATTCGACGGCACGGGTGATGCGGCCGAAGCTGTGCATCACGCCCTTGGGCTGCCCGGTCGAGCCCGACGTGTAGCACAGCATCGCCAGGTCGTCGGCCTGGCGATGCGGCCGGCCGCCGAGCGGCGCGGTGCGCCGGGTGATGTCGTCCCAGCGCTCGAAATCGGTGGGTGGCGCCAGCGGCAGCGCGATGCAGAGCAGGCTCGACGCCACGGCGGCGGCCTGCTGTTCCCAGCCGTCGAGCTTGCCGACGAACAGCAGACTGGCCTCGCTGTGTTCGAGCACGTAGCACAACGTGGCCGCGGTCTCGGTCGGGAAGATCGCCACCGTCGTGCCGCCGGCCATCCAGATCGCGAGTTCGGCGATGAAGAAATGCGCGCAGTTCTTGCTCAGCAGCGCGATGCGCGCGCCAGGTGCGAAGCCTAGGCACTTCAAGTGCGCGGCCATGCGCCGCGCCTGGTCGAGCGTCTGGGCCCACGTGTAGTCCACCACCTCGCCGCCGCCGACCGGCTGGGTCAGGAACACGCGGTCCGGCTGCGCCGCCTCGTGGTCGTACACATGGTCGAGGATCAGCTTGGGGTCGGGCATCGCCACTCCGCGCTCGGGCCACTTGGCCCCCGTCGAAGGTTACACGGCGCAGCGCAGCGCAGCGCAGCGCAGGCGGACGCCTCCAACTGCTGTACCGCGACAACGCGCTCGACAACCCCGAGGCTGGGTGACCGCACCTGCGTGTCGGCGCTCTCGGCACTGATCAAACGCGGCCTGCTGAAATCCGACACCCCCCAGGGCAAGCTGCGTTTTGCGCTGCCGCTGCATGCCCTGCGCTCCTACCTCCCGGCACTGTGCATCGGCTGCTCCGTTGTTTGCGATGCACTTTCCAACATGGCCACCTACGTCATCGCGTTGGCAAATCGTCGTAGGCGCCACCCGCGCCGTCCACAGGGGCCTACCCGCCCGTCTGGGTCTACAGGTGCGCAAACTTCAAACCCGTGCTAGCCGACCCGGCAGACCTTCAGCATGTTGGTGCCGCCCGGGTAGCCCATCGGCTCGCCGCAGGTGATGGCGTAGGTGTCGCCGGGCTTCAACACGCCGCGATCAACGAGCAGTTGTTCGGCGGCGGCCAGGGCCTTGTCGCGGTCGCCGTAGTTGGGCATCAACAGCGGCCGCACGTTGCGGTACAGCGCCATGCGGCGCTGGCTCACGGGCTGGGAGGTGAGGCCGAAGATGGGGGTGTGGATGCGGTAGCGGCTCATCCACAGCGCGGTCGAGCCGCTCTCGGTGAGGGCCAGGATCGCCTTGCAGCCGAGGTGGTAGGCGGTGAAGAGAGCCCCCATCGCGATGGTCTGGTCGATGCGGCCGAAGTGCTTGTTGCTGAAGTCGGCGTCGAGCTTGACCTCCTCGGTGCGCTCGGCCTCGACGCAGATCGCCGCCATGCAGGCCACCGTTTCGACCGGGTACTTGCCGGCGGCGGTTTCGGCGCTGAGCATCACTGCGTCGGTGCCGTCGAGCACGGCGTTGGCCACGTCGCTGACCTCGGCCCGGGTGGGCACCGGGTTGACCATCATCGACTCCATCATCTGCGTGGCGGTAATGGTGATCTTGTCGAGCGAGCGCGCCAGCTTGATCATGCGTTTTTGCAGCGCCGGCACGGTGGCGTTGCCGACCTCGATGGCCAGGTCGCCGCGCGCGACCATGATGCCGTCGCTGGCGCGCACGATGCCTTCGAGTGCCGGAATGGCCTCGCTGCGCTCGATCTTGGCGATCAGGCCCGGCTTGTGCCGCCACGGCTCGCCAGCCACATTGGCCAACTGGCGCGCCATTTCCATGTCGGTGGCGCTCTTGGGAAAACTCACCGCCAGGTACTCGCACTGGAAGCTCATCGCGGTCTTGATGTCTTCCATGTCCTTGCCGGTCAGCGCCGGCGCCGTCAGGCCGCCGCCCTGCTTGTTGATGCCCTTGTTGTTGGACAGCACGCCGCCCACGCGCACGGTGGTGTGGACCTGGTCGCCGCGCACTTCGTCCACCGCCAGCATCAGCAGGCCGTCGTTGAGCAGCAGGGTGTCGCCGGGCTTGACGTCGCGCGGCAGTTCCTTGTAGTCGAGGCCCACGGCGTCGTTGGTGCCGAGTTCGGTGCGCGTGGCGTCGAGGATGAACTTCTGACCCAGCGTCAGTTCGGTCCTGCCGCCCTCGAACTTGCCGACACGGATCTTCGGCCCCTGGAGGTCGGCCATGATCGCCACCGCACGGCCGGCCTTCTCGGCGGCCGTGCGCACCATCGCGGCGCGTTCGATGTGGTCTTGCGTCGTGCCGTGCGAGAAGTTCAGGCGCACGACATCGACGCCAGCCTCGATCAGGCGCTCGAGCATCTCGGGCGTGGAAGACGCGGGGCCGAGGGTGGCAACGATCTTGGTCTGGCGCGGCATGGACATCTTTCGGGGGCAAACGACGCGGGATTATCGGCGTGCGGCCCGCGGCGCCAGCGCAGGCGGGAACAACGCGGTTACAGCGCCGCGGGCGCGGGGTCTGTAAGCCTGGCCTCAGCTTGTTGTCAGCCGGCGTTGGATTCGCGTCAGAGCAGGGTCAGCGCCTTGACCCAAGATGCAGTAGGCGCACAGTACGCCCCCCAACCCTCATTGGAGACCGACATGGACGCTGACCTGGTCACAAGAATCGCCAGCCACCCGAAGTACCAGGAGTTGAAAGCCAAACGCACTGCCTTCGGCTGGTGGCTGACGTTGGCGATGATGGTCGCTTACTTCGGCTTCATCCTGCTGGTGGCTTTCAACAAGCCGTTCCTGTCGCAGCGCCTGGGTGAGGGCGTGATGACGATGGGCATCCCGATCGGCTTCGGCGTCATCGTGTTCACGGTGGTCATTACTGCGTTCTACGTGCGGCGCGCCAACAGCGAGTTCGACGAGCTGACCGCCGCGATCGCCAAGGCGGTGCTGAAATGAGCCGCACCCTCTCGACCTCCTCGCGCCAGTTGCTGACCCTGGCCGCGCTGGCCGGCGTCTCCTTCGTCGCCTGGTCCGCCGGTGCCGACCTCGGCCAAGTTGTCAAGCAGGCCACCAACTGGACCGCCATCGGCATGTTCGGCGTGTTCGTGGTCTTCACCCTGTTCATCACCAAGTGGGCGGCGTCCAAGACCAAGAGCGCGTCCGACTTCTACACCGCGGGCGGCGGCATCACGGGCTTCCAGAACGGCCTGGCCATCGCCGGCGACTACATGTCGGCGGCATCCTTCCTCGGCATTTCCGCCGCGGTGATGGCCAGCGGCTTCGACGGCCTGATCTTCTCGATCGGCTTCCTGGTCGGCTGGCCGGTGATCACCTTCCTGATGGCCGAACGCCTGCGCAACCTGGGCAAGTTCACCTTCGCCGATGTGGCGGCCTTCCGCTTCGAGCAGACCCCGGTGCGGGTGTTCGCGGCATCCGGCACCCTGGTCGTTGTCGCTTTCTACCTGATCGCGCAGATGGTCGGCGCAGGCCAACTCATCAAGCTGCTGTTCGGCCTCGAGTACTGGATCGCGGTGGTCATCGTCGGTGCGCTGATGATGGTCTATGTGCTGTTCGGCGGCATGACGGCCACCACCTGGGTCCAGATCATCAAGGCGATCATGCTGCTGGGCGGAGCCACCTTCATGGCGCTGTCGGTGTTGTGGCATTTCGGCTTCAGCCCCGAAGCCATGTTTGCGAGCGCAGTGAAGATCAAGACCGACATCGAGCTGAAGGACGGCAAGCTGGGCCATGCGGCGGCCCAGCTCGGCCAGTCGATCATGGGCCCCGGCAACTTCGTCAAAGACCCGATCTCGGCGATCAGCTTCGGCATGGCCCTGATGTTCGGCACGGCCGGCCTGCCGCACATCCTGATGCGCTTCTTCACCGTGCCCAGCGCCAAGGCCGCGCGCACCTCGGTGATGTGG
>JANMSR010000452.1:0-5261 GCA_031389565.1 Burkholderiales bacterium
CCTCGGTGCGCGGGTCGTAGTCGCTGGTGGCGATCAGCAACTGGTGGCCGGCTTCGGCCAGACGCCGCTGCAACGCGTCGATGGCCTTGGCGAAGATGGCGTTGTCGATGGTCGGGAAGATCGCGCCCAAGGTGCCGCTGCAGTGCAGCTTCATCGTTCGCGCGCCCGCGTGGGGCACGTAGCCCAGGGCCTGCACCGAGGCTTCCACCTTGGCCTTCAGGCCGGCGCGCACCGGATCAGTCCGGTTCAGCACGCGCGACACGGTGGCCGTCGACACGCCGGCATGCAGCGCGACGTCGCCGATCGTCGGCAGCGCGTTGTCGGGCATTGGCATCGGTTTACTGTACTCGTTTGCAGCGAATCTCAAAAAGCAGATGCGGCGGCGGCTGATAGGGAAAACACGGTCATGAAAGCCCGCTTCATCGCTTGACGATGCGAGTTCGTGGGCTGAAACTGTAAACGTTTACAGAACATTGTCCCAGTGTTGTTCGAGTGAGGAACCGACGTGAAGAGCCCGAACATCCTGTTCATCATGGCCGACCAGTTGGCCGCCAGCGCGCTGGCAGCCTACGGCCACCCGCTGGTCAAAACGCCCAACCTCGACCGACTCGCGGCGCGCGGCACGGTGTTCGAGAACGCCTACAGCCCGAACCCGATCTGCGCCTCGTCGCGCTTTGCGATGATGTCGGGGCAACGGTCCTCGCGCATCGGCGCCTTCGACAACGCAGCCGAACTGCCCGCCTCCGTGCCGACGTTCGCGCACTACCTGCGCTCGCTCGGCTACCACACCTGCCTGTCCGGCAAGATGCACTTTGTCGGCCCGGACCAGATGCATGGTTTCGAGGACCGCGTGACGACCGACATCTACCCGTCGGATTTCGGCTGGACGGCTGACTGGGAACGCCAGATCGAGCCCTACGCGCCGAGTCAGATGAGCATGCGCGGTATCGTCGAGTCGGGTCTGTGCGTGCGCTCGCTGCAGATGGACTACGACGACGACGTGGCCCACCAGTCCGTGCAGTGGCTCTACGACCATGCGCGACGCCCGGAAGGTGATCCGTTCTTGCTGGTGGCTTCGTTCACCCATCCGCACAACCCGTTCACGATCTCGCGCGAGTACTGGGACCTGTACGACCACGCGAAGGTCGAGATGCCCACGGTGCCGTTCATTCCGTACGAAGAACGCGACCCCTGGAGCCAGCGCTACTACAAGCTGATCCGCCAGGACGAGCACCGCGTGACCGACGACATGATCCTGTCGGCCCGGCACGCCTACTACGGCATGGTCAGCTACGTCGATCGCAAGGTCGGGCTGTTGATTGATGCGCTCGAGAAAATCAACGCGCTCGATAACACCGTTGTCCTGTTCACCGCCGACCACGGCGAGATGCTCGGCGAGCGCGGCATGTGGTTCAAGTTCAATCCGTACGAACAATCGATCAAGGTGCCGCTGATCATCCACGCGCCCGGCGCGAAGGCAGGGCAGCGGGTCAGCGCGAACTGTTCGCTGGTCGACTTGCTGCCGACACTGGTCGACCTCGCGACCGACCGCGATCCGCCAGCCCTCGCGGACCACTGCGACGGCCGCAGCCTGGCGGCGCTGTTGCACGGCAGCGATCCATCGTGGACCGATGAATCCCTCATAGAGTTCACCGGGGAGGGCGTTCATGCCCCCGCGTTGATCCTCAAGAAGGGCAACTACAAATACGTTCACTGTGAAGGCGACCCGGGCATGCTGTTCGACTTGCAGGCCGACCCGGCCGAGCTGCGCAACCTGGGCCGCGAACCGGCCTTCGCCGACCTGGCGCACCGCTTCGAGGGCGAGATCCAGCGGCGCTTCGAGCCCGCGAAGATCAAGCAGGAGGTGCTGGCAAGCCAGCGCCGCCGGCTCTTCCTGCACGCCACGCTGACCAAGGGCACGCATGTGCCGTGGGACTACCAGGTGCGCAAGGACGCGTCGAAGCAGTACGTGCGCAGTGTGTCCACCACCAGCACGACGGCCACCAAGGCCAAGGCGCGGTACCCGTTCGTGCCGACGGTGCCGCCGGACACGCCGCGCAAGTCGAGCAAGTAGACAACGCCCATCACCCTTGGAGATGCCATGCGCCTGCACCGCAGCCTGAAGTCCCTGTTCGTCGTCCTGGCTGCGCTGGCCAGCGCCAGCGCGTGGGCGCAGGCCTATCCCAGCAAGCCGGTGACCGTCGTGGTGCCGTTCCCCGGCGGCGGCATCGTCGACATCCTCACGCGGGCGGTCACCGAGAAGATCGCCGCGAACTGGGGCGTGCCGATCATCGTCGAGCCCAAGCCGGGAGCAGGTGCCTTGCTCGGCACGCAGACCGTCGCCACAGCCGCGCCCGACGGCTACACCTTCCTGGTCGCCTCGATCACCGGCTCCGTCGGTCCCCTGATCAACCCGAACTTCAAGCAGGACTTGCGCACGCACTTCGTCGCCGTCGGCATGTTTGCCAATGCGCCGAACATCGCCGTGGTGCCGGCGGCGTTTCCGGTGTCGACGATGGCCGAACTCGTCGCGCTGGCCCGCAAGTCGCCCGGCAAGCTGAACTATGCGCACTCGGGCGTCGGCTCGACCAACCACCTGCCGGTCGAATTCCTGAAGCACTCGCGAGGCCTGCAGATCAGCTCGGTGCCCTACAAGGGTCAGCCGCCCGCCATCACCGATGTGATCGGCGGCCAGGTCGAGCTGTTCTTCGGCGCGCCCGCCCTGCTGGTGCAGCATGTGCAGTCGGGCAAGCTGAAGGCGATCGCCGTCACGTCGAGCAAGCGCCTGGATGATTTGCCTGCGGTGCCGACGCTGACGGAGAGCGGCTTCGGCGATGTGCTCGGTGGTTCCGGATGGTTCGGCTTCGTCGCGCCGCTCGGCACGCCGGCCGCCGTGGTGAATCGCTTCAACCAGGAGATCAATGCGGCCCTGAAGTCGCCCGAGGTGATCGAACGCCTGCGTCGCGCCTACGCATTCCCTGAAGGCGGCTCGCCCGAGGAGTTCACCAGATTCCTCGCGGACGAAGGCACTCGCTGGTCGAAGCTGGTCAAGGACGCGAACATCAAGCTGGAATGAAAGCCAGAGGCCGAGTCGGATGCCTTCCATGAGCCTGGTCACGACCCAGCGGTCGATGCCGGCGCGCGCGGCCACCGCTCTGTTGGCGGTGGCTGCGTTGCTGCTGGCATGGCATGCATTGACGGCGGGCTTCGGCGTCATCTCGCCCGCACGCTTCCCGGCGCCGGCCGAGGTGCTCGTGTCTTTCCAGCAAGTGGGTCTCGACGGCTACAGCAACGGCCGCTGGCACGAGCATGTGCTGCGCAGCGTGCTGCTGGTGACGATGGGCTTCGTCTTCGCTTCGTCGATCGGCGTCGCGCTCGGCCTGGCGATGGGGGCCAGCCGCACGGTCGAGGCCTTCGTCAACCCGATCTTCCTGGTGCTGCGGCCGATCCCGCCGCTGGCCTGGATTCCACTGGCGATCGTCTGGCTCGGCCTGGGCGATGCGGCCAAGATGATGGTCATCTTCTTCGCCGCCTTCGTGCCTTCGGTCATCAACAGCTACACCGGCGTGCGCCAGATCGACAGGCCCATCTTCGAGGCCGCCGCCATGCTCGATGCGCGCGGCCTGCGCTACTGGCGCGAGGTGCTGATTCCGGGCGCGCTGCCGAGCATCTTCACCGGCCTGCGCCTGTCGCTGCAGGCTTCGTGGACCACGCTGGTGGCGGCCGAGCTCGTGGGCGCGGTGGCGGGCCTGGGCACGATCCTGAACCAGGCTTCGCAAGACATCTACCCCGCGATGATCCTGGTCGGCATGCTCAGCGTGGCGCTGTGCGGCTGGTTGATGACCCTGGGCCTGGGCTGGGTCGAGCGCCGCGTGATGCCCTGGAAGGCCGCCTGATGTTGCAGCCGCCGCTAGCCGCCGCGCGCTTCTGGCGCTTGTCGCTGGCCGGCGCCGCCAGCTTCATCGGCGTGTGGGCGCTGGCGGCCCTGTCGGGCATCAGCTCGCGCGATTTCCTGCCCGCGCCCTGGGACGTGGTCGCGCGCTTCGGGCAGTTGATGGTCGAGCCCTTCGCTGGCTATGTGCTGCACCAGCATCTCGCGTCGAGCCTGCAACGCTTCGCGATGGGCTTCGTGCTGGCGGTCTGCGTCGGTATTCCGCTGGGCCTGCTGATGGCCTGGTACGGCTGGGTCGATCGGCTCGTCTCGCCCTTGTTCGAGACGGTGCGCTTCATTGCGCCGATCGCCTGGGTGCCCTTTGCCGCGCTGTGGTTCGGCACCGGTATCGGCGGGCCGGTGCTGATCATCTTCATGGGCGCGTTTCCGCCGGTGCTGATCAACACCTACCGCGGCGCCAAGCAGGTCGATTGCAAATACATCGAAGCCTCGCAGATGCTCGGCGCCAGCGCCTGGCGCTCGATGACCGAGGTGCTGCTGCCGGCCGCCGTGCCGTCCATCGTCGCCGGCCTGCGCATTTCCGCGGGCCTGGGCTGGCAATCGCTGGTCGGCGCCGAGCTGATCGTCGCGTCCAGCGGTGTCGGTTACCTGATGGTCAAGGGGCAGGCGGCGGTGTCGACGGCCACCGTGATGAGCGGCATGGCGGCGATCGGCGTCATCGGCCTGCTGATCGACGTCGCGCTGCGCCGCGCCCAGCTCGCGATCGAGCGGCGGCGCGGGCTTTGAGTTCTTGCAGGAAAGAAGCGACGTGGCCAATATCGTGTTCCAGAACGTGCAGCGGGTGTTCAAGCAGAACGGGCAGGAGTTCGTTGCGCTGAAGGACATCGAGCTCGAGGTCAACGACCGCGAGTTCGTTGCCATCGTCGGTCCCTCGGGTTGCGGCAAGACGACCTGCATGCGCATGGCCGCCGGCCTCGAGCACCCGACCGGCGGCCAGGTCAGCGTTGACGGCGAGGTGGTGACCAAGCCCGGGCCGGACCGCGCGGTGGTGTTCCAGGCTTTCGCGCTGTTCCCGTGGAAGTCGGTCTGGGACAACATCGAGTTCGGCCTGCACTCGCTCGGTGTCGATGGCGCCGAGCGCAAGCGCCGCATCGAGCACTACATCGGCCTGATGGGCCTGGGCGGCTACGAGCGCGCGTTTCCGCACCAGTTGTCCGGCGGCATGCAACAGCGCGTGGCCATCGCGCGCGCCTACGTGCTCGACCCCAAGGTGCTGCTGATGGACGAGCCCTTCGGCGCCCTGGACGCGCAGACCCGCGTCGTGATGCAGGAAGAGTTGGTGCGCCTGGCGCGCCAGCACCCGCGCACC
>JANMSR010000455.1:0-1714 GCA_031389565.1 Burkholderiales bacterium
CAGGTGCAGGCGGCGGGCGTCGAGGTCGACCTCGATCTCGTCGCCGCTGTTGACCAAGGCCAGCGGCCCGCCGACCGCGCTTTCGGGGCTGACGTGGAGGATGCAGGTGCCGTAGTGGGTGCCGCTCATGCGAGCGTCGGAGATGCGCACCATGTCGCGCACACCGAGCGCGAGCAGTTTCTTCGGGATCGGCAGGCCGCCCCATTCGGGCATGCCCGGGGCGCCGACGGGGCCGGCGTTGCGCAGCACGAGCACGGTGTTCTCGTCGCAAACCAGATGCGGGTCGGCGCAGGCCTGGTTCATCTGGGCCGGGTTGTCGAAGACCAGGGCCGTGCCGCGGTGCTTGAAGAACTTCGGGTTGGCAGCGCTGGCCTTCATCACCGCGCCTTCGGGGGCCAGGTTGCCGCGCAGCACGGCCAGGGCGCCGTTGGCGCTGACGGGCCGGGTGAGCGGGCGGATGACTTCGTCGTCGAGCACCTGCACGCCTTGCAGGTTCTCGCCCAACGTGCGGCCGTTGACGTTGCGTTCGCCGAGCGACAGGTGCGCGGCGATGCGGCTCATCAGCGCCGGCAGGCCGCCGGCGTAGTGGAAGTCTTCCATCAAGTGCTCGCCGCTCGGGAACAGGTTGGCCAGCACCGGCACTTGGCGGCCGACGGCGTCCAGGTCATCGAGCGTGAGTCCGACACCGGCGCGGCGCGCCATGGCGATGATGTGCACGGCGGCGTTGGTCGAGCCGCCGAGCGCCATCTGCACGGCGGCGGCGTTCAGGAACGCGCCGCGGGTGAGGATCGACTGCGGCGTCAGGTCGTCCCAGACCATCTGCACGCTGCGCTCGCCGCAGGTGGTGGCCATGCGCGTGTGGCCGGCGTCCATGGCCGGGATCGAGGTACTCCCCGGCAGCGCCAGGCCCAGCGCTTCGACGATCGCGGTCATCGTGCTCGCGGTGCCCATGGTGTTGCAGGTGCCGGGGCTGCGTGTCATGTGCGTTTCGAGCCGGGTCCATTCGGCTTCGCTGACGTTGCCGGCCTGGTACTCGTCCCAGAACATGCGGCTGTGCGTTCCGGCACCCACCTTGCGCTCGGGCTGGCCGGGCTTGAGGTAGCGGTCGTTCAACATCGGCCCGGCAGCGCAAAAAATCGTCGGCAGGCCCATGCTGATGGCGCCCATCACCGTGCCGGGCGTGGTCTTGTCGCAGCCGGCCAGCAGCACCACGCCGTCGATGGGCAGCGAGCGCAGCAGCTCCTCTACTTCCATGGCCAGGAAATTGCGGTAGAGCATGGTGGTCGGCTTGACCATCACCTCGCCCAGGCTCATCGCCGGCAACTCGAACGGCAAGCCGCCGGCCATCAGGACGCCGCGCTTGACGGCCTCGGCGCGCTCGCGCAGGTGCGCGTGGCAGGGCGACAGGTCGCTCCAGGTGTTGATGATGGCGATGCACGGGCGCTCGAGCACGTCTTCGCGGCGCAGGCCCATTTGCTGCGCGCGCTGGCGGTGCGCGAAGGCGCGCATGTCGCGGGCGGCGAACCAGCGCCGGCTGCGCAAGTCGGCGAGCGTTTTCTTTGCGCCCCCGAGGCCGCCGCTTCGCGGCATCTGCCCCCCCGAGGGGGAGCAAGGCATCTTCGGGCGGCCCGGCGTTTCCTGGGTCATCGTCGGCAGGGGAGGGATTTCGAGGATGGTTCCAGTGCGGCGTTGGCGCTAATGTTAGCGGTAACAC
>JANMSR010000523.1:0-1621 GCA_031389565.1 Burkholderiales bacterium
GTCGAACGCGGCCTCGCGCAGCGCAGTGCAACGCCCTCCAGGGCGCCGCGCAGCAAGCTGCCGACCCTCGTTCCGAGGCGACCGCTCGCAATCAAGAATCCCACCAACGCGCGCCTGTTTGAGCTTCTCGATGACGAGTGACGCGCAGCCCGGGCAAGGCGCGCGCCCCGTCGTACCGCGGGGGGACCTGCCCGATGTCAACGTGTGGCTCGCGCTATCGGCACCCTCCCACCCGCACCACACGGCTGCCCAGTCGTATTGGCAGCAGAAGGAACTGCCTGCGGTGTGGTTCAACCGTGTGACCATGCTCGCTTTGTTGCGGCTGCTTTGCCAGCCCAAGGTCATGGGCTCGGCCACGGTGACGCTGCCGCGTGCGGCCGCCGTTTATGGCCACTTCATGAACATGCCCGAGGTCGGCTTCTTGAGTGAGCCGGTGCGTTGCGCGCAACTGTTGACCCGCATGCTCGATGGCACTGACGGCGGCACGCCCCTGCCGCGCCTGCTGACCGACATGTACCTGGCAGCATTTGCCACGGCGGCCGGGGTTCGCCTGGTCACGTTCGACCGCGACTTCCTGCGCTTCAAGGGCCTGGACGTGCTGCGACTGTCGACGCCCTCGCACTGACCCTCATGAACGTCACGCCCACCGCGCTACCCGGCGTGCTGATCCTCGAGCCCAAGGTGTTCGGCGACGAGCGCGGCTTCTTCTTCGAAAGCTTCAACCAGCGCGCGTTCGATGCCGCGGTGGGCCACGCCGTCACGTTCGTGCAGGACAACCACTCGCGCTCGCAGCGTGGCGTGCTGCGCGGCCTGCATTACCAGATGCCGCCGCATGCCCAGGGCAAGCTGGTGCGCGTGGTGCGCGGCAGCGCGTTCGACGTGGCGGTCGACCTCCGCAGGGGCTCAGCGACCTTCGGCCGCTGGGCGGGTGCGATGCTGGACGCCAAGAGCCGGCGCCAGGTGTGGATCCCACCCGGCTTTGCGCACGGCTTCCTGGCACTCGAAGACGACACGCATTTCCTGTACAAGACCACCGACTACTACGCCCGCGATTGCGAACGCGCGATCCTGTGGAACGACCCCGCGATCGGTATCGACTGGCCGCAGCTCGGCAGCGCCCCGCTGCTGGCCGCCAAAGACACCGCCGCGCCGCCGCTGGCCCAGGCAGAAACCTTTTGAGCGACCCCATGAGCGCACGCATCCCCGTTCAACCCGTGATCATGGCCGGCGGCAGCGGCACCCGGCTGTGGCCGTTGTCGCGCGCGGGCTACCCGAAGCAGTTTCTGGTGCTCACGGCCGACAACCGCAGCCTGTTCCAGCAGGCCGCGCAACGGCTGCACGGCCTGGCCGCCAGCGACATCGAACTCGCCGCGCCGCTGACGGTGGGCAACGAGGAGCATCGCTTCCTGGTGCTCGACCAGTTGCGCGAGGCCGGCGGCGATCCGGGCACCGTGGTGCTCGAACCCGCCGCGCGCAATACCGCGCCGGCCATGACCCTGGCCGCGCTGCAGGCGGCCGAGGGCGGCGCCGACCCGGTGCTGGTGGTCGTGGCGGCCGACCACACCATCGCCGACCTCGGTGCCTTCACGCGGGCCTTGCAGGCGGCCGTGCGCGAAGCGGC
>JANMSR010000330.1:0-11623 GCA_031389565.1 Burkholderiales bacterium
ATCGACCTGGCCGACCTGCGCGAGTACCAGCACCATGACGATGTGCGCCACATCGACTGGAACGTCACCGCGCGGCTGCAGGTGCCGCATGTGCGCCTGTTCACCGAAGACCGCGAACTCTGCGCCTGGTTCCTGCTCGACTTGAGCCCGTCGGTCGATTTCGGCTCGCGGCAAAGGAAGCGCAGCGTGTCGGAGGCCTTCGTCGCGGTGATGGCCAGCCTGGTGCTGCGCCACGGCAACCGCGCCGGCGCGGTGCTCTACGGCAACGCCGTCGACACCGTGCTGCCGGCCAAGAGCGGACGGCGCCACGTGCTGCACCTGATGCAGCGCATGCGTTCGCGGCCTGCCGCCACACCGGCCGGCGCCACGCGGCTGGCCGATCTGATCGAACGCGCACGGCCGGCGATGCGCCAGCGCGCCTGCGTCTTCGTGGTCTCCGACTTCATCAGCGAAGACGGCTGGGAAGCGCCGCTGGCGCGGCTGGCCGAACGGCATGACGTGGTTGCCGTGCGCCTGTATGACCCGCTCGAGATGAGCATGCCCGACCTCGGCCTGGTGCTGCTGCAAGACAGCGAGACCGGCGAGCAGGTGTTCGTCGACACCGGCCGGCGCGGTTTTCGCGAGCGCTTTGCCGAAGTCGCCGCCCGCCGCGAAGCGGCCTTGCGCAATGCGCTGGCGCGCGCCGGCATCGACACCCTCGAGTTGTCGACCGACGCCGATCTCGGCGACGCCATCCTGCGCTTCGTCGACGCGCGGCGGCAGCGCAGCCGCATGGCCGCCGGTGCGATGCCGCTGGCGCGGAGGCACGCATGAGTTTTCTCTGGCAGGAAGCTCTGTGGGCGCTGTGGTTGCTGCCGCTGCTGGTGCTGGCCTACGTCTGGCTGCTCAGGCGGCGAAAGAAGTCGGCCCTCACCTGGGCCAGCCTGGGGATCATCAAGGAAGCGATGGGCACGCACAGGGCCTGGCGCCGCCATGTGCCGCCCGCGCTGCTGCTGCTGGCGCTGACCGCGCTGCTGGTGGCCACCGCGCGGCCGACCGCCGTGGTGACGCTGCCCCTGGTGGAGCAGACCGTCGTGCTGGCGATGGACGTCTCGGGTTCGATGCGCGCCGCCGATGTCGAGCCGAATCGCCTGGTGGCGTCGCAGAACGCGGCCAAGGCCTTCGTGGCCGAGCTGCCGCGCGCGGTGCGCGTGGCGGTGGTGTCGTTCGCCGGCACCGCAGCCATCGTGCAGCCGCCCACTCTGTCGCGCGACGACGTGGTGGCCGCGATCGACCGCTTCCAGCTCCAGCGCGGCACGGCCATCGGCAGCGGCATTGTGCTCAGCTTGGCCACGATTTTCCCCGATGCCGGCATCGACCTGTCGCAGGTCACCGGCCAGCGCCCGATGCCCAAGGCCATCGGCGAGAAATCACAGGACAAGGAATTCACCCCGGTCGAGCCCGGCAGCTACAACTCGGCCGCGATCATCCTGCTCACCGACGGCCAGCGCACCACCGGCCCCGATTCGATGGACGCCGCGCGCATGGCCGCCGACCGCGGCATCAAGATCTACACCGTGGGGATCGGCACCAAGGACGGTGACACCATCGGTTTCGAAGGCTGGTCGATGCGGGTGCGGCTGGATGAAGAAACCTTGAAGCAGATTGCGATGGCCACCCGCGCCGAGTACTTCTACGCCGGTACCGCCAACGACCTGAAGAAGGTCTACCAATCACTCGGCTCGCGGCTGACGGCGCAGAAGAAGGAAACCGAGATCACTGCGCTTTTTGCGGCGCTCGGTGCGCTGCTGGCCCTCGTCGCCGCGGGCCTGTCGGTATGGTGGTTCGGGCGCGTGGCCTGAAATGCTGGCGGCCCCAAGTTCGCTGCGCTCGCGGCCCACGGGCCACGAAGGGGCCCCTGCGGGTCCCTGGGGGCGCTCAGGCCGCTTGGGAGCGGCCCGGCGCGGCCTGACATGTCCGCCCTGAACCTTCATTGGCTCAACGACGACGACGCCTCACCCTTCCCGCCCACGACGCAAGCGTTCGGCTCCGACAGCGATGCGCCCGGCCTGCTCGCCGCCGGCGGCCGGCTCAGCCCACAGCGGCTCGAAGCGGCCTACCGCCACGGCATCTTCCCCTGGTACAGCGAAGGCCAACCGGTGCTGTGGTGGTCGCCCGACCCGCGCATGGTGCTGCCGGTGGCCGAGTTCAAGCTCTCGCGATCGCTGCGCAAGACCCTGGCCCGCTTCATCCGCACGCCCGGCTGCGAAGTACGTATCGACAGCGCTTTCGAGCGCGTGATCGCCGCCTGCGCCGTCACGCCGCGCAACGGCCAGCATGGCACCTGGATCCTGCCGCCGCTGCAGCGCGCCTACGTCGCCTGGCACCGCGCCGGCGCGGTGCACAGCGTCGAGACCTGGGTCGACGGACGGCTGGCGGGCGGGCTGTACGGTGTGGCCCTCGGCGGCATGTTCTTCGGCGAATCGATGTTCTCGCACGCCACCGACGCATCGAAGATCGCGCTCGCCGCGCTGGTGGCGTTCTGCCGCGCGCACGGCATCGCGCTCATCGACTGCCAGCAGAACACGCAGCACCTGGCATCACTCGGTGCGCGCGAGATTTCGCGCACCACTTTCGAGCGCCACCTGGCCCTCACCCGGGGGGCGGCAGGGCCGTCACACTGGTCCTATGATGCGGCGCATTGGGCCCAGCTCGGGCTCGAGCCCCACCCCGAAGTTGGTCCCGTGTGAGCCCAGTGTGACCGCGCCGAAAGAACTCCCCCTCGCGTCGCTGCAGTTCTACGCCACGGCGCCCTACCCGTGCAGCTACCTGCCCGGCCGGCAAGCCCGCTCGCAGGTGGCCACCCCCAGCCACCTGATCCACGCCGATGCCTATTCGGGGTTGGTGGCCAATGGATTCCGGCGCAGCGGCATGTTCACCTACCGCCCGCATTGCGATGGCTGCCGCGCCTGCGTGCCGCTGCGCGTGCCCGTCGAGCAGTTCCAGCCCTCGCGCAGCCAGCGCCGGGCCTGGAATGCGCACCAGCACCTGGTGGCACGCGTGCTGCGGTTGGGCTTTCTGCCCGAGCATTACCAGCTCTACCTGCGCTACCAGTCGGGGCGGCACAGCGGCGGCGGCATGGACCAGGACAGCATCGACCAGTACACCCAGTTCCTGCTGCAAAGCCGCGTCAACTCACGCCTCGTGGAGTTCCGCGAACCGCCGCGCGAAGGCCAGGGCCCGCTCGGCGTGTTGAAGATGGTGGCCATCCTGGATGTGCTGAGCGACGGCCTCTCGGCCGTCTACACCTTCTACGAGCCCGAGCCCGATGCCAGCTACGGCACCTTCAGCGTGCTGTGGCAGATCGAGCAGACGCGCATCCTGCAACTGCCGCATGTCTACCTCGGCTACTGGATCGAGGCCAGCGGCAAGATGGCCTATAAGGCCGGCTTCAAGCCGCATGAGCTGCTGCTGGATGGGCGGTGGGTGGCGGCTGATGACAGCGCCCGCTAGCACCGCGCTCGCTCGAAGCCCTTGACGGGTCGCGGCCAGGCCGGCATTTTTGGTCCGCCCGACGCGTAAACCAGGCATTCTGCGGGCGACATGGCCGATGCGTGGGACCGCGCGGGCGCGCACCTGGGCCACGCGCACGAACTGCCGGTCAGGCGCGCCTACGTGCCGCTGTTCAAGGCCATGTAGCCGCGCGAGGCACAGGTCCGAAAACGGCCAACGCAGCCTGGCATCCGGCCTAAGATGCCGGCATGGTTCTCGATCCCGACGCTGCCTACCGCGTGCTGCAGGCGCACGACGCGCGCTTCGATGGGCGGCTGTTCGTCGGCGTCACCTCGACCGGGATCTACTGCCGGCCGGTCTGCCGTGTGCGCCTGCCGCGGCGCGAGAACTGCCGCTTCTTTGCCAATGCGGCGAGCGCCGAGCATGGTGGCTTTCGGCCCTGCCTGCGTTGCCGGCCCGAACTGGCGCCGGGCCTGTCCCTCGTCGATTCACCGCAGGGGCTGGCGCAACATGCCGCACGCATGTTGGAGCACGCCGCGCGCCACGGCCAGCCGGTGCAACTGCCCGCCATCGCGGCCAAGCTCGGCGTGACGGACCGTCATCTGCGCCGCATCTTCGCGGCCTTGCATGGCGTGACCCCGATCGACTACCTGACCAACCAGCGCCTGCTGTTGGCCAAGCAGATGCTGACCGACACCGCGCTGCCGGTGGCCGATGTCGCGCTGGCCTGCGGCTTCGAGAGCCAACGCCGCTTCAATGCGGTGTTTGCCGAGCGCTGCCGGCTGAGCCCGAGCGGGCTGCGCCGCGCGCAACCGCGCGCGCTGGCGCGTCGCCGTGGCGGCACGCCGCTGCTGCGCCTGCCCGATGTCGAAGCCTGCGATGCCCTGAAAGTGCGGCTGGCCTACCGGCCGCCCTACGACATCGCCGGCGTGAAGCGATTTCTGGCCGCGCGCTGCATCGCCGGGGTCGAAGCGATGGACGAACACGGCGTGTGGCGGCGCACACTGGCCAGCCACGCCGCCGCAGCACCCGGCTGGCTGGCGCTGCAGTTCCTGCCTGAGCGCCACGAGGTCGAAGTGATGATGTCGCCGAGCCTGGCACCGCAGCTCGGCCGCGTCGTCGCGCTGGTGCGCCACGCGTTCGACCTCGATGCCGACCCGGCCTTGATCGACCCGGTGCTCGCTGCCTTGCCTTCACCAGGATTGGCGGCCGTCCACGGCATCCGCGTGCCGGGCGGCTGCGACGGCTTCGAGTCGGCCGTGCGCGTGATTCTCGGCCAGCAGGTCACGGTGGCGGCGGCGCGCACGCTGACGCGCCGGCTGGTCGAGCGCTTCGGCGAGACCGTCGAGACGCCGTGGCCTGAGCTGAACCGGCTCTTCCCGTCGGCGCGAATGATCGCGCAGGCGGCGGCCAGCGCGATCGGCGAGCTCGGCATCGTGCGCCAGCGTGTCGGTGCCTTGCAGGCCCTGGCCCACGAAGTGCACGCCGGGCGCATCGTGCTCGACCGCGGCGCGCCGCTGGCCGCCACGCTCGACGCCCTGCGCGCCCTGCCCGGCATCGGCGAGTGGACCGTGCAGTTGATCGCGATGCGCGCGCTGGCCTGGCCCGATGCCTTTCCGGCCAGCGACATCGGTGTGATGAACGCACTCGGCACGCGCGACGCCAAGGCCGTCACCGCGTTGTCCGAATCCTGGCGCCCATGGCGCTCGTACGCCGTGATGCGGCTGTGGCAATCCCTGGAGACTGGAACATGAATGCAAGCCTCAACGGCGCCGCGCTCGTCGCGCAGGCCGACATCGACACGCCTCTCGGCCCGCTGACCGCGCTGGCCACCGAACGCGGCCTGGCCGGCTTGTGGTTCGACGCGCAGCAGCACCACCCGGGCGCGCTCGATGCACCCACCGATCCCGACCACCCGCACATCGTCGCGACCCGCGCCTGGCTGGATGCCTACTGGGCCCGGCGCGATACGACCGCGATCGCCGTCGCGCTCGACCCGCAAGGCACGCCTTTCCAGCGCAGGGTGTGGCAGGCCTTGCTGAAAATCGAGCACGGCCGCACCAGCACCTATGGCGCCATCGCCGCGCGCGCCGGCAAGCCCGAAGCCGCGCGGGCCGCGGGCGCGGCGATCGGCCGCAACCCGATCAGCATCATCGTGCCCTGCCACCGCGTGATCGGCCGCGACGGTTCGCTCACCGGCTACGCCGGCGGTTTGCATCGCAAGCAGGCCTTGCTGCAACTCGAAGGCGTGCTGCTCACATGAAGTCGCAAGACCTGCTGGAGCTGTTGACACTCGCCGCCTTGTGGGGCGCGTCGTTCCTGTTCATGCGCCTGGGCGCGGCCGAGTTCGGCCCGGTGGCGTTGTCGGCCCTGCGCGTCGGCCTGGCCACCCTGGCCTTGCTGCCGCTGGTGCTGTGGCAAGGCCAGGCGGCGTTGCTGCGAACCCATTGGCGCGCGATCGCCGTCGTCGGCGTCGTCAACTCAGCGCTGCCCTTCGTGCTGTTTTCCATCGCCGCGCTGGCCATCAATGCCGGGCTGTCGTCGATCTTCAACGCCACCGCGCCGCTGTGGGGCGCCGTGATCGCGTGGGCCTGGCTCGGCGACCGGCTGACGCGTGTGCGCGTGGCGGGGTTGGCGATCGGCTTTGTCGGCGTGCTCTGGCTGGCCTGGGACAAGGCCAGCTTCAAGCCGGGCGAGCATGGCGTCAGCGCGGGTGTGGCGATCGCGGCCTGCCTGGCCGCGACGCTGTGCTATGGCTTTGGCGCCAACTACGCCAAGCGCAAGCTCGATGGCGTGGCGCCGCTGGCGGTGGCCACCGGCAGCCAGCTCGCGGCCACCGTGGCGCTGGCGCTGCCTGCCCTGTGGCTGTGGCCCGCCGTCGCACCGAGCGCCGCCGCGTGGGCCAGCGTGGCCGGCCTGGCGCTGTTGTGCACGGCCCTGGCCTACGTGCTGTACTTTCGCTTGATTGCTCATGTGGGCCCGGCGCGGGCGATCACGGTGACCTTCCTGGTGCCGCTGTTTGCGGTGCTCTGGGGGGCGCTGTTTCTCGGCGAAACGCTGACACCGGCGATGGTGCTGGGCTGCGCCGTGATCCTGCTCGGCACTGCGCTGATCACCGGCGTGTTGCGATTGCCCGAGCGTCAGCCGGCCTGACGCCAAGCTAGCTGACCGTCGCATCGCCGCACGCATTTGCAGACCGGCCGGCACGCCAATCATGAATTGGGCGACGAGACGCGGGCACACCAATTCTTGCCGTAGCTGTCGAAAAGATTTACAGGCTGATGACCTGATCCAGGGCCCATCGCTCTGAATGGAAGAAATCTCTATCAAGATCAATGCGTTACAGAGTTGGCGCGAACATTGCTACGCCAATGCTGCACGCAATACATCCCGGCGCTGGCCGTGCTTTCGCACACGACTATCTATATTGTTAGCTCAAGGAGTTACGGACATGAAGTCACTTATCACCGTGTTGAGTTTGGTAGGCACCATCGGTCTGACGGCCGCCGCACCGGCAGATGCGGCGGCCATCAAGGAGATCTTCTCCCTCGGTGGCGGCGCATTCACCCAGAATCACATCTATCGCATCGATCTGAGCGGCGGCACCGTGACCGATCTCGGTTCCAGTGGCGTTGGATTCCCGACCAACTTGGCGATGGCACCGGACCGCACGCTCTACTACATGAATCCGTTCGAGGCGCATTCCCTGTACAAGGCGACGCTGAATGGTACGAACACCGCGCTGGTGGGTGCGCCCACGCTGGTTGCCGCCTTGCCTACGAGCGGCTTCGGCATCATCGACGGCATGACCGTCGGTCCCGATGGCAAGCTGTACATGACCGGATACGGCAAGAGTGAAATTTACCGCTACGACCCGGTCGGCAATGTGTTCGAGACGGCGGTCGTCTTGACAGGTGGCGGAGAGTTCCGCTCCGACTTGGCCTTCGATCCGATCACCGGCAACCTGGTCGGGCTTGGCATTGAACCGGGCAGCGCCGACCGGACGTTGTTCGAAATCCCGTCCGCGCTCGTGCTGACCGGAATCGGCAATCTTTACACCTGGAACTACTACGGCGGCCCAACGAGTGCCTGGGCCACAAAGAAACTGGACATCGGCAGCGAACTTGGGGGCAACCCGGATGGGCTGGCCTTCGATCCGACCAACGGCGACCTGTACATGTCGGGTGATGGCACCGGGGTGTATGGGTATGGCCGAACCACTGCGACGCGGGGCGGGCTGATCGCAGGCACCGGCGACGGATCCTTAAACGGCCTCGGTTACGACCTGGCGTTCCAGACCCGGGACGTACCGATCGGAAGTGTTCCGCTGCCCGGCACCCTGCCACTGGTACTGCTGGCGCTGGCTGGATTGGGCCTGCGGCAAGGTCGGCGGCAAGGCTGAACATTCTGCGCTTTGCACCGGGCCCCGCTGCGTGGGGCCCCTCTTCTTGGGTCTAGCCTATACCGCTCAAGCCGACAACGCGACGCTGCCCCGCCCATCGGACCAGGGTTGCTGCTTGTGGGCGTCCAGACGCACGTTGCCGATCCAGAACGTGTCCAGCTCATGACGGTTGCCGTTCGGGCCTGTGCGGGTTGTAGCCAACTTCGGCGCCGTCCCGGCGGCCGCACAGCGGCTTGATCGAAGCACCTATGTCCGCGACCCGCTGCCGATCCAGCGCAACACGCATGCCGACCATCAGCGCGGTGCGCATTCACAGTTCGCTGACAGCGCCCTCCCACGTCCTGAGCGGTCGGCGCACCAAGTCTTCGCTGACTACGCCCCCGTAGTCCCAATGCGGGACACTGGCGGCATGCCCGCCGACGCCGCCGCCCGCCGCAGCCGCCACGCCCTGTGGGCGGCGCTGGTGCTGATCGTCGTCTGGGGCGCCAACTTCAGCGTGCAGAAGGCCGCCTTCGCTTATCTGCAGCCGGGCGGCTTCCTGTTCGTTCGCTACCTGGTGATGCCGCTGGCCGCGGCGCTGCTGCTGTGCTCGCGCTACGGTTTGCACTGGCCGCGCCTGCCGCGTGGCGAATGGATTGCGCTGGCCAAGATCGGCATCGCCGGCCACCTGCTGCATGTCGGGCTCGTCACCTACGGCATCCACTGGTCGACCGCGTTCTCGAGCTCACTGATCCTGGCCTGCGGCCCGGTGTTCACGCTGCTGATCCTGCGTTGGCACGGCCTGGAAACGCTGACCCGCGCCCAGGTGGCGGGCGTGGGCGTGGCGGTGGCCGGCGTGCTGGTGTTCCTGTCCGACAAGCTGCTGGGCGGCCAGTGGCGTGCGGGCGGCGGCGACCTGGTGCTGCTGGTCGCTGCGTCTCTCTTCTCCTACTACACCGTGGCCGCCAAGCCGCTGATCGAGCGCCATGGCGGCGTGCTGGTGATGACCTACGCCACCCTGCTCGGCAGCGCGCCGGTGGTCGCGATCAGCCTGCCCGCCGGCCTGGCGGTGGACTGGGCCCAGGTGCCGCCGCTGATCTGGGCGGCCACGCTGTGGGCCGTGCTGGTGTCGGCCTTCCTCGGCTGGCTGGTGTGGGGCTATGTCAACGCCGTGCGCGGCGTGGCCCGCACCGCGCCCCTGATGTACCTGATGCCGCCCGTGGCCGGACTGGTGGCGTGGCTGCTCACCGGCGAGCGCTACGGCGCCGTCAAGCTCGCCGGCGCGGCCCTCACGCTGGCCGGTGTGGCCCTGGCGCAGTACGCGTCGCCCCCGCGCGACCCGGTGCGCGAAGCGCCCGCCCCGG
This sequence comes from Burkholderiales bacterium, assembly GCA_031389565.1. Lineage (GTDB taxonomy): Bacteria > Pseudomonadota > Gammaproteobacteria > Burkholderiales > Burkholderiaceae_C > CADEEN01. The sequence goes on from JANMSR010000330.1 coordinate 9,238, forward strand.
TCGACTGATACGGATTGCCTTTCAATCGTCTTGCGACCTTCGCCGGCGTGCGCTGCGAATTTATTTCTGCGCGTCGCGGCAGGCAGTACCCGGCACGGGCTCACACTGGGGCGGTCTCCGCTTCGCTCCGACTGCGCTGCGGTGCTCGCCCTGGGGTCGCGCCGCATAACTCGCTGCGCTCACTGCGTTCGCTGCGTTCGAACAGATGCGGCGAGTCAGATCACGAAGCGCGCTGCGCGCGCCGACCCCAGGGCTGTGCTCCTCGCCGCCCCACAGTGAGCCCGCGCCGGGCACCGCCTACCGCGAAGACCACTATGGCGGTATTCGCAACGCAAACCTCCGCTGTGTCCGCAAAGGCGCGCCCGGGCAGGCGGCGGCGCGCCTTCGAGGCGCCGAGGAGCACAGGGCTCATGGCCGCGCGCGCCAGCGCGCTTCGTCATCTGACTCGTCGCATCTGTCCGAACGCAGTGAGCGCAGCGAACGGAGTGAGTTATGCGACGGGCCACGAGACCGAGCACCGCAAGGCAGTCGGTGCGCAGCACCGACCGCCTCGACGAAGCGCTGCCGCCTGCCCGGGCGCGACTTTGCCGCGCCGACCCTTGCCCACTATGCCAACGTCGCAGGTCGCCGATGGGCCAACTGCGGGCTGCGGATTTCATTCGACTGCAAGCCAATCCGTGTCACGCAGCGCCGCGCGCCAAATTGCGCGTAACCTGCGGTCCGCGCCGTTGCGCACCGGCCGCCCTCAAGGAGAACCCGCATGACCGCCCGCACTTCACCCCCCTTTCGCGCCGACCATGTCGGCAGCTTCCTGCGCCCGAAGTTCCTGCTCGACGCCCGCGAGCAGAAAGCCCGCGGCGAGATCACGGCCGCGCAACTGCGCACGGTGGAGGACAAGGCGATCACGGAGATCGTCAAGTTCCAGCAGGACGTGGGCCTGCAGAGCATCACCGACGGCGAGTTCCGCCGCACCTACTTTCACATCGACTTCCTCGAACAGTTGGGCGGCGTGAAAACCGACCTGCCTACGCTCGTCCGCAAGCCCGACGGCACCGAGGAACTGGCGCCGCCGGTGATGCGCGTGATCGGCAAGGTGCGCCACGTGAAGGACATCCAGCGCGCCGACTTCGAATTCCTCAAGCGCAAGGTGAGCCAGACCGGCACCCCGAAAGTGACGATCCCGTCGCCGACGATGCTTCACTTTCGCGGCGGCCGCGCCGGCATCAGCAAAGAGCATTACCCCGAGCTCGAACCCCTGTTCTACGACGACGTCGCCGAGGCCTACGGCGAGGAACTGCGCTCGCTGTACAACGCCGGCTGCCGCTACGTGCAGATGGACGACACCAACATGGCCTACCTGTGCGACGAGAAGATGCGCGAGGCCGCCCGCCAGCGCGGTGACGACCCCAACGAGTTGCCGCACCGCTACGCCAAGTTCATCAACAAGGTCGTCGCCCGCAAGCCGCCCGGCATGGTGCTGGCCATGCACCTGTGCCGCGGCAACTTCAAGAGCACGCACGCAGCCGCGGGCAACTACGAGCCGGTGGCCGAGGCCCTGCTGGGCGAGATGAACCTCGACGCCTACTTCATGGAGTACGACGACGAGCGCTCGGGAGACTTCCGCCCGCTGCGCTTTCTGCCCAAGGGCAAGATCGTCGTGCTCGGCCTGGTGACCACCAAGTTCGGCGAGATGGAAAGCAAGGATGCGCTGAAACGCCGCATCGACGAGGCGGCCCGGTTCGCCCCGATCGAGCAATTGGCGCTCAGTCCGCAGTGCGGGTTTTCCTCTACCGTGCATGGCAATAACATCGCGGTTGAAGCACAACGCGCCAAACTGCGGCTCGTGGTCGAAACCGCGGCCGAAGTCTGGAGAACGTGAGCCCACCCCCGAAGCGGCTGCGCCGCTCCCCCTCAAGGGGGCACCGCCAGCGGCCCGGCAGAGCCGGTTCCGCGGCGGTTGCTTGAACAACCACACCTGCCCTAAGGAGACTTGTCACATGAAACACCTCGCTCTTGCTCTAGCCGCGCTCGCAGTGACCTTGCCCGCCACGGCACAGGAAGTGACCCTGAAGTTCCACCACATCTGGAACCCGCAGGCGATGGCCTCGGTGAACGTGATCGGGCCGTGGTGCACCAAGATCGCGGCCGAGTCGAACAACAAACTCAAGTGCCAGATCCTGCCCGCCATGAGCGGCGGCGGCACGCCGCCGCAACTCGTTGACCGCGTCAAGGACGGCGTCGACGACGTGGTCATCACGCTGCCCGGCTACACCGCAGGCCGCTTCCCGACCACCGAGGTCTTCGAGTTGCCGTTCATGACCAACTCGGCCGAGGTCGGTGCCCGCGCGACCTGGGACTACATCAACAAACATTCACTCAAAGAGTT
>JANMSR010000035.1:0-5837 GCA_031389565.1 Burkholderiales bacterium
GACTTCCTGCCGGTGATGGTCGGCGCCGAGCGCGCGATGGCGGCCTGCGTGCTGTGCGAGCCGTTCTCGGCGCACAAGGCCTACCAGATGGGGATCCTGACCGACATCGTTCCGGCGCTCAAGGTCGACGGCAAGTTCGTCGCCAACCCGCTGGTCGAAACCCAGCGCATGGTCGACGAGTTCGGCCGCAACGCGTATGGCGAGCCCAGGCTGGGTGCCGCAGCCAAGGAAGCCAAGGCCGTGCTGGCCAGCGGCACGGTCGACCTGTCGCTGCTCGACGCCAAGGTCGAGGAACTGTGCGCCAAGATCCTGCTGACCTTCCCCGACTGCACCACCCGCACGCTGGAAGAGTTGCGCAAGCCCAAGCTCGAAGCCTGGAACCGCAACAAGGAAGATTCGCGCGCCTGGCTGGCGCTGAACATGATGACGGAAGCGCGCGCCGGCTTCACCGCCTTCAACGAAGGCACGAAGGACGACCGTGAAGCCGACTTCGTGCTGCTGCGGCAAAAACTCGCTGCCGGAGAGAGTTGGGTCGGGCCCTTGCACGACTCGATCCAGCCGAAAAACAAGCGCAAGGGCTGAGCGTGTCACTTGTCAAAGATTGGCTCGAGCACGACGGCGCATTGCTGCGCCTGCGCCTGAACCGGCCGAAGGCCAACATCGTCGATGCGGCGATGATCGCGGCCCTGCATGGCGCGCTGATGGCCTACCGCACGCAAACGCAATTGCGCGGCGTGCTGCTCGACGCCGAGGGCCCGCACTTCAGCTTCGGCGCCAGCGTCGAAGAGCACCTGCCGGCGAGTTGCGCCGCAATGCTGGCGTCGCTGCACGCGCTGATCATCGCGATGGTCGAGTTCCCGGCGCCGATCCTGGTGGCCGTGCGGGGCCAGTGCCTCGGTGGCGGACTCGAGGTCGCACTGGCCGGCGGCCCGATCTTCGCGGCGCCCGAGGCGCAGTTCGGTCAGCCCGAAATGAAGCTCGGCGTGTTCGCGCCGGCCGCGTCGTGCCTGCTGCCGTACCGCGTGAACCAGACCAACGCCGAAGACCTGCTGTTCTCGGGCCGCTCGATCGGTGCGGCCCACGCGCATGCAATCGGCCTGGTGCACACCGTGTTCGACGACCCCGAGACCGCGGCGTTGTCCTACTTCGAGCAGCACCTGGCCGACAAGAGCGCGGCCTCACTGGCCTGTGCGCTGGCGGCGGCGCGTGCGCCGATGCTGCGTGATCTGAAACACCGGCTGACCGAACTCGAACACCTTTACCTCGACCGCCTGATGGCCACACGCGACGCCAATGAGGGCCTGGTCGCCTTCCTGGCCAAGCGCAAGCCGCAATGGGAGCACCGTTGATGACCACGATCCAACTCTCACCTGTGGCCGCCATTGTCGAACGCTGCCAAGTGCTGTTCGACGATCTCGACTTCAACGCCGTCAAGCAGTGGAAGGCGGCGGTGCCGGGCCGCAAGGCCATCGGCTACATGCCGGTCTACGTGCCGCGCGAGTTGATCCACGCGGCGGGCATGCTGTCGGTGGGCATCCTCGGCGGCGGTGACCAGTTGGAAGTCATCCAGGGCGACGCCTACTACCAGAGCTACATCTGCCGCATCCCGCGCTCGACCATCGAGCTCGGCCTGACCGGGCGCCTGGATTGCCTGGACGGCATGCTGTTCCCGTCGATCTGCGACGTGATCCGCAACCTCTCGGGGATGTGGCAGATCCTGTTCAAGGACAAGTACGTCAAATACTTCGACGTGCCGCAGAACTATGTCGACTCGATCGGCGGCACCTTCTACCTCCAGGAGATGGAGTTGCTGCGCGAGGACCTGGGCAAGCTGCGCGGCGCGCCGATCACCGATGCCGAGTTGAACGCGTCGATCGCCGTCTACAACGACAACCGCGACGCGGTGCGCGAGCTGTACGCCTACCGCGCGGCCAAGCCGTGGCAGGCGCCGACCGCCGAGGTCAACCTGCTGCTGCGCGCGGGCATGGTGCTGCCGCCCGAAGAGCACACGCAACTGGTGCGCGAGTACCTGGCCGCCACCGATACCGTGGTCCGGCCCAAGCGCGACAACGCGCGTGTCGTCATCAATGGCTCGTTCTGCGAGCAGCCGCCGCTGTCGCTGATCAAGTCGATCGAGATGTCGGGCTGCTACATCGTCGACGACGACTTCATGTTGGTCACGCGCTGGCTGCTCGACGAAGTGCCGGCCGACGCCAACCCGATGCAGGAGTTGTCCAAGGCCTTCCTGCACCGCTCGGCCACGACGGCGGCCAAGTACGAAGCCACGCGCGAGGAAAAAGGCGTGTTCCTGATGAAGCAAGTCAAGACCCGCGGCGCCGAAGGCGTGATCTTCGCCGCGCCTTCGTTCTGCGACCCGGCCCTGCTCGAGCGGCCGATGCTGCAGGACGTGCTGACCAAGCACAAGATCCCGCACACGGCCTTCAAGTTCGCCGAGAACACCGGCCAGATGGCCCCGATCCGAGAGCAGGCCGGCACCTTCGCCGATTCGATCAAATTGTGGAGCGCCGCATGAATACCGCCACCGTCGCCATGCCGACCCCAACCGGGTCCGCGAAGAAGCCGCAGGTCCAGAAAGAGGACGCGATGTGGCTGCAAAAGGAGTTGATCAACCAGAACTACATGGAGCTGGCCACCGCGCGCGCCAACAATCGCAAGGTCAGTGCGACCTTCGTGCCCGGCAACCTGAACGAGTTGCTGATGTGCTTTGACTTCGCGCGCAGCCTGCCCGAGACCAATGCGCTGCAAAACGGCCTGCGCAAGAAGAGCGGCAAGATGATCATGGACGCCGAGCGCGACGGCCACTCCGAGGACGTGTGCACCTATGTCAAGGCCGACCTCGGCGCGATGATGGGCGGCGAGATCGGCCCGACCGGCGAGCCGCTGCCCCGACCCGACATCCTGCTGCTGTCCTACACCGGCTGCTTCACCTTCATGAAGTGGTTCGAGCTGATCCGCCACAAGTACGGCTGCGAGACGGTGATGCTGCATGTGCCCTACCAGGGCGAAGGCCGCATCGCGCCGAACATGCGCGACTATGTGGTCAAGCAGTTGAAGGAAACCGTGATCCCGACGCTCGAGCGCATCTCGGGCATCAAGTTCGACATCGACCGCCTGCGCCAGTACATGCGCGAGTCGGTGAAGGCCGAGGAAGACCTGGTGGCGGTGCTGCAGTCGGCGAAGAACCGGCCCTCGCCGATCGACGGCTACTTCGGCGCCGTGTACTACATCGGCCCGATCTTCACCGCCTTTCGCGGCACACCCGAAGCCACCGAGTTCTACCGCGTGCTGCGCGGCGAGATCGAGGAGCGCGTGCGCCTGGGGCTGGGCCCCATCACACCCGAGGGCGTGATGGGCGAAGAGAAGTACCGCCTGATCGTCGAAGGCCCGCCCAACTGGACCAGCTTCCGCGAATTCTGGAAGATGTTCTACGACGAAGGCGCAGTGGTGGTGTCTTCCACCTACGCCAAGGTCGGCGGTCTGTACGACTTCGGCTTCCGCCACGACCCGGACCATCCGCTCGAGTCGCTGGCCGACTACTGCCTGGGCTGCTACACGAACCTGAACCTGCCCTCGCGCATCGACATGATTTGCAAGTACATCGACGAGTACCAGGCCGATGGGCTGCTGATCAATTCGATCAAGAGCTGCAACAGTTTTTCCGCCGGCCAGTTGCTGATCCTGCGCGAAGTGGAAAAGCGCACCGGCAAGCCGGCCGCGTTCATCGAGACCGACCTGGTGGACCCGCGCTACTTCTCGGCGGCCAACGTGAAGAACCGGCTGGAGAGTTACTTCCAGATGATCAAGCAAAAGCGAACCGCCCTCATCGGCGCGCACTAGGAGCCCCTGCATGCGCTGTTTCATCGGCATCGACCTCGGCTCGACCACCACCAAAGCGGTGGTCGTCGACGAGAACCAGAACATCCTGGGCCGCGGCATCACCAACTCGCGCTCGAACTACGACACCGCGGCGGCGATTGCCAAGCAGGAGGCCCTGGTCAACAGCCGCTTCCACCTGTTTCGCAACGCCCTGGGCAGCACCCAGGCCCTGAACGGCGCGCTCGACGGATTTCTCGGCCAGCTCGAGCGCGACTTCCGCTCCGAGCAATACCTCGAGCAGCTCGCCGATCTGGAGCAGACCTGCCAGCGCAGCCTGGTCAGCGCCCATTTCGGCGATGCCACCAAGGCGGTGGGCGTGACGCTGACCGAGGTCTTCCGGCGCCTGACGGCCGAGGCGCCAACGCTGTTCGCACCCGGTGCCAATCGCAAGTCGGACTTCTTTCGCGACATCGCCGGCAGCCAGTACCTGGCCATCGGAGAGACCGTCTCGAAGGAGGCCGGCACCCGCTACGACTTCCTGCTCAACCTGTTCGACCGCTCGATCATCGAGGTCGAGAACCGCGTCTACGGCGACTCGATCAAGCGCCACCTGCTGGCCGCACTCGAGCGCACCTTCGTCGCCCTGCCCGACACGGCCAAGCGGCGCACGCAGGTCGAGGCGCCGATCAAGGGCATCCTGGACACCGAACTCGAAGAGACCTATGTTGTCGGCACGGGCTACGGCCGCGCGCGGCTGCCGTTCTCCAAGGAGCATGTGCGCAGCGAGATCCTCTGCCACGGCCTGGGCGCGCACGTGATGTACCCCGGCACTGCGACCGTGCTCGACATCGGCGGCCAGGACACCAAGGCGATCCAGGTCGACCCGGCCGGCATCGTCGAGAGCTTTCAGATGAATGACCGCTGCGCCGCGGGTTGCGGGCGCTACCTCGGCTACATCGCCGACGAGATGAACATGGGCCTGCACGAACTCGGGCCGATGGCGATGAAGTCGACCAAGACGATCCGCATCAACTCGACCTGCACCGTGTTCGCCGGCGCCGAGCTGCGCGACCGGCTGTCGCTCGGCGACAAGCGCGAAGACATCATGGCCGGGCTGCACCGCGCCATCATCCTGCGCGCGATGTCGATCCTGGCCCGCTCGGGCGGCATCCGCGACCAGTTCACCTTCACCGGCGGCGTGGCCAAGAACGAGGCGGCCGTCAAGGCGCTGAAGGAGCTGGTGCACGAAAACTACGGCCAGTTGACACTCAACATCGACCCCGATTCGATCTACACCGGCGCCCTCGGCGGCGCCACGTTCGCCTGGCGCGCGGTGGTCGAAGACGGCAAGAGCATCGAGGCGAGAACATGAGCACGACCCATACCATCGGCATCGACATCGGCTCGGGCGCCGTCAAGAGCACGCTCTTTCGCGTCGACAACGGCAAGCCCGAGTGGCTGGCCAAGCGCGTCGAACGCATCCGCCGGCGCGACCCGATGACCCTGGCTCAGGAGGGCCTGGACAGCGTGCTGGCCGACTCGGGGCTGGCCGCCAACGACATCGATTACATCGCGACCACGGGCGAGGGCGAGAACGTCAAGTTCGCCACCGGTCACTTCTACTCGATGACCACCCATGCGCGCGGCGGCGTGTTCCTGCACCCGGGCATCAGCGCAGTGGTCGACATCGGCGCGCTCAATGGCCGCGCGATCTTCGTCGACGAGCGCGGCAAGGTGCTGGCCTACAAGATGACCAGCCAGTGCGCGTCGGGCTCGGGCCAGTTCCTGGAGAACATCGCACGCTACCTCGGCGTCGCCGTCGAGGAGATCGGCCCGCTGTCGCAAAGCTCGAAGAACCCCGAGAAGTGCAGCTCGATCTGCGCCGTGCTGGCCGAGACCGACGTCATCAACATGGTCTCGCGCGGCATCGCCACCCCCGACGTGCTGAAGGGTATCCACTTGTCGATGGCCTCGCGCATCGTCAAGCTGCTCAAGGTGAC
>JANMSR010000160.1:0-6818 GCA_031389565.1 Burkholderiales bacterium
CTTCTTCAGCGTGGCCGCCGTGCCGGCGCGCTTGCCGCCCTCGATCTGGCTGATGTAGGGCTTGCTCACGCCCGCGGCGTCGGCCAGGGCCTGCATGGTCAGGCCGCGGTGCTCGCGCCAGGCTCGCACAGGGTGGCTGCCATCGAGTTCGGCGCGAAGCACCGCTGCGGGGATGGTGAAGCCGTCGTCCTTGGCGACCGCGCGGTCATAGGCTGTCACGGCATCCGCGTCTTCGATGCCCTCGCGCACGCGCTCCCACAGGTCGATCGGAACCACGGCAAACGCCGGCTTGCCGTTGTGTTCGATGAATTGGACCCGCTTCATTGGTAAACCCCTCCGCGTGCACCGATGTCCAGCACGCGCACCACAAGCCGCCCGGCATCCAGCGTATAGATTACGCGCCAGTCGCCCACCCGAAGCCGATAGCCCGGGCGGCCCACCAGCTTCTTCACGTTGTGCGCCCGTATCGGGTCAACCGCGAGTTCGTCGATATTGCCAAGCACCAGCTCGCGCACGTTGCGCGGCATGGCCTTGAGCGCTCTCCGGGCTTCACGAGTGAACTCGATCGAATGCACGAAACGATGTTAGCGTAATGCTAACTCATGTGCAAGCACTGTCGGAAACCAAGCTTGTGCGGGCTCTCTGCCGCCGGCCGGTGTCTGGGCGAGCCCCGCCGATGCGCGCAACTGGCCACTGCGCATGCGTGGCATCGAGGCCGAGATCGCGCTGCGCCTCGGCCGCGATATCGATGCGGCCACGGCGGCGCGGCTCGACCTCGCGGCTGCCACGGCCTTGATCGACGCGGTGTGCGACGCCAACTCTCGACGGTCTCTTCGCGGAAGTTGAGATTCAGCAACCGGCCAATTGCAGGCCGCCTTCCCATTCGATTGAAGGCGAATCCGTATCAGGCGTTGGCTGCGGTTCTCTCGAACGCCAGCACTGCGGCGGCGGCCTCGCGCAGCGCGACCTGGCCACCGTCAGGCAAGCGTACTTCGTGTGCATTGACCACGCCGGCGTAATTGCGTTGCATCGATTTCAAGTACAGCGGGTCGTAGTGCTGGCGCATCAGCTCGCCGAACACCTCGGCCCAGCGGCCGTCGCGCGCCAGCGCCTGCCAATGCTCGACCGTGTCGCGGCCGCGCATCTCAATCAGCGTGTCGAGGTGGCCGCAGAAGCGGTCGAGCTGTTCGGTGAAGAAACCGTAGTCCTCGAGCAGGAGTTGCACGCGGGCAAGGTCTGGCATCGTCACCATCACCACGCGACCGTCACTGCGCATGCGATCGAGCAATGCCGTGGGTACTTGCAGCTGACCGATCTTGCGGCTTTCGCTCTCGACATAGACCGGTCGCGAGGCATCGAAGGCGGACAGCAGTGTCCAGACCTGGGTCTCGAAGGCCTTTTGCGAGGGCTGCGGCTCGAACGGCAGGCCGCCCAGCACCGAACCGCGGTGTTTGGCCAGCGCCTCGAGGTCGAGCACCTGCGCGCCGGCCTCGGCCAGCGCGTGCAGCAGGCGGGTCTTGCCGCTGCCGGTGCGGCCGGCGATGACCACGTAGCTGAACTGCAGCGGTAGCGTCGCGAGCTGCTCGCGCACCTGCTCGCGAAAAGCCTTGTAGCCGCCCTGCACGAGCGTGGTGCGAAAGCCGATCTGGTCGAGGAACCAGGCCAGCGTGCCGCTCCTCTTGCCGCCGCGCCAGCAATACACGAGCGGCTGCCAATCGCGCGGCTTGTCCTGCACCTGGGCCTGCAGCAACGTGCCGATGCGCTGGGCCACCATCGGCGCGCCGCGCTTCCTGGCGTCGAAGGCCGAGACCTGCACGTACTCGGTGCCGACCTCGCGCCGCTCGTCGTTGTCGAGCACCGGCCAGTTGACGGCGCCGGGCAGGTGGTCTTCGGCATACTCGGCGGGCGAGCGGGCGTCGATGACGGTATGGAAGGAGGCCAGTCGGGCCATCGCCTCGGTGGCCGGGATCGTGGTCAGACTCACGCCGTCGCCCCTTCGGGCGCGAGCGCGTCGAGCAGCTCGCTCTCGATGGCGATCTGCGCGCGGTTGTGCTGCAATTCGGCGCCGTCGATCAGGAAGGTGTCTTCGACGCGTTCGCCCAGGGTGCTGATCTTGGCCAGTTGCAGGTTGATGCGGTGGCGCGCCAGCACGCGGGCGATGCCGTACAGCAGGCCCGCGCGGTCGCTCGCGCTGACGCTGAGCAGCCAGCGCTGCGCACGTTCGTCGGGCCGCAAGGACACGCGCGGCGTGACCGGAAAGCTCCTCACGCGCCGCGACACCCGCCCGCGCCGCGGCTCGGGCAGCGCACCGGTGGCCGTCAGCGCCTTGGCCAATTGGGTTTCCACCAGCGAGATCAGGTCGCGGTAGCCCGACGGGTCACTGGCGTCGATATTTGGGTGCACTAGCTGGAAAGTGTCGAGCGCGAACCGGGCTTTGGTGGTGTGCACCTTGGCGTCCTGCACCGAGAAGCCGGCGTTGTCGAAGTAGCCGCAGATGCGCGCGAACAGGTCGGGGATGTCGGGTGCGTAGACCAGCACCTGCAGCCCTTCGCCGACCGAAGAGGCCCGCGCGCTGACGATCGGCGTGGGGGTCCGCACGTGGCGCCATAGCATGCGTGCGTGCCAGGCGATGTCGGCCGCGTCATGGCGCGCGAAGTAGCTGACCTCGAGTGTTTTCCACAGTGGCGTCTCGGTGTCAGGCAATTGCGAGGCCAGGGCCAGCAGCGCACGGGCCTCGGCCTTGCGCGCTTCCAACTCGGCTTCGAGGTTGGGCTTGGCGCCGCCCAGCGCGCGCAGCGTCAGGCGGAACAGGTCTTCGAGCAGCTTGCCCTTCCATGCGTTCCACACCCTCGGGCTGGTGCCGCGGATGTCGGCCACGGTGAGCAGGTACAGCGCGGTCAGCGTGCGCTCGTCGCGCACGCGGGCCGCGAACGCGGTGATCACGTCGGCGTCTGACAGGTCTTCCTTCTGTGCGATGTGGCTCATCGTCAGGTGCTGCCGGACCAGGAACTCGATCAGTTGCGCATCGTCGCGCTCGATGGCGTGCTCGCGGCAGAAGCGCCGCACCTCGGCGCCGCCGAGTTCGGAGTGGTCGCCGCCGCGGCCCTTGGCCACGTCGTGGAACAGTGCCGCCACGTACAGCACATAGGGCCGCTCGAACTGCGCCGCCAACTGCGAGCAATACGGGTACTCGTGGGCGTGTTCCGGGATCAGGAAGCGGCGCACGTTGCGCAGCACCATCAGGATGTGCTGGTCGACCGTGTAAACGTGGAACAGGTCGTGCTGCATCTGGCCGACGATGCGGCGAAAGACCCACAGGTAGCGGCCGAGCACCGAGGTCTGGTTCATCAGCCGCAGGGCATGTGTCTGGCCGTCGGGTTGGCGCAGGATTTCGATGAAGCGCGCGCGGTTCACCGGGTCGCTGCGAAACGCGGCGTTCATCTGGTGGCGCGCGTTGTACAGCGCGCGCAACGTGCGCACCGACAGGCCCTTGACGCCCACCACCTGCTGGTAGACCAGGAAGGTTTCCAGGATCGCGTGCGGCTCGCGCTGGTAGAGGTCGTCGCTGGCCACCTCGAGCATGCCGGCGCGGTCGAGGAAGCGTTCATTGATGGGGCGCATGGCCTGGGCTTCGCTGCCACCGACGCGGGCCTCGATGTTCAGCAGCACGATCTGGTTCAACTGCACGACGGCCTTGGCCGCCCAGTAGTAGCGCCGCATCAGCAGCTCGGAGATTCGCTGGCCCTTGCGGCTTGGCAGGCCGAAGCTCTCGGCCACCGCGGTCTGCAGATCAAACACGAGCCGGTCCTCGCGCCGCCCGGCCACCATGTGCAGCCGGGCGCGGATCAGCTTCAACTGGCCTTCGTTGCGCTGCAATTGCTTGACCTCGAACGGCGTCACCAGGCCGTTGGTGGCGAGTTCGGCCCACGAGCGGCCGAGCCCCGCCGCACGCGCCACCCACAGCAGCACCTGCAGATCGCGCAGGCCGCCGGGGCTTTCCTTGCAGTTGGGCTCCAGCGAGTACGGTGCGTCCTCGTACTTGGTGTGGCGCTGCTGCATTTCCAGCGTCTTGGCGCGCAGGAAGGCGCGCGGGTCCATGTCGGCGGCCAGGCGCTGGCGCAGCGCGGCAAACAGCTTCTTCGGCCCGTGCACGAGGCGGCTTTCGAGCAGCGCGGTCTGCACCGTGACGTCGCGCGCGGCCTCGGCGGCGCACTCGTCGATGTTGCGCACCGAAGAGCCGATCTCCAGGCCGATGTCCCAGCAGGCAGTGATGAAGCGCTCGACGGCAGGCCGCGCGGCCTCGGTCACCAGGCCCTCGGGCAGCAGCACCAGCACGTCGACGTCCGAGTACGGGAACAGCTCGCTGCGGCCGTAGCCACCGGCGGCCACGAGCGCGGCGCCGGCGGGCATCAGGCTGGCGATCCACAACTCGGCGAGCGTGGCGTCGACCAGTTTGGTCAGGCCGCGGATGAGTGTCGTGGCCGCGGTCGCGCTGGGCCGCGCCGCCGCGAAGCGCTCGACCAGTGCCGACTTGTCGACCGCCAGGCGCAGCCGCAGGCTGGCCACGCCCGGGCCCACGCCTTGGGGCTGCGCGACCGCGTACATGGGCCCTCAGGCCGCCGCAGTGGCGGGCGCGGCAGCGGGGGTCACAAACGCCGGCCGCGGCGGGCTGCCCGCCGACAGCGTGAGCACCTCGTAGCCGGTGTCGGTGACGAGCACCGTGTGCTCCCATTGCGCCGACAGCGAGCGGTCGCGCGTGACGATGGTCCAGCCGTCGTAGCTGCCGCCTTTGCGGTCTTCGCGGATGTCGCGGCGGCCGGCGTTGATCATCGGCTCGATCGTGAACACCATCCCCGGCACCAGTTCTTCGAGCGTGCCCGGGCGGCCGTAGTGCAGCACCTGGGGTTCTTCGTGGAAGCGCAGTCCGATGCCATGGCCGCAAAACTCGCGCACCACCGAGAAGCCGGCGTTCTCGGCGAAGGTCTGGATCGCGTGGCCGATGTCGCCCAGGCGCGCGCCGGGGCGCACCTTCACGATGCCTTTCCACATCGCCTCGTAGGTCAGGCTGCACAGGCGTTTGGCGGCGATGCTGCCATCGCCCACGATGTACATGCGGCTGTTGTCGCCATGCCAACCCTCTTGGGTGATGACCGTGACGTCGATGTTGAGGATGTCGCCGTTCTTCAGCGGCTTGGCGTTCGGGATGCCGTGGCAAACCTCGTGGTTGATCGACGCGCACAGCGAGGCCGGGTAGGGCGGATAGCCCGGCGGCGCGTAGTTCAGCGTCGCCGGCACGGTGCCCTGCACCTTGACCATGTGCTCGTGGGCAACACGGTCGAGTTCCGCCGTGGTCACGCCGGGCTTGATCAGCGGCGTCAGCAGGTCCAGCACCTCGGAGGCCAGCCGGCCGGCCACACGCATGCCCTCGATGTCGGCCGCGGTCTTGATGGTCATCGTCATGGGCCGGAATTATCCCACCCGGCCCGTAAAATCGCGGTCTCCGCTCCTGATGGCCCGCCGGCACGTAGCGGCACTCATTGCCCCAAGCCCCGATGTCCGATTCGCCCAAGCATGTGCTGCATTTCGAGGGTGGCAACGCCCTGTCCGCGTTTCGCGCGCGGGCGCTGCAGGAGCGCCTGGCCAAGGTCTGCCCGCGCATCACGGGCGTCGCCGCCCGGCATGTGCACTGGGCCTGGAGCGATGCGCCGCTGGACGGCGCTGCACGCGACAAGCTGGCCGCGCTGCTGGCCTATGGCGACGGCGCACCGGCGGCGAGCGACGCTGCGCTGGTGGTCGTGATGCCGCGCCTGGGCACCGTGTCGCCTTGGGCCAGCAAGGCCACCGACATCGCGCACAACTGCGGGCTGGGCATCCACCGCGTCGAGCGGGTGACCGAGTTCCGGCTCCACGTCAAAGGCGGCCTGCTCGGCACCCAGACTCTGGGCGCCGACGAGTTGCAAGCCGCCGCGGCCGTGCTGCACGACCGCATGACCGAGAGCGTGGCCTTCGAGCGTGAGGCTGCGCGGCACCTGTTCGACGATCGCGAGGGCGTGCCGATGGCGCATGTCGACGTGCTGGGCTGCGGCCGCGCGGCCATCGATGCCGCGAATGCCGAATGGGGCCTGGCCTTGTCGGACGACGAGATCGACTACCTTGCGGCTGCCTTCAACAAACTCGGCCGCAACCCGAGCGACGTCGAACTGATGATGTTCGCGCAGGCCAACAGCGAACATTGCCGGCACAAGATTTTCAATGCCGAGTTCATCATCGACGGCGAGCGCCAGCCGCTGTCGATGTTCGGCATGATCCGACATACCGAGAAGCGCTCACCGCAGAAGACGGTGATCGCCTACAACGACAACGCGGCGGTGATGGAGGGGGGCGCGGTCGAGCGCTGGTTGCCGCAGGGCTACACCAACGCGCCGCTGTACGCTGCGCGCGAAGAGACCGCGCATGTGCTGATGAAGGTGGAAACGCACAACCACCCGACCGCGATCTCGCCGTTTCCCGGCGCATCGACGGGCGCCGGCGGCGAGATTCGCGACGAGGGCGCGACCGGCCGCGGCGCGCGACCCAAGGCCGGGCTGATCGGCTTCTCGGTCGGCAACCTGAACCTGCCGGGCACCGACGAGCCCTGGGAGCGGGAGCGCATCGGCAAGCCCGGTCACATCGCCTCGGCGCTGCAGATCATGACCGAGGGCCCGCTCGGTGGCGCGGCCTTCAACAACGAGTTCGGACGGCCGAACCTGGGCGGCTATTTCCGCGTCTACGAGCAGAGCGTGGCCGGGGTGCAGCGCGGCTACCACAAGCCAATCATG
>JANMSR010000196.1:0-1528 GCA_031389565.1 Burkholderiales bacterium
ATGGAAAACTCGATGCTGACCGGCATGCGCGCGATGGACGCCGAAGGCCGCATCACCTACGTCAACCCCGCGTTCTGCGCAATGACAGGCTTCGCCGAGGCGGATCTGGTCGGCCAATTGCCGCCGTTCCCGCATTGGCCGACCGACCGCATCGACGAGAACCTGCGGCTGTTGAAGCAGGAGTTGCAGGGCCGCAGCCCGGCCGGCGGCATCGAGGTCAAGATCATGCGCAAGGACGGCACCCAGTTCGACGGGCGGATGTATGTCTCGCCGCTGATCGACGCGCGCGGCCTGCAAGCCGGCTGGATGACCTCGATGACCAACATCACCGAGGCCAAGCGCATCCGCGACCAGCTCTCGGCCTCGCACGAGCGCTTCACCACCGTGCTCGAAGGGCTGGACGCCGCGGTGTCGGTGCTGTCGGTGCAACAAAGTGAACTGCTGTTTGCCAACCGTTCGTACCGGCTGTGGTTCGGTGCCGACCCCAAGGGCCATGCCCAGTTGGCGAGCAGCAGCCTGTCGCCGCCGCTCCTGCCGTCGGTCGATGACGGTGACGACGCGGTCGACAACCTCTCGGGATTGCCCACCGAATCGCTCACCGCCGCGAGCGGCGCCGACCCGCGCGAGGTCTATATCGACACCCTGAAGAAATGGTTCGACGTGCGCTCGCGCTACCTGCAATGGACCGACGGGCGCCTCGCACAGATGCTGATCGCCACCGACATCACGGCGCGCCGGCGCATCGAAGAGCAGGCTTCGCAACAGGCCGCGAAAGCGCAGGTGACCAGCCGGCTGGTGACGATGGGAGAGATGGCCAGCTCGGTTGCGCACGAGCTCAACCAGCCGCTCACTGCCATCACCAATTACTGCAACGGCATGGTCTCGCGCGTACGCGCCGACTCGATCGCGAAAGACGACCTGGTCGCCGCGCTGCAGAAAACCGCGCGCCAGGCCGAGCGCGCCGGACAGATCATCCACCGCATCCGCGCCTTCGTGAAACGCAGCGAGCCGCAACGCCAGCCCTCCGAGGCGCGCGCGATCATCGACGACGCGGTCGAACTCGCCGGCATCGAACTGCGCCGGCGCAACGTCGCGCTGACCACCTACGTGGCCCAGCGCCTGCCCGCGCTGCACTGCGACCCGATCCTGATCGAGCAGGTGGTGCTGAACCTGCTGAAGAACGCCGCCGAGGCGATCGACACGGCACAGTTGCCGACCACGCGGCGCCAGATCGAGTTGCGCGTGGTGCCGCGGCACACGCCCGAAGAAGGCGGCGTGATCGAGTTCAGCGTCACCGACCGCGGCCCCGGCGTGCGCGAAGACGTGCTGGCCCGGCTGTACGAGGCGTTCTTCTCGACCAAGGCCGAAGGCCTGGGCATCGGCCTGGCGCTGTGCCGCTCGATCGTCGAGTCGCACCGCGGCCGGATGCGGGCGCTGAACCTCTACAATGGCGAGTCCGTCGTAGGCTGTCGTTTTTCCTTCACGCTGCCGGTCGAAATCTCGGCCCGTGCCGAGCCCACCGGCCTCC
>JANMSR010000272.1:0-3768 GCA_031389565.1 Burkholderiales bacterium
GCACAGCCCGCATTGTTCGCCGTTGAGGATCGCAGTCATGCTGAACTTGTTGGCCCCGGCCTTGGACTTGAACAATTCTTCGTGGCAGTTTGAGCAGTCCAGCCACAGCGTGTGCTGGCGGTGCGGGAACTTCACCGCCGGTAACGAGCCGTACTTGGCGATGATCAGGTCCTGGTCGAGCAGGCGGATCTTGGTTTCCGGCAGGATGTTGGTGCGCGGATTGATCGCGCCGCTCTCGATCGCCTTGACCCAGTTCACGAGGTTGCCGGCGCTGTCGCGCGGCAGCGGCTCCAGCGCTTCGGCGGGCTGCTGCAGCACGCCGATCGCCGGGCTGCGCGGATCGTGCACGCCGTCCTGCTCGAGCCGCGCCCACAGCGAGGTGGCGGACACGGCTGCGGCGACGCCCAGCAGCAGTGCAGCGACAGCCCAATGTGGCCGAATTCGCAGGCGCTGAGCCATCGGTCACCGTCAACCGGGGATGTAGATGCCGCCGGCGCGGATCGCGCGCACCAGCTCGCTCGTCGAGTCTTCGAGCACCTTGATCGCGCCGGCGTGGTCACCACGCCCGGCCTGCGCCTCGGCCTGCACGCGCAGTGTGGCCGCCTTGTCGACGAACGCCTGCATTGCCGGCGGCATCGCCCCGGCGGCATCCCTGCGCTCGGACAGCAGCACGTTGATCAGCATCCGGTGCGTCTCGTTGCGGTCGATTTCGTAGTCGTACTCCTCGCGCTTGGAGGCGAAGTTCAGCGAACGTACCAGGGTGTCGCCGCGGCGCATCGATTCGATCGACACGCGAGCGGTGAGGTAGGCACGATCGAGCAGTGTGCGCGCGTCGTCGATCCGGTTCTGGCCTGCCAGGCTCTGCGCCTGGGTGATCAGGCTGGCGATCGAACGGGCGGCGTTCTCGGCCTCGCGCCCGGCCGACTTCTCCTGCGTGATGCGCTGTTGTGCGCTCAGCAGCGCCTGCGCGCTCTCCATCCGGGCGTCGAAATCGCGGCGGGCCTTTTCGCCGACCACCTGCTCGGGTTTGGCCAGCCGCACGCCGGCCATCATCTCGCGCGCCGCCAGGTCGAGCAGCTTGGTCGCAGCGGCGAGGTCCCCGGCACGCAGGGTGGCGCCGGCCTCGCGGTGCATCAGGCGCGCGTTGTCGCGTTTCTCGCGCGCCGCGGCGACGCCGCTGGCGTCGATCTGGCGTGCCGCCGACGAGGTTTCGATCAGGGTGCCGACCGACTGCACGCGTCGTTCGATTTGTTCGCGGTCCTGCGCCAGCGCCGCAGCCGTGGCGAACACCAGCCCGAGCAGGAACGCAGTCAAAAGGGCAGGGGTCTTCATGGCAAGCTCCCGATGGGTGGCGGTGTCGTGACACCGGCGGCTGCGAGCGCGCGCTGCAGGTACAAGATGGCGCTGCGGATGTGCACCAGGGCCTGCGCGGCGTCGCCGCGCTGCGCAGTTTGCACCGCCTGCGCGCGCAGGCTCTGGCTCATGTCCTGGTAACGCTCGATCAGGGCCACCGCGTCGGGCGCCGGCCGCAACTCCGACAACGCCAGCGGCAACAGCTCGGTCAGGCTCTTGTGGCGCACCAATTCGAGTTTCAGCTCCTCGGCCGGCGTGGCCGCACGCTCGGTGTAGTCCAGCGTCGTGGCGTTGAGCAGGCGAGTCATGCCGGCCAGCACCTGGCGTTCGGCGGCGGCCAGCGTCTGGTTCGCTTCCTCGAAGCGGCTGTCCTGCTCGAGGTAACGCGCGGCGTCGAGCAGGCTGGTCGCCTGCAACAGCTCGCCGCTTTCGGCACTCGAGGTTCCGGCACGCGCGCGCCAGGCGTCGATCAAGCGGCTGACGCTGGCCTGCAGTTGCTCGTAGCGTTGCCGCGCCGCGGCCTGGAGCGTCCGGGCGTCGGGCACCAGGCGGCGTGCCATGCTGATGTGGCGCAAGGCCTCGTCGACCGCGCGCCGGGCACCGGGCAGATCGCCGCGCGCCAGCAGGTCTTCGGCCAGCGCCTGGTGCACGCGGCCTTCGTCGAAATGCGCCACTGCGTCGCGCTGACCGCTGGCGCCGATGCGTTGTGCGGTCGGCGAATCGGCGATCAATCGGGCCGTGAGTCGGATGCGCTGCTCGATCTGGGCCAGCGACAGGTCGTCTCGGGCCTGCGCTGCCACCGATGCGCTCAGCAACAGTGCGCCGGCCAACAGCGGCGCGCAGGCTCTCACGGCTTGCCCTCGCTCGCCACTGTCGTCGCCGCTTTCTTGCGCGAATGGCAAAGACGGCACTCCGAGACCGGGAATGCCACCTTGCCGTGGCAAACGCCGCATTGCTGGCCGAGCAGGATCGCGGCCATGCTGAGCTGGTTGGCGCCTTTTTGCGGCACGAAGATCTTCGGGTGGCAATTCGAGCAGTCGAGCCACTCGGTGTGCTGCTTGTGCGGGTAGACCACGTCGGGCATCGAGCCCTTGACCTCGCGCACGATGTTCAGATCCATCACGATCGCGGCGGCGGCCGGATCGTTGCGGTCCCAACGCGGCGCGATGGTCTTGCCGTCGAGCGCCTTGACCCAGTCGACGTGGTTGCCGGCCAGGCTCTTGGGCAGGGTGGCGAATGCCGCTGCCGGCGGCTGCAGTTGCAGCGTCATGTCATTGTCCGGATCGTGGATGCCCGATTCCACGGCCGGCCGGTTGGAGCGACCCAGGGGCTTGAGCAGCCGGTTGAAGGTGTTGACCTCGGCGCTCGGCACGGGCGTCGGCGCCGCGCGCCCGGTGGCGGCCGCAGTGGCCGGCGCGACCGCCGCCGCCGCCTTGGCGGCCGGCGTTGCGGCGGGTGGCGTGGACGGCGCGGCGGCCGCTGCCGCAGGCGCTGCCACCACGGCTGGCGGTTTTGCCGCGGCTGTCGCAACCGGCGTGGACGCCGCAGCGGCGGCTGGCTTTGCTGCCGCAGCGGCGGTCGGCTTGGCTGCCGCAGCGGCCGGCTTCGGTGCCGCGGCGGCGGCCGGCTTCGCTGCCGTAGCGGCGCCGCCTGAGATCATGTATTCGATCACGGCGCGGATCTGCGCTTCGGTCAATTCGTTGCGCCCGCCCTTGGGTGGCATGCCCTTGGCAGTGCCGGCGATCGCGCTCCTGACCAGGGCGTCGATGCCGGCCTTGGCCCGCGGTGCCCATTGCGCTGCGTCGCCGAGCTTGGGCGCGCCGAGCACGCCGCTGCCGTGGCAGCCGGCGCAACCGCTTTCGTAGATCGCCTTGGCCGCCGGGCTCTGCGCCGCGGCCGGCGCCATCGCGGCGCAGGCCGCCAGCCCCGCCAGGGCTGCGAGCAGTGGGTGCAAAAGTGGTTTCATGGCCGTGCTTCTTAGGGCCGGGTGCCGGCACGCGGCGGAGCCGACGGGGCAGCCGCGGCGGTGGACGGCGCCAGCTTCTGCAATGTGCTCTCGTGCACCTGGGTCGGCGTGCCCGGTTTGGCCGAGTGGCACAGGTTGCAGTTCTCGGCCGACCAGGCGAGTTCGCCGTTATGGCAGGCGCCGCAGAACTGCCCGTCGATGATTTTCAGCATGTCGATCTGATTGCCGCCGGCCTTGAACTGGAAGCCCAGGTCGGCATGGCAGACCTTGCAGCGAAAGCGCACGCGGTGGAACCAGTGCGGGAAGACCACCGGCCGCATTTTTGCGGCGTCGGAGTAGTTGTTCATGACGACGTCGCCGTACTCGGCGCGCGCCGGTCCGGCGGCGCTCGTTGCCAGGGCCAGGCCGAGCGCGAGGGCCAGGAATCGAAACGGGTTCACGGGCGGTCT